>NZ_BACU01000461.1 GCF_000333275.1 Azospirillum sp. B4 | reverse complement strand
TCGATTATTGATAAAACTCAGGCGGTCATTCGCGCACCCTGCAGATTGCGTTTGCGCTCCGGCGCGGGCGGGTCCATCGGGTGGCGGGCGCCGGGGTGGGGGAAAATCTCCACCCATAAGGGCGGTCCGGACAGGGCCGGCCAAAAGAACGCGAAGGGGAGGGTCATGAAGAAACCAGCCAAGAGAGTCTATTTCCGTCCATTCACCGCCCGCATCCGGGGCGGCGCCAGCGCTGTGGCGCTGTGCGCGCTGGCCACCACGCTGGCCGCCGGCACCGCCCAGGCCCAGGCGGCGGCCGACGACGATTTGCAGGAAATCGTCGTCACCGGCCTGCGCGCCAGTCTGCGCGACGCGCTTGACCAGAAACGCGCCACCGACGTGGTGTCGGAGGCGATCTCCGCCAAGGACATCGGCCAGCTGCCCGACGTGACCATCGCCGAGGCGCTGGTGCGCCTCCCCGGCCTGAATGGCACCCGCGACCGCGGCAACGAAAGCCAGGCCGTCATCCGTGGCCTGGGGCCGCGCCTGGCCTTCGGCACGGTGGACGGGCGCGAGGTCGCGTCCAGCGAGCCGGACCGCAATATCCGCTATGAGCAGTACCCGTCGGAACTGCTGACGGGCGTGCAGGTCTACAAGGCGCAATCCGCCGACCTGATCGCCGGCGGCATCGCCGGCACGGTCAACCTGCAGACCATCCAGCCGCTGGACTATACCGGGCCGCAGTTCGTCGGCCGCTTCGGCGCCGTCTACTACGGTGCCGCCGCCGACCTGCCTAGCTACAGCCCCGTGGGCTATCGCGGCAGCGCCACCTACGTCGGCAAGATCAATGACAAGGTGGCGATCGCGCTGGGCGGCACGGTGCAGCAGCAGAAGAACGGCTACGCCTCCATCCAGGGCTGGGGTTACAACGTCGACAACGCCGGCGACCTGAACGGCGACGGCAAGACCGATCCCACCCCCTGGGGGGCCCAGACCGCCGTCACCCGCATCGACGAACTGCGCAAGGGGGCCCTGGGCGTCATCCAGATGCGGCCCACCGACAACCTGGAAATCAAGGTCGACGCCTTCTACTCCCAGTTCCACATCGTGGAGAACCAGAACCAGCAATGGTTCCAGAACTGGGGCAACTGGGACGGCACCGGCACCTGGTACAAGAGTTACACGCTGCAGAATGGCGACGTGGCCGCGGGTACCGTCGGCTACAACTACCTGCGCAACGTCATCGCCCGCTACGACCAGAAGAACTCGGTCTTCAACACCGGCACCAACGTCAAGTGGACGGCCGACAAGTGGACCGTCACGGGTGACGTCTCCTACAGCTATGCCAACCGTGACAACACCTGGAACGCGCTGTACATCGACAGCACCAACCCGGTGGACACCACCTGGGACTTCCGCTCCGGCGTGACGCCCAGCATCTCCATCGTCGGCAGCCCGCTGGCCAGCGGTAACCTTTCGGTCGCCCAGGGCAACAACACCGGCCCCGACCATCTGCGCGACAGCCTGGGCGCCGGCCGCCTGGACGTCAGCCGGGAATTGGACAGCAGCGTGCTGCGCTCCTTCGATTTCGGCCTGCGCATCGCCGACCGCACCAAGTGGTACGCCGCCTACAATTGGACGCAGACCCCCACCAGCGGCACCCTGCCCAGCGGTCTCAGCACCTTCACCGTGCCGGGCTACACCATGCCGGCGCTGCTTGACGGTGACTTCGACAGCCTGGTCAAGCAAACCCTGGGCGGCCTGAACCCCGGCCTGGCGACGGAGGATCTGTCGCAGAAGTGGCATGTGCACGAGAAGACGCAGGAGGGCTACGCCAAGCTGCGCTACGACACCGACCTGTTCGGCGTGCCGGTCAGCGGCAACGTCGGCGTGCGGGTCATCCATGTGGACACCGACAGCGGCGCCTTCCAGTCCGTCAACGGCAGCCCCTACAGCCCGGTCAGCGTCTCCAACAGCTATACCGAGCCGCTGCCCAGCCTGAACATGAACTTCCAGGTGGCTCCGGACCAGACCTTGCGCCTGGGCTTGTCGCAGGCCATCTCCCGCCCGCCGCTGGATGAGCTGCGCGCCAGCCGCAGCTTGGACACCACCGGCAACACCCCCACCGGCAGCGGTGGCAATCCCAAGCTGCAGCCCTACAAGGCCAAGCAGATCGACCTGTCCTACGAGTGGTACTTCCGGCCGGAGGCGCTGGTCGCCGTCGCCGGTTACTACAAATACCTGGACAGCAACGTCGGCTATAAGACCGCCATCCAGAACATCAACGGCGTCCCCTATCAGATGATCAGCCCGTTCAACGGCAGTGGCGGTTTCATCCGGGGGGCCGAGTTCACCTTCCAGACGCCGTTCTTCTTCCTGCCGGAGCCGTTGCAGAACTTCGGCATCTATTCCAACTACGCCTATGTGAACAGCAACGTTCACGAGTACGCCCCCGTGAACAACCCGTTGGCGGCCAATGGCCTGGCGCGGCACACGGCGACGGTGGACCTGTGGTATAATCACGCTGGCGTGGAGGCCCGCCTGGGCTACAAGTACCACAGCCGCTTCACCACCATTTACGGCTGGGACGCCACGCAGCTGACGACGCTGGAGGCGGAGAACACGCTGGACTTCAGCGCCTCTTACCAGCTCAACGAAAATATCGGTTTCCGCTTCCAGGTGAACAACCTGACGAACGAGCCGCTGCGCCTCTACTTCGACAACATGCCGGACCGCCTGGCCCGCTATGAGAAATACGGCCAGCGCTACTCTTTCGATGTGACGTTCAAGTACTGAGTGGGCCGGTGTAAGTTCCTAGTTTCTATTTCTCTCTCTACCTCCTCCCGGCCGGGGCATATCGCTGCTCCGGCCTTTTTCACCCTGTTATGAAACCGGCTATATGGTTGGCTTTCTCTATTAATCCGCTAATGCTATTGCCGGCACTATTTACCTTGTCACAAATATTCGCAAGGTCGGCAGCGGCTTTTCTAACTTTACTGAAAGCTCCGCCCGTGTCCTCATTCTCAGAAAACTTATTTCTTGATTTGTACAAGTCGGCGTTTAATTTCACTGCCATGTCCCATATCGCGTCTGCGGGAAGGCAATCAGATAAGCGGAGAATGGCCTTAATAGACCGAATATAGTGAGATAATAATTCTACGACTTCAGCGCTTGCTTTCAGATCTTTGATGGAATCGGCAACTAAATTAATATCATTTTCAATTTTATCTATATCTGACCTTTTTATTTCTTCGTTTGATCCATATATTCTGTTAAAGTTTGCCAGAAACCGCATAGATCTTGTGCAATTTGATAATTTAATCCGCGAATTTTGCCAAACTGTATGCATATTCTGTATAGTGAATATTCTTGGCACTGATTCCAAGTCATTAAAAATATATGTTTTGTTCTCTTCATCTATATTTTGATTCGCGCTCATTTCATCAAGCACCTTGATGAAGGTGCTTCTTATCGACACAATCATAGAGTAAAATTCTGAACTGTCTGGATCTATTCCAAGTATATCTGATAATGCATTGTAGGTTATTTTTGCATCGTGATCGGATATTTTAGATACCCTAGTGCAAAATGTCACCAATATATCCGCAGTTCCTTTTTCCATCATCATGTTCCGTTGAGATCGGCTGGTTAATATTTATTGCTGAGAGGTGGCGTTTCCATGTCTCGGCAAAGGAGAGTATCACCAGTCTGTATATTGGCAATAATATGTTGAGATTCCCCATAGTTGTGGCCGAAAATGGAAGGTGGGGAGGTCTAGTCCGCGACTTCAGCCGAATGCACAGTGCGAAGCCGGAAGCGACAAGGCGGTTTCAGTCCAGTACCAGCCGCATGACGCTGCGTTCGTAGCGAAGGGGCGCTGCGATTGTATGCTTCTAAGGCGGAGGCGGCCTGACACTTAGGGGCGTCGGCCGCACGGCTGCTATAGTCCTCGTAAACGGCTAGGCTGGAGAAGCTGGATGGGCAATGGCGATGTTGTTCGCTCCCTCCGCCGGCAGGAAATAACTGTTGTAACTATGCGGTACCTACCATGCGCATTACCAGGGGAAGTCCACGGGCGGGCATGCCCTTCCAACCACGCTATCCTGTAGGGGATAGAGGGCATAGCGGACACGGCAGGTAATACCGCCGTCACACTTCACGCCTATTCAAGGCCGATCACCTTGGGCCAAAGTCTCTGGGGCCGTCGACCTCACCGCACGGCCATGCTCACCGCCGCGAGGCCCGCGCCGTCGGCGGTGACGGCGGCGCCTTTGAGGCTATCACCGATGCGGATCAGGAAGCTGGCGGTGCCAGCCTCTGTTGGCACATGGTCCGGGCTCATCAGCGTCAGGTCCCCGGTGAGGCCCAAGTGAATGTCGGTGCCGGTGGTGGGAACCGTCGTGCCGTCGGCGTCGACCAGGCGGGCGCGGACGAACAGCACGTCATTATGGCCGGCGGCGGGGGCGACACCCTGGGTGTCCGGCGATAGTTCCAGGTGATGCGGCGCGCCGGGGGTGCGCACCTGCTGGCGGGCGACGGCGCGGTCGCCGACATAGGCCACCGCTTCCAATGTTCCTGACTCGAAACGATCCAGGTGGAAGGTGAAGGGTGGGTGGCGCAGATGGGTGGACAGGCGGTCCTGGTCCGGCGCCTGGCGGGCGATCAGCCGGCCGTTCAGGCGTAGCTCCACGGCGTCGGCGTTGCTGAACACCCGCACGTCCGGGCTGCTGTCCGGTGTCCAGCGGGTGGCGATGTGGACCATGGCGCCACTGCCATCCGCCTTCGCGTCGCGCTGGCTCATGAAGAAGAACGCGGTCTCCTTCGGCAGCCGGTCGATGCTGTACACGCCGGAGGTTTCCAGGTCCGGGGCATAGCCGCGATTGTAATCGAACATGGCCCAATAGCCGTCGCCCACCGCCGTCAGGCCCAGGTTGTCGTTGTGCGCCTCCTGCACATTGGTGGCCTGTTGCAGCAGGCCCTTTTCCGGCCCGCCCAGCTCTTGCCGGCTGCTGCGTTCCTGGGGCAGCAGGTCGCCCCACTGGCCCTGCTGGAAGCCGGCGTTCATGGCGTAGTACTCCCAATCGCCATATTCGGAGACGATCAGGGGCTTGTCGGGGGCGGCGGCCGGCGCCTCCTTGCCCGTTTCCGGCAGGCGATGCTGGCGGGCCTGCAGGTAGATGTCGTAGGCGCGGGGCATCCAGCCGGCGGAGTAGACGCCGGGGCCGGGCAGCTCCTCATGCACCGTGGCGTGCAGCGCATCCACCAACGCGTCCGCCATGGGGGATTCGTTCAGGGAGCATTCCCAGGCCAGGACGCTGGGGTGGTTGCGATCGCGGCGGATCATGTCGCGGCAGGTGCGCACCACCTGGGCGGCGAAGGCCGGATCCGGGGGTGCGTACTGCCAGCCGGGGATGCCGTCCAGCACCAGCAGGCCCACTTCATCCGCCGCGTCCATGAAGGCTGGGTCCTGGGGATAGTGCGACAGGCGGACATAGTCGAACCCGGCGGCCTTGATCAGGCGCGCCTCCCGCCGGCTGGCCTCCGGCGACAGGGCGTAGCCGACGTAAGGGTATTCCTGGTGGCGGTTGACGCCCCGCAGGACGGTCTTCCGCCCGTTCAGCCACAGCCCGTCCTTGGTCATGACGATGCTGCGCAGGCCGATGCGGGTCCGGCGGCTGTCCACCGCTTTGCCGTCGGCGGTTACCGTCGTTTCCAGGTCATACAGCGCCGGATCATCCAGGGACCAGAGACGGGGATGGGCCACCGACAGGTCAACGGGCAGGGACAGGGCGGCGCCAGGGGCAAGGGTCACGGTCTCGCTGGTCGTTTGCACCGCCGTCTTGCCGTCGCGGGCCAGGCGCTGGGTGACGGTGAAGTGCTGCGCCTTGGCGCCGTCGTTGCGCACCTCCGTCGTCACGGTCAGGTTGGCGCGCGTGCCATCCACGTGGGTCTGGCGCACGACGATGCCACCGCCGGCGACATGGTCGGCCAGCATCTCATCAGTGATGTGCAAGGGTGCCCGCACGCTCAGGGTGGCACCTCGGTACAGCCCGCCATAGGTGTTGAAGTCCAGGTCCTTCAATGGCTTGGGACCCGTCACCGCGTTGTCGCGGTTGTCCAGATGCACCACCACCTCATTCTCGCCGTCCGCCTTCAGCCCGTCCGTCAGGTCCAGGGTGAAAGGCAGGAAGCCGCCCAGGTGGGTGGTCAGGTGCCGGCCGTTCAGCCAGACGTCGGCCACGTTCATGGCCGCCTCGAACCGCAGGGTCACCCGCTGGCCCTTCCAAGCCGGGTCGGTGCGGAAGCGCTTCACATAGAAGGCGTCGCCCTGCCATTGCGCCGGGCCCGCCGCCTGCCGGCCCGGCGCCTGGATGACGCGCGCCTCCACCTTGGCGGTATGGGGCAGGCGCACCGTTTCCCAGGTCCAGCCGGCGGCGGGCAGGGCGTCATGCCCCAGGGCGGGGCCGCTTTCCACCCGGTGAAAGCGCCAGCCGTCGTTGAAGGCGGTATCGGTGGCCAAGGCGGAGACGGAGCTGGCCAGCAGGGCGGCCAGGCTCAACAGGGAGGTCTTCAACATCAGCGGCCGGCCTTCTGGGTCACGGTGGTGGCGGTGGTGATGGTGCGGCTGGCGACGCCATCCTTGGCGGCCGGCAACAGGGGATGCTCCAGCCCCGGCCCATCGAACAGCTGATAATGGATGATGGTGCCGGGCATGACGGTGGTGTGGATCTCCAGTTCGCCATCCGTGGCCTTGACGGGGAAGCCGCCGGCCCCGTTGTCCAGGAAGTCAGCCCAGAAATAGGGCGTGACGCCCGCCGGCACGGCCAGACGGAAGGTCACGGGCACAGGCGTGGGATAGGTGGCGCCCACATAGTCCCAGCCGGGCAAGGCGGCGTGCCGGGCGCCATAGTCGAACAGGGCGGCGTTGCCCCAGGTGGTGCCCTCGCCCCAGCGGGTGCGGCAGCGGGTGGCGACCCAGTCCGGCGCCCAATAGACGACGCCGAGGCCGCCGTTGGCGATGGTGGTGCGGGTGACGTCCAGCAGATAGGACCGCTGCCCCGCCGGTGTGGCGGGATAGGCGGGATCCAGGCTGTCCTCCCCCAGCACGCTGGGTGAGGCGCTGCTGGGCTCCAGCGTCCAGGGATAGGCCGTTTCCACCAGCAGCACCTGCTTGCCGAAGCGGGTGGCCATGCGGTTGACCGTGCGGCCCATCACCGCCATCGGCTGGCGTGACCATTTGCGGTAGTAGCTGAGGCCGATGATGTCGAAGTCGGTGACGCCGGCGGCCTCGGCATCGGCGAACCAAGTCTCCAGGTTCTCCGGCTGGGCGACGTGCAGCATGACGCGGATGGGGTGCCCCGTGGCCGCCGCCGCCTCCCGCACCGCCTTTATGCCGGCGTTCAGCAGGGCGGCGTTGCGCGCCCAGCGGATGGGTTTGCCCTCGGTCTTCGCCGCCCGCAGGATCTCGCCATTGGTCTCATTCCCCACCTGCACCATGTCGGGGGTGAGATCCTCGGCCGCCAGCGCCGCCAGGGTGTCGCGGGTGAAGTCGTGCACCGCCTGGATCAGATGCGCCTGGTCCAACCCCTCCCAGGCCTTGGGGATGGGCTGGTTGTCGCCATCGGCCCAGTCGTCGGAATAATGGAAGTCCAGCAGCACCCGCAATCCCGCCTCATGGGCCAGGCGGATGCTTTTCTTCACGTCGTCCAGGGTGCTGTAGCGGGTCCAGTCGGGATTGTTCCAGATGCGGATGCGGGCCAGGTTGCCGCCGTGCCGGCTCAGGATCTGGAAGGGGTTGGCCGGCTGTCCGCCATCGGTGAAGATGGCGCCGCAGTCGGCCATCTCATTGGTGAAGGACAGATCAGCACCCAGATAGGGCACGGCCGGGGCCGGCGTCGGGACTGGGGACGCGGCCATGGCGGGCGACGATGGCGGGGCGGCCGCCAGGGCAAGGGACAGTGCCAGCGCGGGGGACGGCATCAGGCGGGACAGGCGCATTGGGGACAGCCTCACTTCCGGGCTCGGGAACCCCCCTCCCAGGGGTGCTCATTCTTCTGAGGCCCGGCCGCAAGGGCGCGGGCGCCCCGCTCTTGGCGGGACGCTTTTTTATCATATAAATAAGATCGAGATGTCAACCACCGCGACGGAAGGCGGGGCGGACGTCGCCGGCCACCCCGCCCGTTCAAAAAGGAAGCTCACGCGCCCGGCGTGGGCGGCGTGTTGGTGGCCAGGCGCAGGATCTCCGACGGGATGTCCCGTTCCGGCAGCACCACCTGGACCAGCCAGACATGCTCCCGATCCTCCTTCACCTCCGCCAGCACCGTTTCCAGGTGCTCCAGCGTCGTGACCCGGGCGGCCTTGGCCCCCAGGGCGCGGGCGAACTCCGCATACTCCCACTTCGGGATCTTGTTGTAGGCGTTGAAGGGCTCATCCTCCGTGTACGTGGCGGAGTTGGTCAGCGCCTGCTCGATGCCATAGATGGCGTTCTCCATGACGAAGACCACCGGGTTGCGGCCATAGTGCGCCATGCTGCTGATGGTCTGCGCCACCATTTGGAAGCCGCCGTCACCGGCGAAGACCACGGGCCGCGCGGTGGGATCGGCCACCGACAGGCCGAAGCCGGCGGCCGACGCATAGCCGATGGCGCCCCAGGCCGCCTGGCTGACGAAGCCGTTTGCCCGGTTCACCGGGATGTTGCAGCTGACGTACATGCTGCTGCTCTCATCCGGCACCAGGGTCATGTCGGCATCCACCCAGCTTTCCATGCGCTTGAAGAAGCGGGCGTAGGTGACGAGATCCGGTGGGAAGGGCTTGTAGTCCGGGTCGATGGTGGCGGGGCCCTTGGTGGCCCAGGGCTCCCGCGCCGGCTGGTCCTTCAGCGCCGTGGCCAATGCCGTCAGGAAGGCGGCCAGCGGCACCTGGCTGTAGGTTGCCGCGCCAATGCGCACCGTGTCGTCATAGGCGACGATCATGGTGCTGAAGTCGGCCGCGACGATGCCCTCATAGTCGTCGGTGATCAGGTCGCCCGTCACCAGCAGCAGGTCGGCCGAACCCACCGTCTGGTATGTCGTATAGTCCGACGATGGCCCGGTGTAGGTGCCGACGAAGCCTTCCGCCGTTTCGGGCAGCACGCTCTTGGCCAGCAGGCTGGTGACATAGGGCAGGCCGGTCTGGTCGCGCAGGGCCGCGAAGGCGTCCTGCAGGCCGAAGCGCTGCAGCTCGATACCCGCCCAGAACAGGGGCCTGGCGGCGGCCTTGATGGCGACGGCGGCCGCCGCTGCCGCCTGGGTCACGGCCGTGTTGTCCGTGGCCAGCCTGGGCACCGCCAGCGCGCCGGCGGGCCGGGCGCATTCCGCATCCCACAGGTTGCGCCAGATCTCCAGGTAGATCGGCCGCTTGTGGGCCAGCGCCAGGCCCAGGGCGCGGTCGATCTCCGCCGGGGCGTGCGCGGCGTCGCGGATGATCTTCGCCGCCACGGTGATGTGCTGGTAGGCGTCGCGGTCGGCGCGGTAGTCGCCGGTGGCGTGGTGCAGCAGGATCTTGTAGGTGCGGGCGAAGGGCCGGTCGGTGGCGGCCGTGCCCGGGCTGCCGGAAATGGCCACCACCGGCAGGCGCTCGACATACGAACCCGCCACCGGGTTGACCAGGGAGAAGGCGCCTACGCCATAGGTGACAGCGGCGCAGCCCACGCCGCGCAGGCGGGTGTAGGCGTCGGCGGCGTAGCCGGCCTCCAGCTCCGACCGGCAGCCGATGCGGGTCAGCGGCGTGTCGGGATTGCGGGCCTTGTCGTCGATATAGTCGAACCAGCGGGCGACATAGTCACCAGGCACGGTGAAGACGTCGCGCAGACCCACCTCATACAGGCGCTGGATCAGGTAGTCGCTGACGGTGAAATGATCGGGTAAGGGGCTCATGGGCTGGGCGCTCCCGTATCGGGAAAAGGGGGCGGGACCGCGCGGTTGGCGGCGCGGTCCCACGGGGCTGTGGCTGGGGATCAGGGCCCGAGGATCTTCTCCGGCGGCAGGCCGGTCAGATATGCGGGCCATTCCAGCTTGAACTTGTCGCGCAGGACGTGTTCGGCCGTCTGCAGGCATCCTTCGACCCAGCCCTGGTTGTTGGAATAGGCCTCGCCGCAGATGTAGACCTTCTCCGCCGCCAGGGGCTGGCGGATCCTGGGCATCAGGTGGTTGTAGCGGAAGCCGGCCTTCCATTCGTGCCAGCCGCCGCCGTAGGGGTCGCCCGACCAGTCGTGGTAGATGGCGGAATAGGGCTGGTCGACGTCCACCAGTCCATGCACCTCCAGGATCTGCTGGTGGGCGCTGGCCACCATGGCGTCGGTGGCCACGCATTCCGCCAGCGGCACCACCCGCTCGTCATCGCCCTTGGCGCCGGCCTGTTCCTTGGCCAGCGGCGCCACATCCTTGGGGCGGCGGCCGACGAAGGGCGGCCCGTGCTCCAGGCCCTTCCAGAAGGGCACGGTGGTGATGTCGTTGTATGAGGCCATCATCAGCGAGCGGGTGTTGCCCTTCTCGCCGCCCGGCTGGTCCTCCTCCGTCCCGAAATAATAGATCTGGCGCACCGGCAGATCGGTGATGGAACGGCCGGCCACCAGGTTCATGGCCTTCCACCACGGATAGTCGTAGGCCAGCAGCAGCTTGAAGGCGTCCTGGATCAGGACGCTGGACAGCATCTCCTTCACGCCCTTCTGGCTCCAGCCTTCCCAGTCGATCAACTCCAGCGAACGGCGGGGCAGGCCCAGGATGATGTCGCGGGCGTGCACGATCTCCGGCGGCGCCCCGTCCTTGTCCTTGGTCTCCTCATGCACGCCGCCGAATTCGGTGTCGACCAGCTTGGTTTCGGTGACGATGAAGGTCAGCTTGTAGGTGCCCTCGGCGTCCTTCTCGATCTTGGCCAGGCGCCGGTTCATGTGGATCCGCGCGCCCTGGTCGGCCGCCTGTTGTGCCAGGGTCAGGGGCAGGCGCTGATAGCCGCCGGTGATGGCGCGGAATCCGTCGGTGTTGGCGTATTCCGTGGCCGGCAACTGGGCGACGGCGTTGGCGTTGGCGACGTTGGCGTCATAGCCGCCGGCGTCCTTCATGAACTGGTAGGCCTCGGAACTCAGCGTCTGCGACATCAGGTTCCAGAAGCCGTAGGTGTACAGCGGGTGGCCGTACACCGTGGTGTTCATCCACTGTTCCAGCGACAGGTTCTGGTTGTTGGGGACCAGCAGGTTCATGGCGAAGACCTGCAGGTCGTTCACCGTCTTGCCACGCTCGTTCCAGCTGAGATTGTAGGGCACCTGCGCGGGGTCGGACTGCTGTTTCACCAGCAGATGCTTGCCGCGCAGGTACAGGATGTTCTCTTTCTCGCCGATCGGCTTGCCATCGGGACCCGGTTCCGGATTGCCCATGAGGAAGACGTGGCTGGGCAGGTCCAGCGCGTCGATCAGGTTGCTGACCATGGGCTGGTTGGAGGTGGGATCACCCTTTTCCGGTATGATGTAGCGCATGCCGCCCAGCTCCGCCGCGATATTGGGCATGCCGGGAAAGGTCTTGGTATACAACCGGCCGCCGATACGGTCGCTGTATTCGAACAGGGCTACGCGCCGCTTGTCTTCCTTCAGGCCCTGCGGGCCCGTCAGGCGCCAGGCGCAATAGGCGCCGGCGACACCGCCGCCGATCACCGCGACGTCCAGGATCTTGCTCATCCGATATCCTCCCCAAGTCGCCGCCGCGTCATGCGGCCGGCGAACCGTGGGGCAGAATACGCGTTATGAGGGTAATTTAATAATCAACGCTTCGTTAACGTGCACTTTTGATGTCTGCGACGATTTCTGATGAGATCATGTTTTCAATGCTGGCGCGTGTCCGCTGACCGACTGTCCCGCGTCGGGCGCCAGCCGCCAGGCATCCAGCAGGCTGACCAGGATCAGCGCGCCCATGACCAGGAAGGCGTTGCGGAAGTCGGTGAGGTCGGGGTTGCCCTGGGCGTGGCCGCGCAGGAAGGCGCCGAGGTTCAGGGCCAGCGCTCCCGCGACCACGCCCAGGCCGGAGGTCAACTGCCCCAGCATGGCGGCCAGGGTGTTGGCGGCGGAGACCTCCGCCTGCGGCACGTCGGCGAACTGGATGGTGCCCAGGCTGGTGAACTGCATGGACCGGAAGGCGCCGCCCACGAACAGCACGGCGGCGATGACGGCCTTGGGCGTGTCGGTGGTGAACAGGGCGCAGGCCGAGAGCGACAGGGCCACCAGCACGCCGTTGATCACCAGCACGCGGCGGAAGCCGAAGCGGCGCAGCACCTGGTTGGTCGCCAGCTTCATCAGCAGGTTGCCGGCGAAGATCCACAGCACCAGCGATCCCGCCGTGACGGCGTCCATCCCCAGCACCGTCTGGAACAGCAGCGGTGTCAGGAAGGGCACGGTGCCGATGGCCACCCGCTGCACGGACCCGCCCCAGACGGTGAGGGCGTAGGTGGGCAGGCGCAGGGCATCCAGCTTGAACAGCGGCGCCGGATGGCGCCGGCAATGGCGCACCGTCAGCGCCGCCAGGATCACGCCCAGCGCCACCCCGGCCAGGGCCTGACCCAACGATCCCGCCCCCTGGCCCAGGGTGTCCAGGCCATAAACCAGGGCCACCAGGGCGCCGCCGGACAGCAGGAAGCCGGCAAGATCCAGCGGCCGGGCGTCGGCCGGCCGTTCCTTGGGCACCCAGGCGACGGTCAGCGCCAGGGCCAGCAGGCCCAGGGGCAGGTTCAGCAGGAAGATCCACGGCCAGGAGGCATAGGTGACGATCAGGCCGCCCAGGGGCGGGCCCAGCACTGGCGCCACCAGGCCCGGCCAGACGGTGGTGCCCAGGGCGCGCATCAGGTCCTTCTTCTCCGTGATCCGCAGGATGATCAGGCGCCCCACCGGCACCATGGCCGCGCCCCCCAGGCCCTGCAGGATCCGGGCGGCGGTGAAGCTCCAGAGATCGGGGCTCAGCGCGCACAGCAGGGAGGACAGGGTGAACAGGGCGATGGCGCCGCCGAACACGGTCCGCGGCCCCAACCGGTCGGCCACCCAGCCGCTGATGGGGATGAAAACGGCCAGGGCCAGCAGATAGGCCGTCATGCCGATGTTCATGTCCACCGGCGCCACGCCGAAGGACCGCGCCATCTGGGGCATGGCGGTGGCGATGACCGTGCCGTCCAGCAACTCCATGAAAAAGGCGCCGGCGACCAGATAGGTCACGGCGCGGCTGTGGCGGCCGGACGGGGTGGGAAGGCTGGCTGTCATGAGGGCAGGCGGGTGCGAGGGACGGGATGACGGGTTGACTATGGCGTCTTACCCGTCCGCCCGTCCCGCGCAAAGGCGGGGCATCAACTATCCGTGCGCGATTGGCCGGTTTTTGAACGCCCCGCCCGTCATGACACCCGCCAGGCCAGGGTGCCCTTGGGCGCCTGGTACCAGCCGGGGTCGCGGTAGTCGTCGGCCAGGGTGTCGCGCACCTTGATCACCGTCACCATGCCGCCCATGTCCAGCGCGCCGTAGGGACCGGTGCCGCTCATCATGGGCGGGGTGTTGCGCGGGCCGGGCATCATGCCGGCCATCCCACCCATGTCGCCCATGCCCGTCGATCCCATGGGCATGTAGCCGGGCAGCTGTTCCGCCAGGCGCTGGGCCACGCCTTTCTGGTCGACCCCCAGGAAGTTGGGAATGTCGTGGCCCATGGTGTTCATGGCGTGGTGCGACTTGTGGCAGTGGAAGGCCCAGTCGCCCGGGTTGTCGGCCACGAACTCCACCGTGCGGGTGGTGCCGACCGGCACCTGGATGGTGGTTTCCGGCCAGCGGGCGCTTTCCGGCAGCATGCCGCCATCGGTGCCGGTCACCCACATGTGGTGGCCGTGGATGTGCATGGGGTGTTCATGCATGGAAACGTTGCCGATGCGCAGGCGCACCCGTTGGCCCGTCTTCACCACCATGTGCTCCACCGCCGGGAAGACGCGGCCGTTGATGGTCCAGGTGTCATGCTCCAGCATCACCGCCGGGTCCGGGCGGGAGGTGCCGGGGTGGATGGCCCAGGCGTGCAGCATCATGGTATAGTCGCGGTCCACCCGGCCCATGTCGGCGTCCTTGGGGTGGATGACGAACATGCCCATCATGCCCACCGCCATCTGCACCATCTCATCGAAATGCGGGTGGTACATCTGAGTCCCGTGCTGGCGCAGCGTGAACTCGTACGCCCAGGTCTCCCCCGGCGGGATGGGGGGGGCGGACAGGCCGCTGACCCCATCCATGCCGGAGGGCAACAGCACGCCATGCCAGTGGATGCTGGTCGCCTCCGGCAGCTTGTTGGTCACCAGGATGCGCACCCGGTCGCCCTCCACCGCCTCGATGGTGGGGCCGGGGCTGCTGCCGTTGTAGCCCCAGACCTTGACCTTGAAGCCGGGCGCGAACTCCTGCTCGAACTCATGGGCCGTCAGGTGGAATTCCTTGACGCCGTCCTTCAGGACGAAGGGCAGGCTGCCCCCATGCAGTGCGTCCCCGTGCAGGGTGATGGTGGCCGGCCGGTCGGTGCCGGGCACCAGGCGGGGCGGGCGCGGCGGCGTGACGCCGCCCGCCACCACCTTCTTCGCCGCCGGCAGCTTACGCGGGGTGGCGGCGGGTGTCGGGGCGGGCGTGGTGTGGTGCGCGTGATCCTGCGCCGCGGCCGGCCGGCCGGTGAGCAAGGCGCCGGCCCCGCCCAGCAGGGCGGCGGACTTCAGCAATTGGCGGCGTCCCCAGGGGGAATTGGTCATGACGGGCCTCCCGGCTGGGTGGTTGTGGGCTGGGTGGGGGAGAGGGGGGTGCCGCCGGACAGGCGCATGAGGTCGCCCGCCGCCAGCCAGTAGTCGCGCACCGCGGCGATGTAGCGGCGGTAGGCGGCGCTTTCCGCCTGGCGGGCGGTCAGCACCTCGAACGGGCTGGTCAGCATGAAGTTGTATTCGGCCATGCCCAGCCGCACGATGCGTTGCTGCAGGGGGATGACCGTCTCGCGGTAGTGCCGGGCCAGGTCGTGGGCGCGGACCAGGCGGTCGCGCGCCTCCCGCGCCTGGCTGCGCAGGTCGACGGCCAGCTGCTGCGCCCGCCGCGCTTCCTGCCGATACTCCGCCGTCGCCTTGGCCACCGCCGGCTGGCCCTGGTCGAACAGCGGCAGGGCCAGGTCCAGCGACGGGCCCAGCAGCCAGGACCGGTCGGTCTCCCTCTCCCCGGCCACGCCGATGCTGATGTCGGACCACAGGCGGCTGGCGTCGGTCAGGCCCAGGCTGGCGGCCTTCGCCGCCACCGCCTGGCGGGCCGCCGCCAGCTTCAGGTTGCCCTGGATGACGGCTGTCTCCACCGTCGCCAGGTCGGGCTCATCCGGCGGCACCGGGGGCAGGGTGTCGGCCACGGTCCAGGCGGCCTGGGCGCCCCATACGCCCATCAGGCGGGTCAGGGTCTCCCGTGTCGCCACGGCCTCGCCCTCGGCCTCCGCCTGCTCGATGCGGGCTTCCTCCAGGGCCGCCTGCTCTGTCGCCAGGCGCCGTTCGTTGACGTTGCCCGCCTGCGCCAGCCGGGCCACCAGGTCGTAGGACGCCTGGGCCAGGGCGGTCATCTCCGCCAGGGCCTTGGCCGTCTGCGCCGCCGCCTGGTGGCGCAGGTAGGCGGCGCGGGTCTCGGCCGCCAGGTCCACCACCTCGGCGCTGACGTCCAGCTTCACCTGGGCGAAGCGGTCCGTCGCCACCTTCTGGCGGGCGGGCAGCCACAGCAGGTCCAGAAAATTGGCGACCACGCTGAAGTCCAGCTTGGGCGGCTCCTGGCCCCTGGTGGGAAAGGCGCTGATCAGCGACAGGACGGGGTTGCGCAGCAGGCCCGCCTGCACCAGGTCGGCCTGGGCCACGCCCAGATCCTCATAGGTCGCCTGCAGAGCCGGATTGTTCAGCAGGGCCACCTGGACGGCGCCGTCGGCCGTCAGCGGCCGGGCCAGCAGGTCCGTCACCGCCTGGGCCGCCTGGGCGTCGGCGGCGCTGTCACGGTTCCAGGCCACGTGCTGGGCCACCCGGCCCGCCAGGTGCCGCTGCACGTCGGGGAAGCCCGCTTCGGGCGGGACGGTGGCGCAGCCGGCCAGCAGGGCGGCCGCCAGCAGCGGCATGAAGACCCGTGCGGACGGCAAGGGGATGATCGTCATGGCGTCCCCCGCCCGTGATGGCTGTGGTCCATGCCGGGCATGGTGACCCCATGGACTTCGGTTGGGGTGGCCTCTGGCGGCGCGTCGATCGCGGCTTCGGGCAGGACGGTGGGGCGCAGCCAGGCTGTCGCCGGGGCGGCGGGGTCGGCGGCGCCAGGGGGGAAGGCGGGTGGCGCGAGCGGCGCGCACCCGGCCACGACCGCCAACAAGGCGGCACGCGCAAGGAATCTGGGCATGGGAAAGCTCGAAACGATGAAAGTCCGGTCGCGAAGGGACGCTGCGCCGGTGGCCGTCAGGACCACCGGAGCGTCGTCAGGCGTCGCGGCCCGGTCTGGGCGGACCCAAGGCGGGGGCCAGGGCCAGGCCGGCGCCGGCGGCATCGCCCGCCGGCAACAGGACCATCGTGGATGACGTCAAGGCGGCCGCCGGGAAGATGACCGGCATCAGGGCGCCGGCGCAGGAAGTGGCGCATCCCGCCATGCCCCCGACACAGCAGCAATCCGCTGCCTCATGGCAATCGGCGGTGGCCGAGGCCAGGATGGGGGCGCCATGGTGGTCGGAATGCGCACCCGTGGCGGCGGTCACCACGGTGCGCTCGCAGTCATGCGCCCGCGCAGGCACGGAAAACCCCATGACCACGGTCATGAGGGTCAGGAACGCCAGCAGGGGAAGAAGGGGCAGCCGAACCATGCCCCCGACTATACCGCGTGACGCGGCGGCGGCAAGGGCTGGCGGTGGGACAAAAGGACCTGGAATGAAAAGGGGCCAGGCGATGCCCGGCCCCTTGATGGTGGCGGCGGCCGGTTCAACGCGCCGACGCGTGCTCCGGCTTGCCCTTGCGCTTGGTCGCGGCCATGTCGTGCAGCTCCTTCTCGCTCATGGATTTCTCCATGGAGCGGGAGGCGCCTTTCAGCTCGCTCTTCTTGATGTCGCCACGCTTGGCGGCGAGCGCCGCGCCGGCCGCCTTTTGCTGAGATTTCGATTTCGCGGGCATGGGTCCCTCCTCTCCTGGGTCAGATACCGATGGTGGTTTCCATATGCCGGCCCGGGGCGCTGGCGGGTGTGGGGGCGGACGGGGCGTCCGCCCCGTCCAAGGCCCCGTTCAAGCCCCCGTCCAGGGTGCGGGCCTCATGGTCACGCAGCAGGCCACTGCCCCAATAGACGGCGACCAGGATGCCATAGAGCGTGGCCATGGCGGCCACGGCGCCGAAGACGGCGTACAGCACCGTGTGCAGAAAGACCGGGGCGCTGGCAGGCACGCCGAGGCCCCCGAAAAAGAAGGCGCCCATCACGGCGCCGATGGCGCCCAGCAGCGCCTCCACCGTGAAGAATCCCGGTCGGCCATTGACCATCCTGCCGCAGACCAGGCCCAAGACCGTGCCTAGGCCGATGCAGAACAACAGCTGCATGACGTCTTCCCTTCATCCATGCCCCCGAGGCCATGCCCCCGAGGCGGCCCCCAACGCGGTTCCTGCCAGGGGACGGGCGGGGCTGGGGGGACGGGGGCGGTGAGCCCGGTGATGCATGGTTGATGGACGGTCCGGGCTTCCGTATCAGCCCATAAAAGCAATGCCCGGCCCCTTTGTTCCGATCCGATGAGCCGACCGTCTTCCGGCGGATGACACCTTGGCCAAAGTCTTAGCCGGCACTCGCCTTAATGGGATCAAACGCCGGATGGCCTAAGGTGGAACAAATGACTGGGGGGCCGGTTGAAAGACGAGCCAACAACCTGCGATCCGGTATGGGAGGACATCATGATCGGAACAATCCTGCTGGTTATTTTGATTTTGATGCTGGTCGGCGCGTTGCCCAGCTGGCCCTACAGCAGCGGCTGGGGGTATGGCCCGAGTGGCATCCTGGGTCTGGTGCTGATCGTGGTGCTGGTCCTGGTGCTGACAGGCCGCGCCTGACGCGTCGGCGCCGTTGGTGACCCTTCCGGCCTGACGATGGAGAACGAGATGACAAGCCAGGATATCGATCGCCTTCTGGGCGACGTCTCCAGCCATTTTGAGCGCCCACAGGACATCGTCTGTTCGGACCAATATACGCGCGACCCCAGAAGATCCATCTGCTGCGCCATTGGGAACATGACCTGCAGCTGCTGATGGTGGCGTCGGAGGAAAGCATGACCGGGGGCGTTCCCGGCCAGACGGCGGCGCAGATGAAGGCGGTCTGCGATGCCCTGTCGGCCCTGGGCGCGTTGGAGCGCGCCGGTGGGCCCGCCAAGGTTGGCTAGGCGCCAGCCGACCGCCGTTTCCGGGGCGCCTGTTTTGGAACAAATCGGCCCCGTCACGGGTTTGCCAACATTATCCCCACGCTCCGGAAGCAATAAAGCCGGAGGCAAAAAGGAGAGCAATTCCATGGCTAGCATGAGTATCGACGACGTCACCGCCAAGGCCTCCGACATCGCGGCGGATACCGCCGCCGCCGCCAGCCAGGCCGGCCGCAGCGCCTATGACGCCCTGCGGGAAGGTGCTTACGCCGCCGCCGACTTGGCCAAGGCCAAGGGCGACTGGGCGGTGCAGGAGGTCAGCACCAAGGTGGCAACCCGTCCGCTGACGGCGATCGCCCTCGCCGGCGCCGCGGGCTTCGTCCTGGCCCGCTTGTGCAGCCGTTAAGTTTCGGCAGGGTGAGGGGTGGTGCCGGGCGTAACCTGGGCCGCCCCTCATTGTCCCCGGCAGCGACCGCCCTATCTTAAAGAGACCGTTGCGGTACTTGGGGTGTTTGCGCGTGCTCCGTGCAAGACAGGGACGATGCGCGGTGGCAGGACAGATGTCACCCCCATTTCGGGGCTTTTTACGTCGCTGGTACATCACTTGGGGGATATCTTCCGTGCCTTCCGCCGTTCCGGCCTGCGCCGACGTGCCGCAGCCAGCACATCCTTTGCGCCACCGGCCGGTCGATGCCCGGGCGCGGTATCGCTTCGTCCGGGCGGAAACGCTGGCCCGTGTCCAAGGTCTGACGGCGGAGGACCAGACGCTGCAGTCCATGCCGGACGCCAGCCCCACCAAATGGCATCTGGCCCATACCACTTGGTTTTTCGAGACCTTCCTGTTGTCGGGCCTGGCGCCCGGTTACACCCCCTTCGATCCGCACTTCCGTTACCTCTTCAATTCTTATTACGAGGGGGTGGGGGAACGGTGGCCGCGCGCCGCGCGTGGCCTGCTGTCGCGCCCAACGGTGGCGGAGGTCATGGCCTACCGCGCCCACGTCGATCGCGCCATGGAGGCTTGGCTGGACGGGGGCGCCCTGGATGCCCATACGGCGGCGTTGCTGGAACTTGGGCTGCAGCATGAGCAGCAGCACCAGGAACTGATCATCACCGACATCAAGCACGCCCTGATGCTGCACCCCTTTCCGCCCGCCATTTTCCCGGCCCCGGCGCCGGCGGAACCGGCGGGGCAGATCACGTGGCGGGCGGTGCCGGCCGGCCTCTACGCCGTCGGCGCGACAGGCAAGGAGGACTTCATCTTCGACAATGAGACCCCCCGCCACAAAGTGTGGCTGGAGGCGTTCGAGATCGCGGACCGGGCCGTCACCAACGCCGATTATCTCGAATTCATGGCCGACGGCGGCTATCGCCGGGCGGAGCTTTGGCTGTCCGATGGCTGGGCCGTGGTGCGGGCCCAGGACTGGCAGGCGCCGCTCTACTGGCAACGGGGGGAGGAGGGCGCGTGGCAGGTGAAGACCCTATCCGGCTGCCGCCCCGTGGATCCCAACGAACCCGTCTGCCACATCAGCCAGTATGAAGCCGATGCCTACGCCCGCTGGGCGGAGGCGCGCTGGCCCGGCGCCCGCCTGCCGACGGAGGCGGAGTGGGAGATCGCGGCCGGGGAGCCGCCGGTGGAACGCGCGCTTGATGACGGCAGTTTCCACGCCCGCGTGACCGCCGGTTTCTACGGCGACGTCTGGGAATGGACCGCCAGCGCCTACACCGGATACCCCGGCTATCGGCCGCCGGATGGCGCCATCGGCGAATACAACGGCAAGTTCATGAGCGGCCAGATGGTGTTGCGCGGGGGATCGCGTGCCACGCCGGCCGGCCATGTGCGCAAGACCTACCGCAATTTTTTCCCGCCGGCCACCCGCTGGCAGTTTTCCGGCCTTCGACTTGCGAGGACGCCATGACCGTGACGGACGTGTTCGACCGTGTGAGCTTCATGGATTATGAACCGGCGGCAGCCAGCTTCCGCGAGGACGTGCTGGCCGGCCTGTCCCATCCCATCCGCCGCATTCCCTGCAAATACCTGTACGACGCCACCGGCGCCGGGCTGTTCGAACGCATCTGCGACCTGCCGGAATACTATCCGACGCGGACGGAACTGGCGATGCTGCGGCGCCTGGGGCCGGAGATCGCGGCGCTTGCGGGACCTGAAGCCCAGGTGGTGGAGTTCGGCACGGGCGATGGCCGCAAAAGCCGTCTGCTGCTGGACGCGCTGGAGCACCCCGCTTCCTACGTCGCCATCGACATCTCGCGTGAACAGCTCATTCGCGAGGCGGCGGCCATGGCGATGGACAGGCCGCAGGTGGAGGTTCTGGCCGTCTGCGGTGACTACACCCAGCAGGCGCTGTCCCTACCCGCCATCGGCCAGCGCCGGGTGGGATTCTTCCCCGGTTCCACCATCGGCAACCTGACGCCGGTGGCGGCCACCGCCTTCCTGGCACGCTGCGCCAAGATGCTGCCCGGGGGCGCCATGCTGGTCGGCGTGGATATCCCCAAGGACATTGGCCTGGTGGAGGCCGCCTACAACGACAGCGCCGGCGTCACCGCCGCCTTCTCCCTGAACCTGCTGGCGCGCATCAACCGCGAACTGGGCGGCACCTTCGACCTGTCCGGCTTCCGCCACTATGCCTACTTCAATGTGGATCAGTCGAAGATCGAAATCTTCCTGATCAGCCAGCGGGAACAGCGCGCCGCCGTGGCCGGCCGCTTCTTCCACTTCCGCGCCGGCGAACGCATCCACATCGAGGATTCCTACAAGCTGGCTCCCGCCACCTTCCAGAACATGGCCCGCGCCGCCGGGTTCGAACCGGCGCAGGTGTGGGTGGACCCAGACGGCCTGTTCAGCCTGCACTGGCTGCTGGCGCCGCTATAGGCGTCCACCGTACTGGAGAAAGGTCGTCCCCGCGGCGCGGCTCGATGCCGTGGTGTCCTCCATCCGTGGACGAGAGCCCCCGGCTGGGCGCGGAGGAGCATGCAGGCGGTCTTTCCGGCCACCTTTTTCCCGCCCGCCGCTCAGTCGGCCGCCTCCAGGTCATAGGCTATCAGCAGGGGCGCCAGGGTCAAATTCCAGCACAAGGCGGCGCGATCATTGTCCAAGTGGTGATCATTCAGATCACGGTGTCGATAATCGGGGCGCAGGACGCCGGTTTCCGGATCCAGAAGGTCGGCTGTGATGTCGGCATATCGCAAGCCTCTCCGGGTTGCCATGTCCCGCAAGGCCTCATTGTAACGCAAGGTCAGGTCCGTCCGTTCCCGGAGGGAGGCATGGACCTGCCGTCTCTCCATAGCGACCTCGCCCCAAGCGTGGTTGTCGGCGATGGCCGGCAAAGTGGCCCCGCTGAGAATGATGCGGGTGAAGCCGAGGGACTGAAGCTCACCGACGAAATCGTCGTAGGCGGCTAACGAGGCCGTCATCTGTTGTTCAATGGTTTCGCCGTATTCCTGCGCCCGACACCAGATGAGATAGCCGCAGTCGACCTCACCCAAGTGGATCAACAGGATGGAATCGCGGGGCAACGGGGCGATCACGCGGCGGAATGTGCGCAGGGCGTCGCTCTTTGATTTGGGATTGCGCATGCCGACGGCCGTGGCCCCGCGCACCTCGCAGACGGACACGATGCGGCCGTGAAAGTAGCCATTCTCCCGGGCCTTGCGAAAATATCGGACGTGGCTGTCGCCCAAGACCATCAAGTGTCGCTGCATTGTCGCCAAGTTTGCTGTTTGCCTAATGGCGACTAAACGGCCGATCAACCTAAGCCAGGCGGCAAATCGCCAGGCCATGCGAAATGATGGGCGTCCAACCCTAGAGCGGAACGCGATCAGGTGGAATCACCTGATCGTGTAAATCCGCTCTATCATGAACAGGTTACGAGCGGGATGCGATCACGCGTGATCGCATCCCGCTCTAAGGGCCGCTGCCGCGTCGTATACCTTGGGCCGCGAACCGTCGGCCAAGATGACGAGCGCGGCGGCTGGCCCCTTTCGCCCTGGCACAACCGGGCATGTCCGCCGTCAGAGTCTTTACGGCTTTCGTCAACTCGTCGCAAAGACTCCAAGAGGACGCATGGACACGCGCGGGGCGGCCATCCCCCAAACTATGCCGCCAGCCCATAGCGCTTTAACAAAGCATCGTTCTCCGGCTCGCGGCCGCGGAAGGCGATGTAGCTGTCCAGCGCGGGGCGGGAGGAGCCCACGGCCAGCACCTGGGCGCGGAAGGCGTCGCCTGCCGCCGCCCTGTCGCCCTCCAGGAACTTGCCGAAGCCGTCCAGCGACAGCCGCTCCGCCCAGAGGTAGCTGTAGTAACCGGCGGCGTACCCGCCGGCGAAGATATGGGTGAAGGCGTGGGCGAAGCGGTGCCAGTCCGGCGGGGTCAGCACCGCCACCTCCGCCCGCACCCGGTTCAGCAGGGCTTGGATGCCGGCGGCGTCGGTGATGCCGGGGTCCAGGTGCATCCGCAGGTCGAACAGGGCGAACTCCACCTGGCGCAGCAGGGCCAGCGCCGCCTGGAAGCGCTGGGCCCCCAGCATGGCGTCGAACAGGCTGTCGGGCAGGGGCTCGCCCGTGTCGACATGGCCGGACATAGAGCGCAGGACCTGCCGGTCCCAGGCGAAGTTCTCCAGCAACTGGCTGGGCAGCTCCACCGCGTCCCACTCGAAACCGGTGACGCCGCTGATGGAGGGGTAGTCGACCTCGCTCAGCACATGGTGCAGGCAATGCCCCATCTCATGCAGCAGGGTCAGCACGTCGCCATGGCTCAGCAGGCTGGGCTTGCCCCCCGCCGGCGGAGCGAAGTTGCAGTTGAGGTAGGCGACGGGCAACTGCGTCCCGTTCGCGTGCTTTAGCCGGGCGCGGCACACCGCCATCCAGGCGCCGCCCTTCTTGCCGGTGCGGGCGAACAGGTCCATGTACAGCCCGGCGAAGGGTACGCCGTCGCGCGACAGGGTGTAGTAGCGCACGTCCTTGTGCCAGACGCGGGTGTCTTCCTCCTCCGTCAGGGTGATGCCGAAGACGTCGCGCAGCAGGGCCAGCAGGCCGTCCAGCACGCGGGGCAGGGGGAAGTAGGCCTTGATCTTCTGGTCGTCGACGTTGTGCAGCGCCTGGCGCAGCTTCTCCGCCACATAGCCGTTGTCCCAGGGCTCCAGCGCTTCCAGGCCCAGGGTGTCGCGGGCGAAGGCCTCCAGCTGCGCCTTGTCGGCCTCCGCCGGCTGGCGGGCGCGGCGCGCCAGCTCGCGCAGGAAGTCCACCACCTCGGCCCCTGAGCGCGCCATCTTCGTGGCTAGCGACAGGTCCACCGGGTCCTTGAAGCCCAGCAGCGTCGCCGCCTCGCGCCGCAGGGCCAGGATGGCGCCCATGCGTTCGCTGTTATCCAGGGTTTCAGGCCCGTTTTTCTGATCGAGTGGGCCCTGGTCTGACGCCCGCGTGCCATAGGCGCGGTAAACCCGGGCCCGCAGGTCGCGGTTGTCGGCATAGGTCAGGATGGCGCGCACCGAAGGCTGGTGCAGGGTGACCACCCATCCCTCCAGCCCGCGTGCCGCCGCCAGGCTGGCCAGCAGGGCCTTGTCAGCCTCGGGCACCCCGGCCAGCAGGCCCTCATCCTGGATGTGTTCGATCCAGGCCTCGGTGGCGTCCAGCACGGCGCTGCTGTAGGCGGTCTGCAGCCGCCCCAGTTCCACCTGCAGGGCGGCGAACCGCTCCCGCTCCGCCGGCGGCAGCGCCACGCCGCCCAGCTTGAAGTTGCGCAGGCTGAGTTCCACCAGCCGCCGTTCCGTCGGGCCCAGCGCCCCCAGGTCCACAGCGGCATAGGCGGCGTAAAGGTCGGGGTTCTGCGCGACGGCGGAGGAATAGCCGATAAGCCGTTCAAGCGCCGCGCCATGGGCGGCGCGCAGTTCCGGCGTGTCCGCCACGCTGTGCAGGTGGCTGACCGTGGCCCACAGATCCGACAGCTCCGCCTCCGCCAGCTCCATGGCCTGGCAGACGCCGGCGAAGCTGCGGTCGGCGCCCTTGACGATGGCCTGGACCACGGCGTCGTGCCGGGCGATGGCGGCCTCCAGCGCCGGCGCCACATGCTCGGGCTTCACGGCGTCGAAAGCGGGCAGGCCGGCCTCATTCAGCAGCGGGTTGTCGGTGGCAATGGGTGTATCAGCGGGCGCGGCGGTCATGGGGGACTCAAATCCTCGTTCAAGGCGGGCCGGGTCGGTATCATCGATACCACCGTCCCATATGGGAGGGGCATGGTGCAATTATGAGAGGGAAGGGGCGCCGGCTTTCCGGTCCCCGTTATGGCTTTCGACCACGACCCGTCGCCCGGGCCGTCGCCCTACCGCCTCTCCCACATGGGGTACCCATGACGCGTCAGTCGACAGGGGAACGACCAGGGGCCACCGTGCGGCCAGCGCCAAACGACAAGCGGTAGTGGAAAACGGTCCAGGAAACCGGCACTTTCTCCATCAAACATAACCCGGTAGGACGAATATGGAGACGGCCGCCTTTAGGGCCGTTCCCGGCCTGGAGGCGGAAGTGATGGATCAGCAAGGTATCGCCGGAGCCTTCTCGGGCCAGGACGCCCCATGACCGAGGGTCCCGCGCACCGTATCCTGGTGGTGGAGGATTCTCCGACCCAGGCCCTTCAGTTGCAGATGAGGCTGGAACGCCAGGGCTGGTCGGTCACTGTTTGCGGGGACGCCGAAAGCGCGCTGGAACACCTGGGGCGCGAGGTGCCGGACCTGGCGATGGTGGATTTCCATCTGCCGCGCATGAACGGTGACGAATTCGTGCGCCGCGTCCGCATGGACATGCGCACGCGCGGCCTGTCGGTGCTGATGCTGACCGACAGCAATGCCGCCGATCGCGAGCGCCAGGGCATCGACAGTGGCGCCGACGCCTATGTGCCGAAGTCGGCCGACCCGGACATCCTGATGAGCCGGGTGGGCGCCTTGCTCCGCAAGACCACGGTGCCGGCCCTTGGCAGCCAGGCGCCGGGCACCTTCCGCCAAAGCCGCCTGCTGGTGGTGGACGACAGCCCCACCTACCTGCTTTTCATCACCGCCCAGTTGCAGGACGACGGGCACGAGGTGGTGGGCGTGTCCAGCGGGCGCGAGGCCCTGGACCGCATCGCCGAGGAAAAGTTCGATTGCGTCGTCGTTGACCTGGTCATGCCGGAGATGAGCGGGACGGAGCTTTGCCAGCGCCTGGACCTGATCCGCCGTCAGCATGACCGCCTGTTCCAGATCATCATCCTGACCTCCCGCGACAACAAGGAGGACATGATGCGCGGACTGGAGGCCGGGGCGGACGACTTCGTGGGCAAGGCCAGCGAAAGCGAAATCCTGAAAGGCGCGCATCCGCGCCCTGCTGCGCCGCAAGTTCCTGCATGAGGAGAATCTGCGTATCAGCGGCGAATTCCGTGACAAGGAGCTGGAGCTGGAGCGGACGCGCGACGAACGCCGCATCGCCCAGGAACGCGCGGCCATGACGGAGGCGCTGGAGCGGTCCCACGCCGAGCTGGCGGAAGCCTACCGCGAGCTGCAGGGAACCCAGTCACAGCTGGTGCAGGCGGCCAAGATGGCGTCCCTCGGCGCCCTGGTGGCCGGCATCGCCCATGAATTGAACAACCCGCTGGCCTTCGTCGGCAACCACCTGGGCACCGTCGCCCGCTGCCTGGAGAATGTGGCGCCGGAGATGGAGGGGCGCCTGTCGGAAAAGGGCGCCCGCGACCTGGACAAGATGCGCCAGCGCCTGGAGGCCATCCGCATGGGCGTCGACCGGGTGGAGAACCTGGTGGTGAAGCTGCGCACCTTCTCCCGCCTGGACGAGGCGGAGGTGAAGGAGGTGGAGATCGAGGACAGCCTGGAATCGGTCCTGACCCTGCTGCAGCACAAGCTGTCCGGCGGAATCACGGTGGTGCGGAAGTATGACGGGCCCAAGCGCATCACCTGTCAGCCGGGGCCCTTGAACCAGGTGCTGATGAATGTGGTGGGCAACGCCATCGACGCCATCGAAGGCGCCGGTGTCCTCACACTGGAAACCGGGCGGAACGGCACCATGTTCCGCCTTTCCGTGCGCGATACCGGGCACGGCATTCCCGCCGCCATCCGCGACCGCATCTGCGAACCATTCTTCACCACCAAGCCGGTGGGTTCAGGCACTGGCCTTGGGCTTTCGATTTCCTATAGCATCATTCAGCGCCACCAGGGGCGGTTGGAATTCCATAGTGAAGAGGGGCAGGGGACGGAAGTGGTGATCGAGATACCCATGGATGGGGCCTCGGGCGGGGCCGCCACGGTGCCGGTCCCCGCTCAGGACGCACACCCCCAGGCCTCACCACCGGTGTCTGGACCTGCGGTGTCGGGGAGCGCTCGATGATCGCTCAGGAGCTGCCCACCGTCATGGTGGTCGACGACGAACCGGAGGTGCTGACGGCCGTGGCCGACGCGCTGGAGGACGAGTTCAACGTCCTGACCAGCACGTCGCCGCTCAAGGCGCGCGCCATGCTGGAAGGGGACGAGATATCGCCCCTGGTCATCATTTCCGACCAGCGCATGCCGGAACTGGCGGGCCATGAATTCCTGCGCTGGGCGCGTGAGCTGTCGGATGCCACCCGCGTGCTGATCACCGGCTACACCGACATCGACGCGCTGGGCGCCGCGGTCAACGCCGGGCAGATCTTCGGCTACCTGCCCAAGCCCTGGACGCCGGAAAAGTTGCGACGCCTGATTCGTGAGGCGGCCGAACATTGCGCCGTCCGACGGGCGCTGGCGGAGGAGCGGCGGCTACTGTCCCACCTGATGGACAGCGTGCCGGATCCCATCGCCTTCAAGGATCGGAACCTGCGCTACCTGCGCAGCAACTGGGCCCATGCCGAGGCGTTGGGCGTGGCCGACCCGGCCGACCTGATCGGCCGTACGGACGCGGAGGTCGGCGCCAACGGAGCGGCGGGGCAAGAGGTGGCGGACCGCGCGGCGCTGGCCGCCGGCGTCACCATCACGGACGTGGCCCACGACGCGTCGGTCATGGGGGACGGGCCGGCGGGACGGCGCTGGTATTCGGTGGTGCGCTCCACCTTCAAGGACGCCGATGGGGCGATCGAAGGCCTGGTCACCATCGCCCGCGACATCACCGAGGCCAAGGAGGCGGAACGGGCCCTCAGCGAGGCGCACGCCACGCTGGAACGCCGGGTGGCGGAACGGACGGAGGACCTGGCGGCCACGGCGCGCGACCTGCTGGCCGCGCGTAAGGCGGCCGACCTGGCCAACGAGGCCAAGTCCCGCTATCTCGCCACCGTGGCGCATGAGCTGCGCACGCCCCTGACCGGCGTCATCGGCTTTTCAGAGCTGCTGCTGCGCGGTGGCGTCAGCCCTGGGGAATGGCATCGCCTGCTGACCCTGCAGGCGGAGGCCGGGCGCACCCTGCTGGGCCTGCTGGACGATATCCTGGATCTATCGAAGATCGAGGCCGGGCGCCTGTCGCTGGAGATCCTGCCGATGGATTTCCGCACCCTGATCGACGATTGCATCGCCCTGGTGCGGCCATCCGCCACCGGCAAGGGCCTGGCCTTCACCTCGGCCGTGTCCAGCGCCCTGCCGGGCAAAATCCTGGGCGATCCCACCCGGCTGCGCCAGGTGGTGCTCAACCTGCTGACCAATGCCGTGAAGTTCACCGCCACCGGTGGCGTCAGCCTGACGGTGGACGTCCACCCCGATGGCGGCCCCGCGCGCCTGCGGGTGGCGGTCACCGACAGCGGCATCGGCATCCCGCCGGAACGCGTGTCCGGCCTGTTCGAGGAGTTCAGCCAGGTGGATGAGACCACGGCCCGCCGCTTCGGCGGCACGGGCCTGGGCCTGGCCATATGCCGGCGTTTGGTGGAGCTCATGGACGGCCGGATTGGCGTGGAGAGCGAGGCCGGCAAGGGCAGTCGTTTCTGGTTCGAACTGCCGCTGGCCGAGCCGGCGCCGGACGTGACGCCGGTGATGGATGTCCCACCGGGTCCGCCTCCCGCGGTGGAACGGCCCAAAGGCCGGCACATCCTGCTGGTGGAGGATGACCGGTCCACCCAGATCCTGGTGTCCACCATCCTGCGCGGCGTCGGCCATCAGGTTGAGATCGTGGACAATGGCGCCGCGGCGGTGGAGGCGGTGGACAAGGGCACCTATGACCTGGTGTTCATGGACATGCACATGCCGGTGATGGGCGGGCTGGAGGCCACCACCCGCATCCGCGCGCTGTCCCGCACGCCCGACCGGCCGGTGCCGCCCCTGGTGGTGCTGACCGCCGGTGTGACGGCGGAGGAGCGGGAACGCTGCCGCGCCGTGGGTCTGGATATTTTCCTCAGCAAGCCGGTGGATCTGGAGAAACTATTGCACGCCGCCGCCACGGTGGGCTTGTCGGCCGGGGTGAAGGAATGACCGATCGCGGCCTGGCCCCCAGCCCCGTCGCCGCGGACGGCGCCAACGCCTTCCTGCTGCGCTTCGACCTGGAGGCGCAGGCCTACGGCCTGCCTCTAGCCATGGTGGAACGGGCGGTGCGGGCCGTGGCGGTGACGCCGCTGCCCGGGGCGCCAGGCCTGGTGCGTGGGGTCATCAACCTGCAAGGCCAGGTGGTGCCGGTGATGGACGTGCGCCGCCGCTTCGGCCTGGACAGCCGACCCCTGTCGCTGAGCGACCATATGATCGTGGCGCGCGGCCTGCGCCGCACCGTGGTGCTGCTGGTGGATAGCGTGGTGGGCACGGTGGCCGGCGCGCCGGTCGATTGGGTGTCGGCCCAGGGCGTGGTGCCGGGGGTGGACGACGCCATCGCGGGTGTGGTCCGCCTGTCGGATGGACTGTTGCTGATCCACGACCTGGATCGTTTCCTGTCGGCGGCGGAAGAGGACCAACTGGCCGAGGCGCTGGTGGCGAAAAGTCGGGACGGGGAAGGAGGGCCGGATGAACCGCACCCTGCCTGACGCCCTGCTGGCGGCCATGTCGGATCGGCTCAGCGCCAGCATCGGGCTGTACTTCCCGGCCGACCGCTGGACCGACATGGAGCGCGGCCTGGAACGGGCGGCGGTGGAATTGGGCTATCCCAGCACGCTGGCGGCTGTGCAGCATTGGCTGGCCGCTGGCCCCGACCGCGCCCAGCTGGAGGCCCTGGCCGGCCAGCTGACGGTCGGGGAGACCTATTTTTTCCGCGAGCCGAAAAGCTTCGAGGCCCTGGGCCGTAAAATTCTCCCCGATTTGATCGCCGAGCGGCGGGCCATGGGCACCCGCGCGCTGAGGGTGTGGAGTGCCGCGTGCTGCACGGGGGAGGAGGCGTACAGCCTGGCCATGCTGCTGGACACGCTGCTGCCGGACCGCGCGGATTGGACCATCACCCTGTTGGCCACGGACGTGAATCCCCGCTTCCTGCGCCGCGCCGCCGAGGGCATCTACGGCGAATGGTCCTTCCGCGGCGTGGATCCCGCCCTGCGGGCGCGGTATTTCACCACCCTGCCGGGCGGGCGCTTCCGCATCAGTCCCGACATCGCCCGCATGGTCACCTTCGCCTATCACAACCTGGTGGATGATCCCTACCCGGCGCTGGAGAGCAACACCAACGCCATGGACGTGATTCTCTGCCGCAACGTGCTGATGTACTTCAATGGGGAGCAGGCCAACCGCGTGGTGCGGCGCTTGGCGCGATCGCTGGTGGACAACGGCTACCTGCTGCCCAGCTCGGTCGACGGCGCCCCGCCCATGTTCGCGCCCCTGACCTTCGTGCCGTTCGAGGGCGCCACCGTCTACCGCAAGCTGCCCGTGCCGCTGTACGCGACCCCCATCGCACCGGTAACCCAGCACTTCCCCATCCTGTCACTGCCGATCCCGCCCGAGCCGTCAGCCGCGCAACCACCGCCCGTGGCCGCCGCGAAGCCGCCCAAGCCGCTGCCTCCCACCCTCGATCACTGCCGCTCCCTCTATGATCAGGGACGGTACGGCCAGGCGGTGGACCAGCTGGAGGCGCGCCTGGCGCATGCCCCGGGGGACGAGGCCGCCATGCTGCTGCTGGCGCGCAGCTACGCCAACCAGGGCCGCCTGGCGGAGGCCGCGCACTGGTGCCAGGGTGTGCTGGACCACAACCGCGTCAGCGCCGAGGCCCACCACCTGCTGGCCATGATCCAGCAGGAACGGGGGGACACCGCCGCCGCCGCCACGTCCCTGCAGCGCGCCCTGTTCCTGGCGCCGCGGTCCATCGCCACGCACCTGGCCATGGCCAACCTGGCGCGCAGCGAAGGGCGCACGCGGGATGCCCGCAAGCACTACCGCAACGTCATGGGGCTGCTCGAGGGGCACCGGCCGGATGAAATCCTGCCGGATCTGGAAGGCATGACCGTGGGCCGCCTGCTGGACGTGGCCGCCCACGCCCACGCGGCGCTGGGCCAGGGCCTTGGGGGGGAGTTCTAAGGCATGGCCGTGGACCAAGCCGCCGCCGCGCGGGAGATCGACTGGGCCAGCATCCACCGCCGCCTGGCGCGCTGGGCGGACGCGCTGGAGCGTGGCTGGACGCCGGATGAGGAGACGACGCGCCGCATCCTGCACCGACGCGGCCTGGAACTGGCCAAGCCGCCGGCGCTGGACGACGACGGCGACCTGCTGGAACTGATGGAATTCACCGTGGGCGATGAGCGCTATGGCTTCGAGACCGCCGCGGTGGCGGAGGTGCTGGCGCTGAACGGCCTGACGCCGGTGCCAAAGACGCCGCCCTTCATCGCCGGCGTCACCACCGTCCGCGGCCAGGTGCTGCCCCTGGTCGACCTGGGGCGCCTGCTGGACCTGGGCGGTGTCAGCCTCGCCGATCAGAAGCGGGTCGTCGTGCTGGGGCGGGCGCAGTCGCCCGGCCATGCCGGCGGCGCCCTGGGTCTGCTGGTCACCGCCATCATCGGGGTCACGCGGCTGCCCCGCGCCAAGGTGCAGGCGCCCCCCACCGTCGTCACCGGACGCCAGCGTCACTACCTCACCGGCATCGTGCCGCCCCACCTGGGTCTGCTGAACGCCCAGCGCCTGCTGGCCGACCCCGATCTTATCGTCGAAGGACGACCCTCCGCCCGACCGGGCTGAACGACCCGTCCCTGTCCCCCTTTCCCGTTCCAAAATCACCGTCCACACGCACAGCCCCCCGGGAGCCGGTCCATGAAGTACTCTGTCGGAATGAAAATCTGGATCTGCTTGTGCAGTGTCCTGTTCATTCTCCTGGTGGTGGCTGCCACCTCGTACGGCAACATCCGCCAGCTGACGGAAACCACCACGCTGCGCTCCCATTCCTATGAGGTCCAGGCGAAGCTTCTGACCCTGCTGACGGCCATGCAGGACATGGAAACAGGGCAGCGGGGCTATCTCATCACCGGTGAGGACCGGTACCTGGAGCCCTACCGCCAGGGCTTGAACACCATGGAGCAGGCGCTGCAGACGGTCTCGACGCTGACCCTGGACAACCCGGTGCAGCAGCAGAACATCGAGCGGTTGCGGGTGCCCCTCAAGGACAAGGCGGCGGAGCTGAAGGAAACCATAGACGTGCGCCGCACCCAAGGGTTCGACCAGGCGCGCGCCGTCGTGTTGACCGATCGGGGCAAGCAATCCATGGACGACATCCGCCGCATCGTCGGCACGATGCAGGCGGGCGAGGCGGAACTGTTGCGCGCGCGGGAGGCGGCGGCGGCGGCCAGCGCGGAAAACACGGTGTTGGTCATCTTTGGCGGGGCGGTGGCGGCCGGGGTCTTCGTCCTGATCGCCGGCATGTTCCTGGGCCGCAACATCGCCACCCCCCTGCGCGCCATCACCACGACGGCGGAACGCATCGGTTCCGGCGACCTGACGATGGCCGCCACCATGGAGGCCAGTGACCGCGCGGACGAGGTCGGCATTCTGGGCCGTACCTTCCACGCCATGGCCGGCAACCTGCGCCAGCTGATGCGCGACCTGCGGGAGGGCACCAACGTCCTGGGCACCGCGTCCAGCCAGATCGTCACCATCACCGCCCAGGTGGCGGCCAGCGCGGCGGAAACGGCCACCGCCCTGGCCCAGACCAGCGCCACGATGGAGGAGGTGAAGAAAACCTCCCAAGTGTCCAGCGAGAAGGCGCTCTACGTCTCGCAGACGGCGCAGAACACGGCCCAGATTTCCCAGAATGGCAAGCAGGCGGTGGAACAGTCCATCGAGGGCATCACCAAGGTGCGCGAACAGATCGGCGCCATCGCCGAGGCGGTGATGCAGCTGAGCGAGCAGAGCCAGGCCATCGGCGAGATCGTGGCCACGGTGAACGACCTGGCCGAACAGTCCAACCTGCTGGCCGTCAACGCCGCCATCGAGGCGGCGCGCGCCGGCGAGCAGGGCAAGGGCTTCGTCGTGGTGGCGCAGGAGGTGCGCAGCCTGGCGGAACAGTCCAAGCAGGCCACCACCCAGGTGCGCTCCATCCTGGGCGACATCCAGAAGGCCACGGCCACGGCCGTTCTGGCCGCCGAACAGGGCAGCAAGGCGGTGGACGCGGGCGTGAAGCAGTCGGTGGCGGCGGGCGAGGCCATCGACCGCCTGGCCCAGAGCATCGCCGTGGCCACCCAGGCCGCCACCCAGATCGCCGCGTCCAACCAGCAGCAGCAGGTGGGCATCGACCAGGTGGCGCTGGCCATGGAGAACATCAAGCAGGCCAGCATGCAGAACATGAACGCCACCAAGCAGGCGGAGACCGCCGCCCAGAACCTGAACGAGCTGGGGCACAAACTGAAGACCGTCACCGGCCAGTACCAGGCCTGAGGACGGGTGGCATGAGCCAGTCGGACGATCAGCTGCTGAAAAGGCTGCTGGCCATGTTCGAGGTGGAGGCGGAGGAGCACCTCTCCGCCATCGCCGCCGGACTTCTGGCCCTGGAGCAGTCGCCGCCGCGCGACCGCGCGCAGGAGCTGGTGGAGACAACCTTCCGCGAAGTGCACACCCTGAAGGGTGCCGCCCGGGCGGTGAACCTGGGCGCGGTGGTGGCCGTGTGCCATGCCATGGAAAGCGTCTTCGCGGCGCTGAAGGCTGGGCGGTTGGCCCTGACGCCGGCCGGCATGGACATGCTGCACCAGGGCTATGCCCGTGTGCGCGGCCTGTTGGATGGCAGCCTGGTGGCCGGTCCCGACCAGGACGCGCTGGTGGCGGCGCTGGACGCCTATGCCGACGGCCGGGAGCCGCCGGCGACGCCCGCCCCATCCAGGCCCGCCGCCCCCATGCCAGCCGAACCCGTGGTGGAAGAGGTCCTAGCCGACGCCCCGGCGCCGGAGGCCCTCCGCGTGGGCAGCCGGCCCACCCTGCGCATCGCCACGTCCAAGGTGGACACCCTGCTGCGCCATGCGGAGGAGCTGGTGTCCGCCCGCCTGGCCGCCGGCCGCCAGGTGTCCGACCTGGGCGGCCTGGCGTCGGAGGCGGCGGAGCGCGTGCGGTCGCACGAGCGCGCCCGGCGCCGGCTGGATGAGGTGGACGACAGCCCGGCCGCCCGCCTGCTGAAACAGCAGGGCGACACCCTGCGCTGGCTGTCCGGCCGCGTCGCCCAGCTGGCCAACGCCGGCCGCCAGGATCTGCGCATCCTGGGCAAGATGCTGGACAGCCTGCTGGATGAGGCCAAGCAGGTGCTGATGGTGCCCGTCTCGGCCCTGCTGGACCCCATGGCCCCGCTGGTCCGGGACCTGGCCAGGGCCGAGGGCAAGGATGTGGAGCTGGTCATCCGGGGGGGGGACCTGGAGATCGACCGCCGCATCCAGGAGGAGATGAAGGACGCGCTGCTGCACCTGGTGCGCAATGCCATCGCCCACGGCATCGAAACGCCGGACGCGCGCGAGGCGCGGGGCAAGCCGGCGCGCGGCACCCTGGCCATCACCGTGGCCCAGACGGAGGCCGGGCGGGCGGAGATCGCCATCGCCGACGACGGTGGCGGCTTCGACGTGGCGGGCTTGCGCTCCGCCGCGGCGGAGCAGGGCCTGTTGTCGGCCGAAGCTGCGGCCGCCCTTGACGATGATGCCGCCCGCGCCCTGGCGTTCCGGTCCGGCCTGTCGACCAGCGGCCTGCTGACCGATGTGTCCGGCCGTGGCCTGGGCCTGCCCATCGTCCAGGAGAAGGTGGAGCGGCTGGGCGGCACGCTGGCGGTGGAATCCACCGTGGGCCTGGGCACCGTCTTCCGCATCCGGGTGCCGGTGACGCTGGCCAGCTTCCGGGGCGTGCTGGTGGAGGTGGAGGGCGCCTGCTTCATCCTGCCGACCAGCGGGGTGGAGCGTGTGGCGCGGGTGGCCGCCGGCGCCATCGCCACGGTGGAGAACCGCGAGACCATCGTGCTGGATGGCCGCACCCTGGGGTTGGTGCGCCTGTCCGACGTGCTGGGCCTGGCGCTCGCGCGGCCCAACCAGGCGCCGCCCAGCCATTATACGGTGGCGGTGCTGAGCCGGGGCGGCCAGGCCGTCGCCTTCATCGTCGACCGCGTGCGCGATGAGCAGGAAGTGCTGATGAAGGGCCTGGGGCCCCAGCTGGCGCGCGCGCCCTACGTCACCGGCGCCAGCGTCCTGGCAACCGGAGAGGTGGCGTTGATCCTGAACATCCCCGACCTCTTGGCCGGGGCGGCACAGGCCCCCATGTCCATCCGGACGATGGTGGCCGTTTCGCGCAAGAAGTCCATATTGATCGCGGAGGACAGCATCACCGCACGCACCTTGTTCAAAAACCTGCTCGAAGCGGCGGGCTACCAGGTGCGCACCGCCGTCGATGGCGTCGACGCCTGGACCGCCCTGACGGGGGGCGAGGTGTTCGACCTGCTGGTGTCGGATGTGGAGATGCCGCGTATGGGCGGGTTTGAGCTGACCACCAAGGTGCGGGGCAATCCCAAGCTGGCGGAGCTGCCGGTGGTGCTGATCACCTCGCTGGGATCGCGGGAGGATAAGGAACGGGGAGTGGATGTCGGTGCCAACGCCTACCTGGTCAAGGACAGTTTCGACCAGGGCAATCTCTTGCAAATCGTCAGTCATTTGGTCTGAGGGAAACGTCTAATGATCCGGGTTGTCGTCGCGGAAGACTCACCCACGCTGCGGGAATACTTGGTGTCCATCCTGTCGGCGGAGCCCGACATCGAGGTGGTGGCCATCGCCGTCGACGGGCTGCAGGCGGTGGAGGCGGTGGCGCGCCACCGCCCCGACGTGGTGACCATGGACATCCATATGCCGCGCCTGGGGGGCCTGGCCGCTACCCGCCGCATCATGGAAGAGACCCCGTGCCCCATCGTGGTGGTCAGCAGCACCATGAGCGATCACGTGGCCGCCACCTTCCGCGCGCTGGACGCCGGCGCCGTGGCTTTCGTCCACCGGCCCGTGGGGATCGGCCATCCCCGTCAGGCGATCGAGGCGGCGGAACTGGCCCAGACCGTGCGCCTGATGGCCGAGGTCAAGGTGGTCCGCCGTTGGGCCAATCCGTCCAAGCTGCCCCGGGCGGAGGCGGTGACCCGCCCCATGCCGGATGCCAGCCTGCCGGGGGGTAGCCGGCCGGCCGTCATCGCCATCGGCGCCTCCACCGGGGGGCCGGTGGCCTTGCAGGCCATCCTGGCGGGACTGCCGGCCAACTTCCCCATCCCGCTGCTGGCGGTACAGCACATCTCCCCCGGTTTCGTCGGCGGCTTCGCCGACTGGCTGGCGGGTGGCTCGGCCCTGCCGGTGCATGTCGCCAAGGCGGGCGACGTGCCGCGGCCCGGCCACTTCTATCTCGCGCCGGACAACGCCCACATGGGACTGGCCATGGATGGGACCATCCAGCTGGACCACGGCCCGCCTGAAAACAGCGCCCGCCCGGCGGTGTCGCATTTCTTCCGGTCGGTCACCAAGGTCTATGGCGCCCGCGCGGTGGGCATCCTCCTGTCCGGCATGGGGGTGGATGGTGCCGTGGAACTGCGGGAGCTGCGTGACGCGGGGGCGGTCACCTTCGCCCAGGACAAGGATAGCAGCATCGTCCATGGCATGCCTGGTGCCGCCATCGCGCTCAGCGGCGCCACCGCCGTGCTGAAGCCGGATGAGATCGCGGCCCGGCTGGTCACGCTGGCGCGAAAGGCTGAGGACAAATAGCGATGCCCCAGGGCAAGGACGCGAAAACCATCCTTGTGGTCGATGACGAGCCCCAGGTCTTGGCGGCGATGGAAGACCTGTTCGAGGATGATTTCCGCGTCCTGCTCCAGACCTCGCCGAAGGCGGCGCTGAAGGTGCTGGAGCGTGAGGCCGATCTGTCGGCCATCATTTCCGACCAGCGCATGCCCGGCCTGAACGGGCATGAGTTCCTGGGCATCGCCAGCCGCCTGTCCGATGCGCCGCGCATCCTGTTCACCGGCTACGCCGACCTGGACGCCGTGGTGGCGGCCGTGAACAAGGGCCACATCTTCGGCTATGTCACCAAACCCTGGAATCCCCGTGAGTTGCGCCAGGTGGTGAACAAGGCGGTGGCGCATTGCGAGCTGCACCGCGCCTTGCTGGAGGAGCAGCGCCTGCTGCACCACCTGATGGACAGCGTGCCCGAGGCCATCTTCTTCAAGGACCGTGGGCACCGCTTCCTGCGCGTCAACGCCAGCGCCGCACGTGAACTGGGCATCAATGACCCGACTGTCGCCCTGGGCCGAAGGGTCGGGGATTTCCTGGAGGCCGACAGGGCGGAAATGCTTGAGGCGCAGGAGCGCCGGGTGCTGGAGACCGGGCGGCCGCTGGTGGATGTGGTGGGCCGCCTGGGGGAGCGCTGGGTGTCCGCCACCGTGGCCCCGGTGAAGGACGAGCAGGGGGTGGGCACCGGCCTGGTGGGCATCGCCCGCGACGTGACGGAGCGTATGCGCCTGGAAGAGCGCATCGCCCGCCTGGCCCGCGCCCACGCCGTGTCGAGTGGTATCAATGGCCTGATCGTCCGGGTGCGTGACCAGCAGCAGCTGTTCGTCAATGCCTGCCGCATCGCCACCGGCCAGGGCCAGTTCCGCCAGGCCTGGATCGGAATGCTGGAGAAGGGACGGGTGGTGCCGGTGGCAGCCGACGGGGTCGCCCTGGACGTCCTTTCGGCGATGCCGGCCGATTTGGTCCCGGGCGGTGCGGCGCGGCCGCTGGACCACATCGTCGCGTCCGCTCTGGCCGACATGGTGCCGGTGGCGGCGGTTGAGGGGGTGGACGGCTTGACCACGCTGGCCCTGCCGCTGGTGGTGGAACGGGCGCCAGTGGGGGTCATGGCCCTGTCGGCGTTGGAGACCGACCGTTTCGACGCCCAGGAGGTGGCCCTGCTGCGTGAGATGGCGGGCAACATCTCCTTCGCCTTGGATCATTTGCACAAGGCCCGGCGCCTGGATTACCTGGCCTTTTACGACGGTCTGACCGGCCTGGCCAACCGCCGCCTGTTCGCCGACCGCCTGGCCCAGCAGATGGCGCGGGCGCGGTCCAAGCGCCGGCTGATGGCGGTCATCCTGGTGGATCTGGAACGCTTCCGCGGCATCAATGACAGCCTGGGTCTGGACATCGGGGATGAGGTGCTACGCGAAACCGCCAGCCGCCTGGCCGCTGCCGCCGCCCACGCCGACACCGTGGGGCGCATCGGCGCCGACTGCTTCGGCCTGATGGTGCCCGAGGTGAAAAGCGCGGCCGATGTGGCGCACCTGGTGCGGGAGCGTATCCTACCCTGTTTCGACACCCTGTTCGCGGCGGGCGGGGAACAACTGCGCCTGTCGGCCCGCGTGGGGGTCGCCCTGTTCCCCGACGACGCGGCGGACGGCGAAGCCCTGTTCGCCCATGCCGAGTTGGCGCTGAAGAAGGCCAAGGACACGCGGGAGCGCCTGCTGTTCTACGCCGCCGGCATGAACAAGCGCCTGGCCCAGGCGTTGCGTCGGGAAACCCACCTGCGCACGGCGCTGGAAAACCGGCAGTTCGTCCTGCACTACCAGCCCAAGATCGACCTGCGCGATGGCAGCCTCACCGGGTTGGAGGCGCTGATTCGCTGGAACGAGCCTGGCAGCGGCCTGGTCGGTCCCAACGACTTCATCCCGCTGGTTGAGGAACTGGGCCTTATCCACGACATGGGTGCCTGGGTCATGAACCAGGCGGTGACCGATTTCCAGTGCTGGCGGGCGCAGGGCCTGAACCCGCCGCGCATCGCCGTCAACGTCTCGGCATCCCAACTGGGGCGGGAGGATTTCGTGGAATCCATGGCGGCGCGGCTGGACCAGGACGAGGCGGCGCGCGCCTGCCTGGACGTGGAGATCACGGAAAGCGTGCTGATGCGCGACATCCAGGCCTGCATCCCCAAGATCGCCGCCCTGCGCAAGATGGGGCTGCGGGTCTATATCGACGATTTCGGCACGGGCTATTCCTCGCTGGCCTACATCGCCCGCCTGCCCTTGACGGCGCTGAAGATCGACCGGGCCTTCGTCGCCAGCATCGACAACAGCTCCGAGGACACCACCATCGTCTCCACCATCATCCAACTGGCCCACAGCCTGGGCCTGAAAGTGGTGGCGGAGGGGGTGGAGACGGCGGAACAGGCCAAGCTGCTGCGCCTGTTGCGCTGCGACGAGGCGCAAGGCTATCTGATCAGCCGCCCGGTGCCGGCCATGGATATCGAAGTCATGCTGGCCAATTCGCCGAAGGGTTAATTCGAATTCCTACTGGCGGCCCGCCATCCTGGACATCGACTTGGCGGGCGTCAGCGGTCTGTCGATACGCTTCAGCCACGCCCGGTTGCGGGTCTTGCGCGCGGCGGTGAACCTGTTGGATGAGGATCATCCCCCGTTTCCGTCGGAACGCTGACGCCCCCGCTGCTCCCGGAACGCGCCGGGGGCCGATCCCGTCCATTTGCGGAAGGCGCGGTGGAAGGCGCTGGGCTCGGCGAAGCCCAGGCGGGCGGCCAGGTCGGGGATGGGCTCCGTACCTTGCGTCAGCGCCGCCTCCGCCGCGCGGCGGCGCAGGTCGTCCTTGATGCCTTGGAAAGGGCGGCCCTCCTGCCGCAGGCCCCGGCGCAGGGTGGCGGGGGAGCAATGGAGCGTACGGGCGATGGTGTCAAAGTCCGGCCAGGCGGTCGGCGGCTGCCGGTCCAGCAACTGCGCCACCCGGCGGGCGTAGCTGTCGGGGTTGCGGTAGCGGACCAGGAAATTCTCCGGCGCGCGGGTCAGGAAGGCCACGGCCGTGCGGGCGTCCTGCGCCACCGGCAGGGCCAGCAACGCCGCGTCGAACCACAGGCGTCCAGCCTCCTGGCCGAAGCGCAGGGTGGAACTATAGAGCACGCGGTATTCCTCGGCGTAGGGCGGGGCGGCATGGGCGAAGTCGGCGGCCTCCAGGGGGATGCGCCGGCGCACCAGCCAACAGGCCAGCCCGTACAGGTAGGCCATCAGCGTCTCCTGCGCGAACGGCGCCAGGGGTTGGCCGGGCACCACCGTGCGGATGTCCAGACAGGCCAGGCGCCCCCGGCGCCGCACGCCGACCTGGATGCCGTCGAACACGCTGTTGTAGCCGCGGCAGGCCAGGTCCAGCGCGCGACCCAGGTCGCGGCCGCCCAGCGCCAGCAGGCAGATGACGGAAAAGGTGCCGACCCTCATGCGCCGCGCGTCCAGGCCGAAGAATTCGTCATCCATGACCTGGGCCAGCACGCGCAGCAGGGCACCATAGGCCGCCACCGGCACGCGGGCGCCATCGGGAAAAGCGTCCAGGCCCGCCTTGCGCCGCAGGGGGGCCGGATCCAGCCCCTTGGCCACGGCGCAGTCCAGCGCCGCCGTCACGAAATAGGGGGAGACGCTGGTCTTATCCTGCAGGATTTTTTCCACGGCCGGCTTTCCGGGTGCGATTGACAAAAACGATCACCGGATTTGATCCGCTTGGTCATTTCAGATTGGATCGATCATGTCTAGTGTGGTTGCAACTGGCAAGCCGGCCCAGAATTCCGGCGTGAAACTCCGGAGGAAACGCCCCTATGCTGATCACCGAAGAACAGGCCATGGTGCGGGACATGGCCCGCGCCTTCGCCCGTGAACGGCTGGCGCCGGGCGCGGCCGAGCGGGACCGGACCAGCCGTTTTCCGGCGGAAGAACTGAAGGCCATGGGGGAACTGGGCCTGATGGGAATGCTGGTGCCCGAGGAATGGGGCGGGGCCGGCACCGATATCCTCTCCTACGTTCTGGCGATCGAGGAGATCGCGGCTGGCGACGGCGCCATCTCCACCATCATGAGCGTGCACAACTCCGTCGGCTGCGCCCCCATCCTGAAGTTCGGCACCCAGGCCCAGAAGGACCGCTACCTGCGCGCCATGGCAACCGGCCAGATGCTGGGCGCCTTCTGCCTGACGGAGCCGCAGGCCGGATCCGACGCCTCGGCCCTGAAGACGCGTGCTGTGCGTGACGGCGACCATTGGGTCATCACCGGCGCCAAGCAGTTCATCACCAATGGGCGGAACGCGGGCGTGGCCCTGGTGTTCGCCGTGACCGATCCGGCGGCGGGCAAGAAGGGCATCTCCGCCTTCCTGGTGCCGACCGACACCCCCGGCTACACCGTGGCGCGGCTGGAGCACAAGCTGGGCCAGCGCTGTTCCGACACAGCCCAGATCGTGTTCGACGGTGTGCGGGTGCCGGCCGACGCCCTGCTGGGCGAGCCGGGCCAGGGCTATCGCATCGCGCTGGCCAACCTGGAGGGGGGGCGCATCGGCATCGCGTCGCAGTCCGTGGGCATGGCGCAAGCCGCGTTTGAGGCGGCGCGGGATTACGCCCGCGAGCGCACCAGCATGGGGGCGGCCATCATCGAGCATCAGGCCGTGGCCTTCCGCCTGGCGGACATGGCCACCCGCATCGAGGCGGCGCGGCAGCTGGTGCTGCATGCTGCCGCCCTTCGCCAGGCGGGCCAGCCCTGCCTGAAAGAGGCGTCGATGGCCAAGCTGTTCGCGTCGGAGATGGCGGAACGGGTCTGTTCCGACGCCATCCAGACCTTCGGCGGCTATGGCTACGTCGATGATTTCCCGGTGGAGCGCATCTATCGCGATGTGCGCGTCTGCCAGATTTACGAGGGCACCAGCGATATCCAGAAGCTGGTGATTTCCCGCAACCTGTAAGGACTGAAGCGAATGAAGGTGCTGGTCGCGGTCAAGCGGGTCGTTGACTACAACGTGAAGGTTCGCGTGAAGGCGGACGGCACGGGTGTGGAGACGGCCAACGTCAAGATGTCGATGAACCCGTTCGACGAGATCGCGGTTGAGGAGGCTGTGCGCCTGAAAGAGGCGGGCAAGGCCACCGAGATCGTGGTGGTGAGCGTGGGGCCGACCCAGGCGCAAGAGACGCTGCGTACCGCCCTGGCGATGGGTGCCGATCGCGCCATCCTGGTGCAGAGTGACGCGGAGACGCAGCCGCTGGGTGTCGCCAAGGCGCTGAAGGCGCTGGCGGAGAAGGAACAGCCCGGCCTGGTCATCCTGGGCAAGCAGGCGATCGACGACGACGCCAACCAGACTGGCCAGATGCTGGCGGCCCTGCTGGGCTGGGCCCAGGGCACCTTCGCCAGCAAGGTGGTGCCGGCGGAGGGTACCGTTGCCGTGACGCGTGAGATCGACGGCGGCCTGGAGACGGTGGAGCTGAAGCTGCCGGCGGTGGTGACCACCGACCTGCGCCTGAACGAGCCGCGCTACGCCTCGCTGCCCAACATCATGAAGGCCAAGAAGAAGCCGCTGGAGACGGTGGACGCCGCCAGCCTGGGCGTGGACCTGGCGCCGCGGCTGAAGACGCTGAAGGTGGCGGAGCCGGCCAAGCGGGCCGGGGGTGTGAAGGTGGGCTCCGTCCAGGAGCTGGTGGTCAAGCTGAAGACCGAAGCGCGGGTGATCTGACCATGACGACTCTTGTTATCGCTGAGCCTTCTGCGGAAGGTGTGAAGGTCCCGACGCTGACCACCCTGGGTGCCGCATCCAAGCTGGGTGGCGACGTGCATGTGCTGGTGCTGGGCCAGGGCGTGGGTGCCGTGGCTGACGCCACCGCCCAGGTCGCGGGCGTGGCCAAGGTGCTGACGGCCGATGCCGCCGAGCTGGCGCATGGCCTGGCGGAAAACGTGGCCCCGCTGGTGGTGGGCCTGGTGAAGGCCGGCGGCTACAGCCACGTGCTGGCGCCCAGCACCACCTTCGGCAAGAACGTGGCGCCGCGCGTTGCGGCCCTGTTGGACGTGGCGCAGATCAGCGACATCACCGGGGTGGAAAGCCCCGACACCTTCACCCGGCCCATCTACGCCGGCAACGCCATCGCCACCGTGCAGTCGTCGGACCCGGTGAAGGTGGCGACGGTGCGCGGCACGGCGTTCGAGGCGGTGGCGGCCACGGGCGGCAGCGCCTCGGTCGAGGCCGCGTCCGGCGCCACCGATTCCGGCCTGTCCAAGTTCGTGAGCCAGGAGGTCTCCAAGTCCGAACGGCCGGAGCTGACGTCGGCCCGGGTGATCGTCTCGGGCGGCCGGGGCATGCAGTCCGGCGACAACTTCCCCCTGCTGGAGGCGCTGGCCGACAAGCTGGGGGCCGCCGTGGGCGCGTCGCGCGCCGCGGTGGACGCCGGCTTCGTGCCCAACGACTACCAGGTCGGTCAGACGGGCAAGATCGTGGCGCCGGAACTGTACATCGCCGTCGGCATCTCGGGCGCCATCCAGCACCTGGCCGGCATGAAGGACAGCAAGGTCATCGTCGCCATCAACAAGGACGAGGAGGCGCCGATCTTCCAGATCGCCGACTACGGCCTGGTGGCCGACCTGTTCAAGGCCGTGCCGGAACTGACCGCCGAGGTCTGAGGCTGTTCAGGCTGAAGGAATAACACCGCGAACTGGCTGGGTGCTCGCAAGGGCGCCCGGCCAATTTTTATTCCGCTGCGTGATGCAGCACCTGCACCGCCGACAGGTCCACACTTTGATGAGCGAGGGCCAAGTCGTGGGTGATCTGCACGTTCAGCCAGAACTGTGCTGTGGTACCCAGCGCTTTGGCCAGGCGCAGGGCGGTATCCGCCGTGACATCTGTCTGCTCCGTCGCCACCCGCTCGATCCGCGTGCGGGGTACACCGCAGGCCTTGGCGATCTTGCCCGCCGTCAGGCCCAGGGGTTCCATGAACTCCTCCCGCAGGATTTCGCCGGGATGGATGGGGCGCATGGCGACGAGGGCATCGGTGGTCACGGGGCCACTCCGTTCAATGGTAATCGACGATCTCAACATCGTAGGCATCACAGCCTTCCCAGCGGAAGCACACGCGCCACTGGTCGTTGATCCGGATGGAATGCTGGCCTTCACGATCTCCAGACAGTTTTCCCAAGCGATTGCCGGGGGGAACGCGCAGATCCTCCACACTGGCCGCGGCATGGATGATCGCCAGCTTCCGCTGCGCCGTGCGCACCAAGTCGGCCGGAAAGCCTTTGGTCAAGGTACCGGCGAGCATTTCCTGACTAACCTTGCCTTTGGTGCTTTTGATCATCGCCGCTGCTTGTATGCCAGCATTCACTGTGTATCACGATGCGATACGCGAAACAAGGGTCGAGCGTATCCCCCTATGATACAGTATGCCCCGCCGCGCTCAGCAGGGACAACGCGCGGTCCCGGTTCTCCGCCTTCACCATCAAATGGTCGGTGTTGAAGGTGGAGGTGACGAAGACGCCGATGCCATCCTCCGATAGGGGGCGGATGACCGACAGCAGGATGCCCGCCTGGTCGAAGGCGAAGGGGCCGATGAACTTCAGGCAGACCCAGTCGCGGTCAGCCTTCACGTCCTGCGGCACCCGCTCTTCCCGGCAGACCAGCGTCAGTTCCTCATCATCCCGGGCCAGTGCGGTGAAGCCGTCGCCCTCCCACCAGGTGGGCAAAGGGGTGGCGGGCGGGAACTGGACGATGGCGTAGCGGCCGTCCAGGTGCCGCAAGGTAATGCCCATGGGGTGCTTTCCGTACAATGACGCGGTGGCGCCGATGACGGCGCCACCTTACCGGAAAGCTTCCCACCGCACAGGATTGGGATGGCGGCGGCTGGACCTGGCCGCCGCGATCTCCGGGCCTCATTCTACCGTGTCCACCGGAACCGCGGTCACCACCACCGGCGCCTCGGCCAGCAGGTCGCCCACCGCCGCGCGGAAGGCGGTGTAGTGGGGGCTGGCGCGGTGGGCCTCGATGGCCGCCTCATCGGCGTAGATCTCGAACACGTGGAAGCGGACCGGCGTGTCCGTGCCCCGGAACAGGTCGTAGCGGCGGTTGCCCGCTTCCGCCCGGGAGTGGCCGGTCAACTCGCGCATCAGGGCCTCCACCTTGTCCACGGCCTCAGGCTTGGGCGTGACGGTGGCGATCAGGGAAATGCTCATGGCATAGGTCCTTTCAGCTTTTTGGGGTCAGGCTTCGACAGCGTAGCGCTGCAGCCAGTGGGCGTAGGGGGCGGGCAGGACCCAGGACGGGCGCTCCTCACCCAGCTTCAAGGCCGCGGCGTAGGGCCAGTGCGGGTTGGCCAGGTGGTTGCGGCCGACCAGCACCTGGTCCAGCTGCCCTTCCCGCACCACACGGTCGGCGACTTCGGGGTTGGCGAAACCCCAGGCGGAGGAGACGGGGATGCCGGCCTCCTGGCGCACGCGGGCGGCGACGGGGGCCAGGAAGGCGGGGCCCCACGGCACATTGCCCTTGGGTGTGGAGAAGCCGACGCTGACGCTCAGCAGATCCAGCCCCTCCTGGCGGAAGCGGCGGGTCAGGGCGATGGACTCCGCCAGCGTCTCCTCATCCCGGCCGTCATATTCGATGACGCCGAAGCGGGCGGTCAGGGGCAGGTGCTCCGGCCATACCTTGCGCACGGCGGCCAGGGTCTCCACCAGGAAGCGGCCCCGGTTCTCGGCATTGCCGCCGTACTGGTCGGTGCGTTGGTTGGCGTCACGGTTGAAGAAGCTCTGCGCCAGATAGCCATGGGCGAAGTGCAGTTCCAGCCACTCGAAGCCGGCGTCCAGCGCCCGCTTGGCGGCGGCCACGAAGTCCTCTTTCACCCGGGCGATGTCGTCCAGGGTCATGGCCCGGGGCACCTTGGGCAGGTTGGCGCCGAAGGCCACGGCTGACGGGGCGATGGTGTCCCAGCCGCGGGGATCGCCGTCGGCGATGTGGTCGTCACCGTCCCACGGGCGGTTGGCGCTGGCCTTGCGGCCCGCATGGGCGATCTGGATGCCGGGCACGGAGCCGGCGGCCTTGATGGCGCGGACGATGGGCACGAAGGCCTGGGCCTGGGCGTCGTTCCACAGGCCGGTGCAGGCGGGGGTGATGCGGCCTTCGGGCGCCACACCGGTGGCCTCCACGACCACTAGGCCGGCGCCACCCCGGGCCAAGCCTGCGTAATGGCTGAGATGCCAGTCATTGGGCAGGCCGTCCGTGGCGCTGTACTGGCACATCGGCGGCACGGCGATGCGGTTGCGTAAGGTCACGTCCTTGATCTTCAGGGGATCGAACAAGGTGGGCATGAAAAAACTCCGGATGAAACGGGAAAGGATTGATCTGTGAATAGACCGGTCGTCTAGCGATTGGACGCCGGAACCTTCGGCTCGATGGGCATGGAGGAAGGGGTCAGTGGGGTGTGTCGAGGTGCAGCATCATCCGGGTGGCGCGCATGGCGGCCTCCAGCGGGGCGGCGCTGCGGGAAATCTTGGCCATCAGGCTGGCGCCCAGCCAGGTCTGGTACAGGGTCTCGGCCGTGGGGCAGGCGGCCCCGGCGACGGTCAGGGAGCCATCGGCGGCGCCGTCCTCCAGCGCCTGGCCCAGGCGCGTGATAATGGCCTTCGTGCCCCGGTCCAGCACGGCGCGCATGGCCTCCGACAGGTCGGCGACCTCGGCGCCCAGCTTCACCGCCAGGCATTTGCCCTCGGCATCGCAATCGCCCTGGGTGTCGATCCAGTTCTGCCAATAGGCCAGCAGCCGCTCCACCACCGGCCGGCCCGGGGCTGACAGCTGCCGGTCCAGGTCTGCCAGGTAGGTTTCGAAATAGCTTTCCAGCAGCGCCGTGCCGAAGGCGTCCTTGGAGTCGAAGTAGTGGTAGAACGACCCCTTGGGCACATTGGCCGCGCCTAAGATCTCGTTCAACCCGACCGCGGCGAACCCCTTGCCACCGATGATGCGCTGGGCGGTGTCCAGGATGTGCTGGCGCACGTCGATGCTGTGGGGTTTGGCGATCATGGGCCGTACATAAGCACGATTAGACCAGTCGTCTAGTGACCGCCATCACCCGGTGGAGACTTTTATCGTCCCGTCGTCTCTTGCCCAGTCTCCGCAGGGGGATGCAGCCACTGGGCCGTGCCCGCCACCTCATCGATCTTGGCCTCCAGATCCCTCACCGCCTTGGGCATGCCGGCGCGCATGCCGCCGTAATCGATGACCGTCTTGGTTCTGCCGTCGATGGAAACCGTGACGATGTTGGTGGGAAGGTCCGAGACGGGTGCCGCATACCGATCCGCCAGGTGGTAGAAGTCCATGGCGCGCACCATGGCCAGCAGCGTGTCTATGCCCTGCTGATCCGCGCGGCCGGTCTGCCGTCCAAGGGTCGCGGTACCGCCACCCATGGCACTGGGGGCACCGTCATAGGTGACCATCCCATCCCCCTGGATTTCGATCGTGTAAACGGGACAGGTGCCGTAGCAAGCGCCGCGCTTCAACGCGATGGTGGTGGCCGTCGCGTCGCTTTTTCCAGGCGCGCAACCGGCCAGGACGATGCCCATCGCCGTCCAGACGACCATACCGCCAAGCCAAGCCGGCACCTTCATCCTATTCCCCCACAGCATCGCAGTCACGGGGCGGACGGTGGCGCCGGATTGTGGCGGCGGTGTGATGGGCCGCAACGAACGGTAGTCACCCCACCTCCACCACGATCTTGCCCACGGCTTGGCGGGCGCCCAGGGCCTTCAGGCCTTCGGGCGCGCGGTTGAAGGGCAGGCGCAGGCCGACATGGGGGCGGATGGTGCCGGCGGCGAGCCAGGCCATGATCTCATCCAGGTAGGTGCGGGCCAAGACGGGGTCGCGGCGGGTGAACTCGCCATAGAAGACGCCCAGCACCGCGCCGTCCTTCAGCAGGGTCAGGTTCAGCGGCAGCTTGGGGATGCCGGCGGTGAAGCCCACCACCAGGTAGCGGCCGCGCCAGCCCAGGGCGCGGAAGGCGGGCTCGGCATAGGCGCCGCCCATGGGGTCGTAGATCACGTCGGCCTCACCCCGGGGGGAGACGGATTGGCAGGCGGCGCGCAACGCGGCGGTGAAGGCCTTGGCGGCGGCCGGATCATCGAGACTGGCGGGGTAGACCACCACGGCGTCGGCGCCATTCTCCTTGGCCACAGCGGCCTTTTCGGGCGTGGAGGCGGCGGCCACGACGATGGCGCCCATGGCCTTGCCCAATTGCACCGCCGCCAGGCCCACGCCCCCGGCGGCGCCCAGCACCACCAGGGTTTCGCCGGGGGCCAGCTTGGCGCGGTCACGCAAGGCGTAATGGCTGGTGCCGTAGGTCAGGCGCAGGGCGGCGCCGGCGGCATCGTCCACGCCATCGGGCAGGGGCAGGCATTCGGTTGCCGGCACGGCCAGCTGTTCCGACAGGCCGCCATGCGGCACCACACCGATGACGCGGTCGCCGACCGCCAGGCCCTGGACGCCGTCGCCCACGGCTGTCACCCGGCCGGCCACCTCCAGCCCCGGGGCGAAGGGGCGCGGCGGGCGGGCCTGGTACAGGTCCTGGATCACCAGCAGGTCGGGGTAGTTGAGGGCGGTCGCGGCCACCTGGAGCACCAATTGGCCGGGGCCGGGCACCGGCGGCGGCAAGCCCGTGTCCAGGACCAGGGTGTCCGGTCCGCCCGCCTGATGGCTGCGCCATGCCCGCATCGCTTCCTCCCGCTGATTTGTTCGCTTGTGTGTGAGAGTGTCCGAGGGCATGGGCGCCGGTCCATCATTCATATTGACCGGTCCCCGCACCCTTTCCAGGATCGCGCCGGCAAGGGGCCGCCCGCAGTGCGCTGGCAGGCCGGGTTTTCGGAAAAGGGAGTGTCACACATGATCGGCCGCCTGAACCATGTCGGCATCGCCACACCGTCGATCGAGGGCGCCGTCGCCGTCTATCGTGACCTTTTGGGCGCCACGGTGATTCGCGAGCCCTTCGACCTGCCGGCCCAAGGCGTGCGCGTCTGCTTCATCGACACGCCCAACAGCCAGATCGAGCTGATCGAGCCCCTGGGCGAGGCCTCGCCCATCCACGCCTTCCTGAGGAAGTTCCCCCAAGGTGGCCAGCACCATGTCTGCTTCGAAGTGCCGGACATCCACGCCGCCGCCGCCGACATGGCGGCCAAGGGCGCCATCGTGCTGGGCCAGCCCCGCATCGGCGCCCACGGTACGCCCGTCATCTTCGTGCACCCCAAGAGTATGGGCGGCGTGCTGGTGGAACTGATGGAGACGCCGAAGGAGGCGCACTGATCCGGGGCCCTACATAAACCCTAGGCCCCGACCGGGGCCGCCGGAGATTTCTGGGGAGCGTCAGCGGACTGGAAATCGAGGATAGCCAAGCCCGCGGATGCGGGCGCCCGGCGCCTGAGGGAAAATGAACACAACTATCCTCCGCTCAGGATTCCTTTGATCCGGTTCCCCAGGGTTTCCATGGTGAAGGGCTTGGTCTGGATGTGCAGGCCGGGGGGCAGCCGTTCATTGCCGATGACCGCGTTCTCGGCATAGCCGGTGATGAACAGCACCTTCAGGCCGGGACGCAGCTCCCGTCCGGCATCGGCCAGCTGGCGGCCGTTCATGCCCTGCGGCAGGCCCACGTCCGTCACCAGAAGGTCGATGACGGCGTCCGATTCCAGGATGCGCAGGCCGCTGGCGCCGTCCGCCGCCTCCAGCGTGGTGTAGCCCAGTTCGTCCAGCACCTCCGTCACCAGCAGGCGCACGGTGGGCTCGTCATCCACCACCAGCACGGTCTCCCCCCGCTTGGCCCGGGGGGCGGCCTGGGCGATGGCCAGCATCTCCGCCGCGCGCTCCTGGCCCTCGTGGCGGGGCAGGTAAAGCGAGACGGTGGTGCCCTGGCCAACCTCCGACCGGATGCGGACCTGGCCGCCCGACTGACGTACGAAGCCGTAGATCATGGAAAGGCCCAGGCCGGTGCCCTGGCCGATGGGCTTGGTGGTGAAGAAGGGATCGAACGCGCGGGCCACCACGTCCGGCGGCATGCCGACGCCGGTGTCGGTGACGCTCAGCCGCACGTACTGGCCGGCAGGAATGTCGCCCGCCGGCATGTCCGGGGCGCCGGCCGCCTCCTGGATCACGCGGTTGCCCGCCTCAATGGTGATGTGGCCGCCCTGGGGCATGGCGTCGCGGGCGTTGATGCACAGGTTCAGCAGCGCGCTTTCCAGCTGGTTGGCGTCGATCAGGGTGGTCCACAGGTCGATGGGTGTGTCCACGTCCAGCGCGATGCCCGGCCCCACCGTGCGCCGCACCAGATCCTCCATGCCGCGCACCAGGCGGCTGATGTCCGTGGGACTGGGGTCCAGGGTCTGCTGACGGGAGAAGGCCAGCAGCCGTGGGTGAAGGGCGGCGGCGCGATCCACCGCCCCGCGCGCGGCGGTCATATAGCGGTCAAGCGCTCCCAGCCGGCCCTGACGGACGCGCTGCTCCAGCAGTTCCAGGCTGCCGCTGATGGCGGTCAGGAGGTTGTTGAAGTCGTGGGCCAGGCCACCGGTCAACTGGCCCACCGCCTCCATCTTCTGCGCCTGCCGCAACTGTTCCTCCGCCAGTTGCAGGGCGGCGGCCTGCCGCTTCTCCGCCGTGATGTCGCGGCCATAGCCGTAGACGACGTCCCCCTCGGTGACGGAATTCCAGGAGATCCAGCGGGGCGTGCCGTCCTTGTGGCGCAGGCGGTTCTCGAAGCTCAACAATTGGCCTTCGACCAGCAGGCTGTCGTGGGCGACGGTCGTGCCGCGCGCGTCCTCGGCCCAGACCAGGTCCAGGAAGCTGTGGCCGATGATCTCGTCCGCGTCGTAGCCCAGCACGGGCAGCCAGGCGGGGTTGACGTCGCGGAAGATGCCGTCGCGGCCCACCACCAGCAGCAGGTCCCGGGAAAAGCGCCAGACGCGGTCGCGTTCGGCCGTGCGCTCCGCCACCCGCTGTTCCAGGTCGGCGTTCAGGCGGGCCAACTTCTCGGCGGTGACGCGCAGGTTCCGTTCCGCCCGCACCTTGGCCGTCGTTTCCACCACGATGGCGATGACGCCCGCCGGCTGCCCGCCCTCATCCAGGATGGGGGAGTAGTCCAGGTTCATCCACACCTGCTCCGGCCGGCCGGAACGGTGCAGCGTCAGTTCCTGGTCCTGATAGGCCAGCGTGCCGCCGGCCAGCCCCACCTTCATGACATTGTCGTTGAAGTCGGCGACCTCATGCCAGCCCTCGCGGACCTTGGAGCCCAGCAGCCGGGGGTGGCGCCCGCCGGCGAAGCCGGAATAGGCATCGTTGTAGATCATGATGCCGTCCGGGCCCCACAGGGTGACGATGGGGACGGGGGAGCGCAGGATCAGGGCGACCGTGGTCTGCAGGCTTTGCGGCCACTGGCTGATGGGCCCCAGGGGCGTGCCGGTCCAGTCGAAGGCGGCGATCAGGTCGGCCATTTCCCCGCCGCCGGCCAGGAAGGCCGGCCGCGTCACATCCACTGTCCGACGTTGGGTTCCGTTCACCCGCAGTCCCCCGCTTCTCGCCACCCCTCGGGCGGCGACCGTGAAGGCCTGTTATGTCACGGACGGGCAGGGGCCGGCATCGTCCACCAAAGACCATGTCGGACGTCCGTCCTCATCCGAAAGTAAGAGGGGGATCAATGTTGACGATGCAGATCCATCATTTCCAGGGGCATCATGTTGGCGCTGAGGTTGGCCATGATCCACAGCGACCCGGCCACGACCAGGAAGACGATCAGGATGCCGAAGGCCAAGGCCAGCACGTTGTTGGTGTTGTCGGGGCCGGTGGTGATATGCAGGAAAAACACCAGGTGCACCCCCATCTGGGCCACCGCCAGCACCGCCAGGCCGATGGGCACGCCGGGCGCCCAAAGCAGGTGCGTGCCCGCCGCCCAGAAGGAGGTGCCGGTCAGGAGGATGGCCAGCGCCAGGCCGATGATATAGGCCCTGAGGCTGGACAGCAGCGCTTCCCGGCTGTCCCCGGGCGCGGTGTCGCCGCCGGGCGCGGCGTGGTCGGCGGGATGGTCATGCGGGGTGTCCGTCATCTCAGCGTCCTCCCATCAGGTAGACGATCGTGAACAGGGCGACCCAGATGATGTCCAGGGCGTGCCAGAATAGGCTGAAGCACATCAGCCGGTGGCAGACGGGGCGGCGCCATCCCTTGTCCGCGACTTGGGCCACCATGACCACCAGCCACAACAGGCCGGCGGCCACGTGCGCGCCGTGACAGCCCACCAGGGTGAAGAAGCCCGACAGGAAGGCGCTACGCTGCGGCGTGGCGCCTTGGGCGACCATGTCCGCGAACTCCCGCATTTCCAGGGCCAGGAAGCCCAGTCCCAGCAGGAAGGTCACGGCCGCGCCGACGTAAAAGGCGCTGCGGTTCCGGGCATTCATGGCCAGCGACATCATCCCGCAGCTGAAGCTGGAGAACAGCAGCAGGGCCGTCTCGACCGCGACGTTGACGGGATCGAACAGCTGGGCTCCCGTTGGCCCGCCCGCCGTCGCCCTCGCCACCACCGCGTATGTCGCGAAGATGGTCGAGAACATGACGATGTCGCTGAGCAGGAAAAGCCAGAAGCCATAGGCGATGATGATGCGCTTGGGCGCCGGACCCGCAGCGCTGGAGGCGGCCGGCATGCCGTGATGGGTGGTGGGGTGGTGCACGGCGGCGGCGGTCATGGCGCCGTTCCCGCCCAATAGGCCTCGATATGCGCCTGGTCGGCCTGGGCGACCTCATCGGCCGCTATCTCGAATTCGCTCTCGTCCCGCCAGGCGAAGACCAGCGTGGTTGCCAGGGCGCCCGCCAGGCCCAGCGCCACCATCCACCAGATGTGCCAGATTAGGGCGAAGCCGGTCACCACGGCGAAAAACGCGGTGATGAATCCCGTGGGGCTGTTCCTGGGCATGTGGATGTCTTCGTAGACCAGGGCCCGGGCGGCCGCGATGCGCTCCTCCCGGGCGCGGGCCTTCGTGTGCCAATAGTCGTCCTCGCGTTCCACCCGCGGCAGGATGGCGAAGTTCCAGGCGGGCGGGGGCGAGGGCGTGGACCATTCCAGCGAGCGTCCGCCCCAGGGATCACCGGTCAGGTCGCGGCGCTGGTCGCGGGTGCGGATGGAGACGACCAATTGGACGATCAACGCCAGGATGCCGGCCATGATGAACACGACGCCCGCGGCCGCCACGATCAGCCAGGGCTGCCAGGCCGGGTTGTCATAGTGCTGCAGCCGGCGGGTCATGCCCAGCATGCCCAGGTAGTAGAGGGGCATGAACGCCAGGTAGAAACCGATGAACCAGCACCAGAACGAGACCTTGCCCCAGCCCTCGTGCAGGGTGAAGCCGAAGGCCTTGGGGAACCAGTACATGTAGCCGGCCAGCACGCCGAACACGACGCCCCCGATGATGACGTTGTGGAAATGGGCGATCAGGAACAGGCTGTTGTGCAGGATGAAGTCCGCCGGGGGCACGGCCAGCAGCACGCCCGTCATGCCGCCGATGACGAAGGTGACCATGAAGCCCACGGACCAATACATGGGCGCGTGGAAGCGCACGCGCCCGCCATACATGGTGAAAAGCCAGTTGTAGACCTTCACGCCGGTGGGCACGGCGATGATCATGGTCATGACGCCGAAGAAGCCGTTCACGTTGGCGCCGGCACCCATGGTGAAGAAGTGGTGCAGCCAGACGATGAAGGACAGGACGCAGATGGCCATGGTGGCCGCGACCATGGAGCGGTAACCGAACAGCGGCTTGCCGGAAAAGGTGGAGACCACTTCGGAGAAGACGCCGAAGCACGGCAGGATCAGGATGTAGACCTCCGGATGGCCCCAGATCCAGATGAGGTTGATGTACATCATCGGGTTGCCGTCGCCGTCCACGGTGAAGAAGTGCATGCCGAGGTAGCGGTCCAGCAGCAGCATGGCGAAGGTGGCGGTCAGCACGGGGAAGGCGGCGATGATCAGCAGGTTGGACGCCAGCGCGGTCCAGCAGAACACCGGCATGCGGGTGTAGCCCATCCCTGGCGCCCGCATCTTCAGGATGGTGGTCGCCAGGTTGATGCCGGACAGCAGCGTGCCCACGCCCGATATCTGCAGGGCCCAGAGATAATAGTCGACGCCGACGCCGGGGGAATATTTCAGCTCGCTCAGCGGTGGATAGGCCAGCCAGCCGGTGCGGGCGAATTCCCCGACCACCAGGGACATGTTGGTCAGCAGGATGCCGGACGCCGTCAGCCACAGGCTGACTGAGTTGAGCGTGGGAAAGGCGACGTCGCGGATGCCCAGTTGCAGCGGCACGGCGAAATTCATCAGCCCGATGATGAAGGGCATCGCCATGAAGAAGATCATGATGGTGCCGTGGGCGGAGAAGATCTGGTTGTAATGCTCCGGCGGCAGGTAGCCGCCGTCCGGTCCCACGGACACCGCCTGCTGCGCCCGCATCATGACCGCGTCGGTGAAGCCGCGCAGCAGCATGACCAGCGCCAGGACGATGTACATGACGCCGATGCGCTTATGCTCGACCGAGGTGAGCCACTCCCGCCACAGGTAGCGCCAATGGCCCTTGGCCGTCACCCAGGCCAGCAGGCTCAGCACCGCCAGGACCATCAGGCCCGAGGCGATCATGTCGATCGGTTCGTCGACCGGAATGGCGCTCCAACTCAATTTGCCGAACATGCTGCTTCCTTCGTCAGGAGCCCTTGTTCAGGGGCGGATAATCGTGTCCGGGGAAATTGGGGTTGGGTTCCGGCAGGATGGTCTCGTGGCCCGGGTTCACGACGGCGTTGAACAGGCGCGGGTCGATGGCGCGGAAGGTGCGCGGCTGGTCCGCGCGGCTGGCTTTGGTCAGCCGGCGGAAGGCGTCGGCGTCCAGCGTTTCGCCGCGGCCCTGGGCGGCCGCCACCCAGGCGTCGAAGTCCCGTCGCGACACCGCCTCAAGCGTGAACCGCATGTCGGGAAAGCCCGCGCCGCTGAATTGCGCCGAGATGCCGGGGTAACGGCCGGGCTTGTCCGCCTGCAGGTGCAGGCGGGTGACCATGCCGGGCATCGTGTAGATCTGGCTGCCCAGCTGTGGCACGAAAAAGCTGTTCATGACGCCGTCCGACGTCAGCTCGAAACGGACGGGCGCGCCGGCGGGCACGACCACGTGATTGATGCTGGCGATGCCCTGGTCCGGGTAGATGAACAGCCATTTCCAGTCCAGCGACACCACCTGCACCCGCAAGGTGGGCGCGCTGGAGGCCAGGGGCTTGGGCGGGTCCAGGTCCCGGGAACTGACCCAGCCGATACCGCCCAGCAGCAGCACGGTCATGGCGGGAATGGCCCACACCACCATCTCGATCCGGCCGGAATATTCCCAATCCGGACGATGCTGGGCGCGGGTGTTGCCGGCGCGGAACCACCAGGCAACCCCCAGCGTCGCCAGGATGGTGGGCACGACGATGGCCAGCATGATGCCCAGGGAGTTGATCAGGATGGTCAGCTCGGCCGACGCCACCGGCCCCTGGGGATCCAGGATGCCGCTGGTGCAGCCGGCAACGCCGGTCAGCACCGAGAGCAACAGGGCGACGGTGGCATGACGGTGCATGGCGTTTCCTCGGGAAACGGCCCTGGGGACGGGGCTGGGGTGGACAGCGTTTGGGTAATGCCGGGAGTGATGATTAAGTTCCGGGCCGGCCTGCGGAAAAAATGCCGCGGCACCCCATATGCCGGGAGGATCGGGCGTGGCGGCGCGTCACCTGCCTCTGGCGCCCCGGTCGGCCTACGTGCTGGCGGGCAGGGCCCGCGCGGTGTGGGAACACGGCATCCCGATGGCGAGGCCCTGCGCTATTCCATCACCTTGCGCACGTTGGCCGGCGGCATGGCGGCTTGGCCTTAAGAAGCGCCCATCTGCGAAAGCGGCGGAAAAACACAAATCAGGGCCCTCCCGCGCAAGCCACCCCTTCACCCGCCCCATAGTGTGACCGGCAATTAAAGCCAGGCTGGCCGCCGTTCGCCGGGCTTGGGACTTGAGCCGTGTTGGGGGGAAGGATGCTGTCCGTCGCCAAGCTGTCGCCGCCGGCCCGCCGGCGCCGCGTCCCGTTCCTGGTTCCCTTAGTGGCGCTGGGTCTGGCCGCCTGTGGTGACAAGGCGCCGCCGGCCGCCAACGCCGGCCCGCCACCCGTCACGGTGGCCCAGCCCCTGCCGCACAAGATCGTGGACTGGGATGAATTCACCGGCCGGTTCGAGGCGGTGCAGACCGTGGAATTGCGCGCCCGCGTCTCCGGCTACCTGGACCAGATCAAGTTCCGCGACGGCCAGGTGGTGCAGAAGGGCGACCTGCTGTTCGTCATCGACCCGCGCCCCTTCCAGGCCACCCTGGACAAGGCCAACGCGGATGTGCAGCGGGAAAAGACCCGCCAGGCGCTGGCCGTTTCGGAACTGAAACGGGCGGCCCAACTGCTGTCCGCCCGCGCGATCAGCCAGGAGGAGTATGACACCCGCGCCCAGGCGGAGCAGGAGAGCCAGGCGGCGGTGGCTAGTGCCACGGCCGCCGCCCGGTCGGCGGCGCTGGACCTGGAGTTCACCCAGATCCGCTCCCCCATCACCGGCCGCATCGGCGACCGCAAGATCGACATCGGCAACCTGGTCAGCGGCGGCACGGCGCAATCGACCCTGCTGGCCACCATCGTGACGCAGGACCCCATCTATTTCGTCTTCGACGGCAGCGAGGCGGACTACCTGCGCTACAACCGCCTGGCGCTGGAGGGCAAGCGCGGCTCGTCCCGCGACACCCCCAACCCCGTCTACGTTCGGCTGATGGATGAGACCGGCTGGACCCGCAAGGGGGAGATGGACTTCGTCGACAACCGGCTGGACCCCAATTCCGGCACCATCCGGGGCCGCGCCGTCATCCCCAACGCGGACGACTTCCTGCACCCCGGCACCTTCGGCCGCATGCGGCTGCTGGGCTCCGGTGAATACGACGCCCTGCTGGTGCCGGACGAGGCGGTGGCGTCGGACCAGTCGCACAAGATCGTCCTGACGGTGGCGGAGGACGGCACGGTGACGCCCAAGCCGGTGGTGCTGGGCACCCTGGCCTATGGCTTGCGGGTGGTCAAATCCGGCCTGGCGCCGACCGACCGCGTCATCATCAGCGGCCTGATGCGGGCCAGGCCCGGCACCAAGGTCACGCCCCAGCCCGGCACCGTCACGCCCGCGGCCGAGCAGTGAGGGGACGCCGCCATGAAATTCTCCCACTTCTTCATCGAGCGGCCGATCTTCGCCTGCGTCATCTCCGTCCTGATCACACTGGTGGGGGCGCTGGCCTATTTCGCCCTGCCGGTGGCCCAGTATCCGGAGGTGGCGCCCCCCACCGTGGTGGTGACGGCGACCTACCCCGGCGCCTCGGCCGAGACGGTGGCCAACACCGTCGCCGCCCCGTTGGAGCAGGAGATCAACGGCGTCGACGACATGCTGTACATGGTCTCCCAGAACACGGGCGACGGCGGCCTGTCGCTGACCATCACCTTCAAGCTGGGCACGGACATCGACAAGGCCCAGGTGCTGGTGCAGAACCGCGTGTCGGTGGCCCAACCGCATCTGCCGGACGAGGTCAACCGCCTGGGCGTCACCACGCGCAAGAACTCCCCCAACCTGATGATGGTCATCCACCTGTTCTCTCCGGATGACAGCCTGGACCAGCTCTACATTTCCAACTACGCCACGCTGCAGGTGCGCGACCCGCTGGCCCGCATCGACGGCGTGGGCGACGCCCGCATCCGTGGCGCCGGCGACTATTCCATGCGCGTCTGGCTGGATCCGGAAAAGGTGCAGGCCCGTGGCCTGACGACGGCGGAGGTGGTGGAGGCCCTGAAGGGCAACAACGTGCAGGTGGCGTCGGGCCAGTTGAACCACCCGCCGGTGCCCCGGCCCAGCGCCTTCGAGGTGCAGGTGCAAACCCTGGGGCGCTTGACCGACCCCAGCCAGTTCGCCGACATCGTCATCAAATCCGACGCCCAGGGCCGCGTGACCCGGGTGCGCGACGTGGGCTGGGTGGAACTGGGCGCGCAGGACTACAACACCTATTCCTATGTGGACGGCAAGCGCGCCGCCGCCATCCTGATCTACCAGCGCCCGGGGTCGAACGCCCTGAAGACGGCGGCCACCGTGCTGTCGGCCATGGAAACCATGAGCCACGACATGCCCAAGGGCCTAGCCTACAAGGTGGTTTACAATCCCACCGAATACATCGCGGAATCGGTGAAGGAGGTCTACCACACCATCTTCGAGGCGGTGGTGCTGGTGGTGGTCGTCGTCATCGTCTTCCTGCAGTCGTGGCGGGCGGCCCTGATCCCCATCATCGCCATCCCGATCTCGCTGATCGGCACCTTCGCCGTCATGGCGGCGGCGGGTTTCTCGCTCAACAACCTGTCGCTGTTCGGCCTGGTTCTGGCCATCGGCATTGTTGTCGACGACGCCATCGTGGTGGTGGAGAACGTCGAGCGTAACCTGGCGGAGGGCTTGTCCCCGCGTGAGGCGGCGCACAAGACCATGGACGAGGTGGGGGAGGCGCTGATCGCCATCGCCCTGGTGCTGACAGCCGTCTTCTTGCCCACGACCTTCCTCACCGGCATTTCCGGCCAGTTCTACCGCCAGTTCGGCGTCACCATCGCCGCTGCCACCCTGATCTCCATGCTGGTGTCGCAGACCCTCAGCCCGGCGCTGGCGGCCCTGCTGTTGAAGCCGCATGAGCATGTCCATACGGCGCCCCGGCGTGGCTTCCATCCGGTGGCGCGGTTCTTCGGTGGTTTCAACCGGGGCTTCGACTGGCTATCCGACCGCTACGGCCGGCTGACCGGGCACCTGGTGCGGTTGGCGACGGTGGTGCTGCTGGTCTATGCCGGCTGCATCGCCTTGGGCGGCGTGGTCATCGCCCGCACGCCCACCGGCTTCATCCCGTCGCAGGACCAGGGTTATTTCATCACCGTCATCCAGCTGCCGCCGGGGTCGTCCATCAGCCGCACCGACGCCATCCTGCGCCGGGTGCAGGACCTGCTGGCGTCCCGGCCGGGCGTGGCCCACACCGTGGGCTTCGCCGGCTTCGACGGCGCCACCTTCACCAACGCCCCCAACGCCGGTGCCGTCTTCGTACGGACGCTGCCCTTCGCGGAGCGGGGCGGCCTGACGACCCAGGGCATCTTCGGCGATCTGCAGAAGACGCTGCAGCAGATCGATGGCGCGCTGATCCTGCTGATCCCGCCACCCACGGTGCCGGGCATCGGCTCTTCCGGCGGCTTCAAGCTCTATATCGAGGATAGGCGGGCGCGTGGCCTCCAAGCCCTGGCCAACGCCACGCAGGAGATGATGCTGGCGGCCAACCAGACCCCGGGCCTGACCAGCGTGTTCAGCCTGTACAACACCCGCACGCCCCAGGTGTACGCCGATATCGACCGGGTGAAGGCCGACATGCTGGGCGTGCCGCCATCGCGCATCTTCGACACGTTGAACGTCTATCTGGGCTCCGCCTTCGTCAACGATTTCAACCTGCTGGGCCGCACCTACCGGGTGACGGCGCAGGCCGACGGCAACAACCGCATGACCGTGCGCGACCTGTCCTACCTGCGCACCCGGTCCGATGGCGGCGGGCTGGTGCCCCTGGGCTCCGTCGCCACCTTCCGCGATGTGACTGGGCCTTACCGCGTGCCGCGCTACAACCTGTACCCGGCGGCGGAGCTGCAGGGCACGCCCGCCCCCGGCGTGTCGAGCAGCCAGGCCATCGCGAGCGTGGAGAAGCTGGCGCGCGAGCATCTGCCCGACGGCTTCGCCATCGAATGGACGGAACTGACCTTCCAGCAGATCATCGCCGGCAACACCGCGCCCATCGCCTTCGGCCTCGCCGTGGTCTTCGTCTACCTGCTGCTGGCCGCCCAGTACGAAAGCTGGATGCTGCCGCTGTCGGTCATCCTGATCGTGCCCATGTGCCTGCTGACGGCG
>NZ_BACU01000462.1 GCF_000333275.1 Azospirillum sp. B4 | reverse complement strand
TCCAGGCCGGCAACCGGCAGCGCCAGCTTGACATCACCGTGTCGCCCGGCGCCAGCGGCCTGCATGCCATGGCCGATCCCACGGCCCTGCGCCAGGTGCTGCTGAACCTGCTGGGCAACGCCGTGAAGTTCACGCCCGATGGTGGCCAGGTG
>NZ_BACU01000463.1 GCF_000333275.1 Azospirillum sp. B4 | reverse complement strand
GCCACGGGCCGTGGCAGNCACCCTGCCGCCGCTGCCCGCGGTGGAGGCCATTCCGCCCGCCCATCTGGCGCGCCTGCTGGCGGCTAATCCACCGAATGGGGGGGGCGTCACCCTGCTGGACGTGGGGCCCGGCCCGGCCTTCCGCCGGGGACGCGTTCCCGGCGCCCGGTTCATCATCCGCGCCCGGCTGGCCGATGACCTGCCGGCGGCGGCGCGGGCGGGAACCGTGGTGGTCACCTCGCCCGACGGCGTCGCCGCCCGCTTCGCCGCCGCCGACATCCAGGCCCTGACCGGCCGGCCGGCCCTAGTGCTGGACGGGGGCACGGCCGCCTGGACCGCCGCCGGGCTGGAGCTGGAGACGGGGCAGGGCATCTATCTGTCGGCGTTCGACGATGTCTATCGCCGCCCGTATGAGGGCACGGACAACGCGGTGGAGGCCATGCAGGCCTATCTGGACTGGGAATACGGTCTGGTGGGTCAGCTGCGCCGGGACGGCACCCACGGCTTCTTCGTCATCCCGCCGTCGCGCGACGCGCACGACACGCCGCCGTCACTGTCGCCCCACCTGCTGCACGACCACTGACGGTGCGGGCGGCGTCACGTCAGTCGACGGTGATCACCACCTTGCCTTTGGCGCTGCGGCCCGTGACGGCGGCATGGGCATCGGCGGCCGTGTCCAGGGTGTAGGCGCGCGGGTCCAGGCGGGGCAGCAGCTTGCCGGCCTCCACCAGCGCGGCGGCGACCGTCAGGATTTGGCCGTGATGGGCGCGGCCTATGCCGGTCAGCAACGGCGCCAGGGTGAAGACGCCGGAGTAGGTGGCGCCCTTGAAGGACAGCGGCGCCAGGGCGTGGCTGCCCCAGCCCAGCGCGCTGACCACATGGCCGAAGCGCGCCACCGCCTGGAAGGAGTCGTCCAGCACCGCCCCGCCGTTGGTGTCGTACACCAGCTCGAACCCCTGGCCGCCGGTCAGCCGGGCGGCATAGTCGGCCACCGTCTCGCGGGCGTAGTCGATGGGCGTGGCGCCTAGGGAGCGGATATAATCCCCATCCTCCGCGCTGGCCGTGGCGTAGACCCGGGCGCCTAGGGCCAGCCCGATCTGCACCGCCATGGTGCCGACACCGCCGGCGCCGCCCTGGACCAGCAGCGTCTGGCCCGCCCGTACCTTGGCCCGGTCGACCAGGCCCTCCCAGGCGGTGATGACCGCCAGGGGCAGGGCCGCCGCTTCGCGCATCGTCAGGTTGGCGGGCTTCGGCGCCAGCAGATCGGCGTCAACGGCGGCGTACTGGGCCAGGGCGCCCTGAAGGCCGCCCACGCCGCCGGTCATGCCGTGGACCTCGTCGCCGGGACGGAAGGCGGTGACGCCCGGCCCCACCGCCACCACCACGCCGGCCATGTCCAGGCCCAGGATGGCGGGCAGGGGATGGCGGGCGTGGGCGGCGGCCCCGGCGCGGATCTTGGTGTCCAGCGGGTTCACGCCGCTGGCGTGGATGCGGACCAGCGCCTGGCCGGCGGCCGGCTGCGGGCGGGCGACGTCGGTGACGCGGAACGGGCCGTCCTGGACCTCGACGATAGCGGCTTTCATGGTGGGCATGGCGCTCAACTCCGATGCGGGTTCGCGCCGTATTGGCGCCCCCGGACCTTGCGCCCGGCGATGATGCATGGAAATCATAAGAGATGTATGATCTCCATGCGTTTCTGTTTGGATGATGTCATGCGGCCGTTGGAATGGAGTGATCTGCCCATCTTCCTCGCCATCGCGCGGGAGGGGACGCTGGGCGCCGCCGCCCGTCGCCTGGGGCAAACCCAGCCCACCATGGGCCGGCGTCTCCGGGCGCTGGAGGCGGCGGTGGGCGCCACCCTGTTCCAGCGCACCAGCGATGGCTTCGTCCTGACCGACGAGGGGCAGGTGCTGCTGGGCCCGGCGCTGCGCATGGAGGAAGAGGCGGTGGCGATGCAGCGCCAGCTGGCCGGCAGCGTCGGTGGGTTGGAAGGGCTGTTGCGCGTCTCCTGCTCCGACTGGTTCGGCGTGACCGTGCTGTCGCCCATCCTGGCGGAGTTCGCCGGCTTGCACCCGGGCGTGGTGGTGGAACTGCTCACCGACCCGCGCCTCTACAGCCTGCCCCGCCGGGAGGCCGACCTGGTCCTGCGCATCACACCGTTCCAGGAACCGGAAGTCATCGCCCGCAAGCTGGTCACCATTCCCTACGGCCTCTATGGCAAGCCGGGGCTGTGGCAGCCGGTGGCGGGCGATGGCCGGGGATGTCGTCTGGTGCTGATGGACACCGCCTTCGGCGGCATGCCCGACGTCGGCTGGGCCACCCGACTGCTGCCCAACGCCACCGTGGTGTCGCGTAGCAACAACCGCGAGGTCCAGGCCCGCCTATGCGCCCTGGGGGCCGGCCTGGCGGTGCTGCCCAGGCCCCTGGGCGACAGCACGCCGGGCATCGAACGGCTGGACCTGGGGGAAGCGCCACCCAGCCGCGACACCTGGATGGGCTATCACCGCGACCTGCGCCGCCTGCCGCGCCTGCGCGCGCTGGCCGACCTGATCATCGAGCGTTTGGCAAATCGCAGCGACACTGTCCGACGTGTCCGACTTGTCGGACACTCGCAGGATTTGAGTGAGAATCCCCATAACTGATTGATTTAAAATAAGTGCTCGATTGGCATCCAAATTGCCTGAAGGCTGCCGCAGCGAAATTTTCGCCGCCGGCTCAAAGCCGACCGCCACAGTGTCAATGGGCCCAATCGCCAAGTTAGGAGCATAAAATGTCCAACATCATTCTCGATCAAGCGTCCTTCGAACAGCAGCTTGATCAAATCCACCAGCATTTCGTTACGGCACTATCCAGCCGCAATTTCGCCAAGCTGCAGGTGGAATCTTTTCAGCCCATCTCCCTCGCGGGCAATGGCCAAGCAGAAATTGAGCGCGCTATTGATCTAGCAAAGGATAACACAGCTGAGCTTACGGTTCAACAGCAGGATAACATAAATGGTGCTTGCGAACAATACAAGCTAGACAGTGATTACGATTTTGATAAAGAGATCGATAGTATATTTGATGAAAGCGATAGGAGGTATAAGGAAATTTCTGATAATAATAGAAATAAGATGAAAGAGCTTGGCGCGAAATATCCGGAACAGCGTGCAGAAATTGTACAAGTAACGAGAGAAGAAACAAATTTCTGGCTGGATACTTATGAGACATTTTCAAATTTCATCAATAATTTCGTTGAAAAAGTCGAAGAATGGATCAAAAATTCAGTTGATTGGCTAAAAAATGCATTCAATGATGTGAGTAATTGGGCCTCTGACACGATCAACAAAATTGGATCATTCTTTGGAGGAATTTTCTCTCTAGCCGCTAATGCTTAGCAGAAGGCCGTCATTCTCGTCAAAAAACCAGATTGTCGCGAAGTCTGTTCCATTCGTAATATAGACGACGCGTCGATTACAGGCTTAGCTAGGTAGGCAAAGGTGCCTTTCGGCGCCAACGCCAGTATAGGACGCAGAAGCCCCGGGCGGTATCGGATGGCTTTGTAGTCCTAGTGGCTATTCGCCAATGGTGGCAAGGGCAGTATTCACATGTCGTCCCACTGCTGCCATTGGCGAATACACGTCACAGGTAGGCCGCATACGTCCAAGCCAACACCGGGGGTGCACCGTCCAGATCTTGGATGTGACGCCGCAGCATCTTGACCTGGCAATCTGGACGGCGGTTAATATTTCGGGCATGAGATGCCTCAATGCCGCGCGGGGTGAGGGGCGTCAGGGTGGCGGCACCGCCGATGGAAGAGTGACCGCCCATGATCGTCCCGCAGGACGCCGTCTCCGCCGCTGATTACGAGCGCCATTTCCACCTGCGGGTGGACCGTGGGGTGGCCGCCTATATCGGCGGAGCCGGTGCCGATGGCATCACCCAGCAGGCCAACCGCGCGGCGTATGATTGCCTGCACCTGATGCCCCGCGCCCTGGTGGACATGGCCGGCGCCACCGCCGCGTCCCACCTGCTGGGGCAGCCGATGGCCTATCCCATCATCGTGGCACCCATGGCCCATCACCGGCTGGTGCATCCGGAGGGGGAAATGGCGACGGCCGCCGCCGCGTCCATGACCGGCACCTGGATGACGGTCAGCACCCAGGCCAGCGTGGCGGTGGGGGAGGTGGCGCGCGCCACGCGCGGCCCCCTGTGGTTCCAGCTCTATGCCCAGCCGCGTCCGGCCGACACCCTCACCCTGGTGCGCCGGGCGGAGGACGCGGGCTGCAGGGCCCTGGTGCTGACCATTGATGCGCCCGTGAACGGCATCCGCAACATGGAACAACGGGCGGGCTTCCGCCTGCCGCCTGGCGTCACCACGCCCAACCTGGAAGGGCTGGCGGGGGACGACTTCGTGCCGGCCCATCCCGGCAGCCCGGTCTTCCAGGGCATGCTGCGGACGGCGCCCACCTGGGCCGACGTCGCCTGGCTGTGCCGGCAGACCCCGCTGCCGGTCCTGCTCAAGGGCATCATGAATCCGCTGGACGTGGAACCGGCCATCGCGGCCGGGGCGCGGGGCATCATCGTCTCCAACCATGGCGGCCGTACCCTGGACACCCTGCCGGCGACCCTGGACGTGCTGCCGCTGGTGGTGGACGCCGTGGCCGGCCGGCTGCCGGTGCTGGTGGACGGGGGCATCCGCCGGGGAACCGACATACTCAAGGCCCTGGCCTTAGGCGCGCGGGCGGTCATGGTGGGGCGGCCCGTCCTGCACGCGCTCGCCGTGGGCGGCGTGGCGGGTGTCGCCCACCTGCTGACCGTCCTGCAGACGGAGCTGGAGGTGGCCATGGCCCTGACCGGCCGGCCCACCTTGGCGGATGTCGACCGGACCGTCCTGCACGGGGTGGCGCCTGGCGCCTGAGGTCCATGTGAGTTCAGGTATGGGGGACGTAGGGCACCCCGTTGCGCTTGAACCACTCCAGCATCTGCTTCCACGCCGCCTTGGCATCAACGGCGTTGTAGCTGGGGCGATAGTCGGCGTTGAAGCCGTGGCCGGAATCGGCGAACACCTGGATCTTGCTGTCGGTCGCGGCCTTGCTGCCGTTGGCCAGGGCTTCCCGCATCTGTGTCACGCTGGTGTAGGGAATGCCGTCGTCCTTGCCGCCGTAGAGCCCCAGGACGGGGGCGTTCAGCTGTCCCGCCAGGTCGACGGGGTTCTTGGGGTGCAGCGGATCGGGGGTTCCCACCAGGCGGCCATACCAGGCCGCACCCGCCTTCAGGGTGGGGTTGTGGGCGGAATATAGCCAGACGATGCGCCCACCCCAGCAAAATCCGGTGATGGCGGCGCGGTTGACGTTGCCCCGGCCGTCCCTGTCGACATAGGCCAGGGTGGCGTCCAGGTCCGCCATCACCTGGTCATCCGGCACTTTGGACACGATGTCCCGCACCAGGGTGGGGATGTCGGCCACCTTGGTGGCGTCGCCCTGGCGGAAATAGAGGTCGGGGGCGATGGCGTAATAGCCCCACTTGGCCAGCCGGCGGCACAGGTCGCGGATATGCTCATGCACCCCGAAGATTTCCTGGACCACCAGCACCACCGGGTGGCTGCCGCCCCGTCCCGCCCAGGTGGGCACGGCGCGATAGGCGCTCATGATGGCGCCACCGCCCACGGGCACCCGTACCATCTCGGCGTCGATGCCATCGGTATCGGTGATGATGGTTTCCGCCGAGACCGGCAGGACGGCCAGCGCGAAGCCCGCGGCCAGGCCGGCAGCCGTGAAACCGCGGCGTGTGATCAAGCTGTCATCCATGGGAGCCCCTCCCTCTTCATCGTTGTTATCGCCGACTTCTACCGCAAACGGTTGGTGTGCTAAAGGGCGCCGGGCTAAAGGGCGCCGGATTGCCGCAGCCGGCCGATCTCATCCTCATCCAGGCGCAACCAGTCCTTCAGCACGGCATCGGTGTGCTGGCCCAGGATCGGGGGCGCCTGGCGATAATTGACGGGGGTGTCGCTGAACTTCAGCGGGCTGCCGATCAGGTCCACCGTGCCGGGCTGGCCCGTTCCCGGCGTGCCCGTGCCGCCAGCCAAGGGGTGGGGCAGGGTGACCCGCATGCCGCGGGCCGCCACCTGGGGGTCGGCGAAGACCTGGTCGATGGCGTTGATGGGGCCGCAGGGGACGCCCAGGGGCTCCAGCGCGTCGATCCAGAAGCGGGACGTCTGGCCCTGGATCAGGGCCGCCACCACCGGTACCAGGGTGTCGCGGTTGCGCACCCGCGCCTGGTTGGTGGCGTAGCGTTCATCGGCCGCCCAGCCGGCGTTGCCGGTCAGGTGACAGAAGCGGGCGAACTGCTCGTCATTGCCGATGGCCAGGATGATCCAGCCATCGCTGGTGGCGAAGGTCTGGTAGGGCACGATGGTGGGGTGGGCGTTGCCCACGCGGGGGGCAGTCTGGCCGCTGGTCAGATAATACTGGCCGGGATGGGACAGCCAGGCCACCTGGGTGTCGAACAGCGACAGATCGATGGCCTGCCCCCGGCCGGTATGGTCGCGGTGGCGCAGGGCCGCCAGGATGGCGACGGCGGCATAGGTGCCGGTCATCAGGTCGGCGATGGCCACGCCGGCCTTCAGGGGCTGGCCCTCCGGCTCCCCCGTCAGGGACATGAAGCCGCCCATGCCCTGGACCAGATAGTCATAGCCGGCGCGGGGGGCGTAGGGGCCGGTATGCCCGAAGCCGGTGATGGAACAATAGACCAGCCGCGGATAGGCGTCGCGCAGGTCGTCATAGCCCAGGCCGTAGCGGGCCAGGGTGCCGGTCTTGTAATTCTCCACCACCACGTCGGCGTGGCCGATCAGCTGCAAGGCCAGGGACTTGCCGGCCGGGGTGGTGAAATCCAAGGTCAGTGAGCGCTTGTTGCGGTTCGCCGACAGATAGTAGGCGCTCTCCGTCGTCTCTTGGCCGGTATCGTCCTTCAGGAATGGGGGGCCCCAGGCGCGGGTGTCGTCGCCCTGGCCCGGCCGCTCCACCTTCACCACGTCGGCGCCCAGGTCGCCCAGGATCTGCGTGGCGCTGGGGCCGGCCAGCACCCGGCTCATATCCAGGACCTTCAGGCCGGTCAGGGGGCCGGTGGCGGGAATTGGGGGAGATGGGGGTGTGTTGAACTGGGTCATAAGGCGCAGGTCTACCTTCTGTCGGGGCGTCCTGGCGGGGGCGTCTGGTCTGCACCGTCTGATCTTACACGCCCGGTGGCGGTGGGCCTAGATGCCAGGGACGCGCACCGCCAGGCTTCCCCCGGGCAGCGTTTCACGCTCTGATGGGCTAACCATTTGCCCGCTGAGCTTGAGGTTGAACGATGCTTCATAAAGACGCCAAGATGCCCGACGAGGTGCCGGTCATCCGCACCATCGCCATGCCCGCCGACACCAACCCCGCCGGCGACATCTTCGGCGGCTGGCTGATGTCGCAGATGGACCTGGCGGCCGGCAACGTGGCCGCCCGCGCCGCCCGGGGGCGTGCCGCCACCGTGGCCGTGGACGCCATCGCCTTCCTGGGGCCCGTGTTCGTGGGCGATGAGGTCAGCCTGTTCGGCCGCCTGGTCTCACGCGGGCGCACCTCCATGCGCATCGAGGTCGAGGCCTGGCGCCGCAGCCGCGACGCCGACGATACCAACAAGGTGACGGAAGCCGTGTTCACCTTCGTCGCCATCGATGAGAATCGCCGCCCGCGCCCCCTACCAGAGGTGCCCCTGCCAGAGGTGCCTATGCCAGCGGTGGAGGGTTGACCCGTAAAGTCCTCTCGACATCCGGGGCCTGGCGCGCGCAGTCTGGCCAGGTCCCGTTCCCGAAAGGCACGTCCCGTCCATGGCCGACCCCCGCGACGAGTTGCTGCGCCAGATCCGCGCCATCCGCAAGCGGATCGACCCGGACGTGCTGGAACGGGCGGCGGCCGCGGCGGAGCGTGTGCAAGCCGCCCGCCCGCCGGCCCCGCCGGTGGATGAGCCGTTCGACCGCCAGGCCGCGCGCGAGCTGGTGATGAGCTTCCTGCAATCGCGCCACGATGGCGGCCGTTTCGCAATGAAGCTGATGGAAGAAATGAAAAAGCCGGAGGCGGCGGCCAAGGCCTATGGCTCCGCCGGCCAGCGGTCATCGGGACCGCGCAAGGCCTAACAATCTTTCCTGGCGACGATATAAAATTATCGCGAAGGCTTCAGACCACGGCCCCCAATAAAAGCCCCGGGCGTGGGATGGGATTAAGGCTAGCCCAGCGGCCGGAGACTAGCTTTATCCTGCGGCATCGTGGCAGCATGGCCGGCGAATTACCCGCGTAGTCCAGGGACGCAGGCGCGGGTTAGGCTGCCATCAGGATGACGGCTGACCCGGGACCGGCAAGCCCGGGACGGATGGATTGGGGACGGACCGGTTGGGCCACCACATCAAGCAGATCGTCTGGCCGGACCGGGCCTATGTCGACGACAAGTTCGACCATCACCGGCTGTTCAGCACCATCATGACGGTCGCGACCTCCATCACCGTCAGCGGCCTGTGGGGCTGGGACTATGTCATCGACCCGGCGGGGGCGGAGCGTACCATCGGCCTGCGCCTGGTCATGTCGGTCATCATCGTGCTGCATGCCCTCCTGCTGCACTTCCGCGTTCCCCGACGCCTGACCACGGCCTATGCCTTCGTCGGCGCCGTCACCTGCCAGATGCTGTTCATCGAGGTGCTGAACCGCCTTGATCATGGCATGCAGGCGCAGTTCTCGGGGTTCCTGTTCTTCACCTTCCTGCCGCTGCTGGTGATGCAGTACGTGCCTTTCATGACCGGCGCCCTGTTCATGGTGCTGATCATATCCCTGCCGCCGCTGGCGGGCTTCACCGGCTTCGCGCATGACTTCGAATACGTGAAGTATCCGCTGCTGCTGGGTCCGGTGGGCGCCATGTTCATCTGCGTTCTGTTCGCGTTCGAGCAGATCAACTACACGAACTATGAGAGCCAGCGGCTGCTGAAGCTGATCGCCATCACCGATTCGCTGACCGGTGCCGGCACCCGCCGCTATATCACCGACATCGCGGCGCGCGAGATGGCGCGCTCCCGGCGGTATGGCGGGCCGCTGTCGGTCCTGATGCTGGACATCGACCATTTCAAGCGCATCAACGACACCTGGGGCCATCAGGCGGGGGACCAGGCCATCCGCAGCGTGGTCGACCTGTGCCGTGGCGCCATCCGCGACACCGATGTCATCGGTCGCTTCGGCGGGGAGGAGTTCGTGATCCTGCTGCCGCAGACCGACCGGCGGGAGGCGGAACAGGTCGCCGAACGCCTGCGGCTGGCGGTGGCCGCCGCCCCCCTGGCCTTGGCGCCCGACGTGGTGGTGACGGTGACGTGCAGCCTGGGCGTCACCACGCTAATGGCGTCCGACCATACGGTGGACGCCCTGTTGGGCCGCGCGGACAAAGCCCTGTACGAAGCCAAGAACGCCGGCCGCAATCGTGTGGCGGTGGCGGCGTAGATCATAGACTCAAGCCGGATACAGCGCGTCGCTGTGGATGCGGGTCGGCTTGGCGGCCGGCTGGGGTCGGGCGGGGCCGAGGACGGCGGCCACCAGGCGCTGGGTCCAGCCGGGTTCGTCAAGGCGCTGGTGGCGGATCAGCAGGCGGCTGTAGAGCGTGTTGTACAGCAACTCCACCACGGTGGCCTCGTCCAGATCGGCCGGCAGTTCGCCCGTGCGCACGCCGTGGCGCACGATCTCGCGGATACGCTCACGGCGGGGTTGCAGCACCTGGGTGCAATAGCTCTCCAGCACCTCGGGATTGCTCTGCCCCTCGACGATGATGCCGGCGATGACCCGGCCCATGGGGCCCGCCATGGTGCCGGCCATCACCTCCAGCAGGCTTTCCAGGTCACGCCGGGCGGAGCCCGTGGCGCGAATGGGGGCCACCACTTCCACCATCTCCAGCAACGCGGCCACCGCCAGCGCACCCTTCGTGGGCCACCAGCGATAGATGGTGGTCTTGGCACAGCCGGACCGGGCGGCCACGGCCTCGATGGTGAAGCCTGAAAGCCCCGCCTGGACCAGCAGCTCATAAGCGCCGGTCAGGATGGCCTGGCGAGACTTGTCACACCGGGGACGGCCGCGCATGGAGCGCTGGGGGGACGGGTCGGTGGTGGCATTGGCCAGGGGGTGGGCGGTCACGGGGTGGGCGGTCATGGGGCTGTCATCACGCTCATGAGGCATCGGTGAATAAGAAGCCGCCGGCACCGGCTGCGCGGCGACGAGATACGACGGCTTTCGCACATGACGGCGTCTGAACGACGGCGGCCACTCCCTACCCCTGGCCGCGCCATCCTTTTTCCTGCCCCCTCTTATAGCATCAAATCGCAACAAACAAGATATTGGCCGGCAACAACGGGTCATATTATTCGCGGGCTGGACCTCGTCCGGGATCTGCGCGGTCAGCGAAAGGCCCCGATGCGGGATCGCACCGGGGCCGATGAACGCCGCCGATAAACGGGGGGCGCTGGCCGCTCTACAGCCGTCCGATCAGGATCAGGACCAGGACGATGACGATTAACGTGCCCAGGCCGCCGGCCGGGTAATAGCCCCAGTTGACGCTATGCGGCCAGGTGGGCAGGGCGCCAATCAGGAACAGTATTAGAATGATGAGAAGAATGGTTCCAAGATTCATGACGGCCTCTCCTTGGAATTCGAAGGCGTTCGGATGATGGAAATTCATTGTGACAAAAACATGTTTTTAAAGCCCCCATGGAATGAAAAACGGACTATTTATCAAAGAAAAGTGGCTTATCCATCGCCCGCCGAAGCGCCTACGCGCCAGGACGTAGCCCGTATTGACAGTCCGGAACGTAAGTAAAAGCTGTGTCATAGGCAATTGGTGGTATGGCGCCCTTGCTGTGGCCAAGGTGATGATGACGAAATAAATAATGTTCTTTTTTTCAAGGGCGCTACCTTATTTTTCAACGATGATTGCCGCGGTATGCGCCAAAACACGCCACAATCCCGCCATAAGGCATGCCGAACATTGACTGGCTATTGACGGACAAACTCTTGCGACCCGTCTCCTCTTCATTGAGGCAGGTCCACCGCCGCAGAGGATTCCGGACCGGTGGAGGTTCGCTCCTTTTAGCGGGCGAATATGGTTTCCACTTCAACCCAAGCGAGGAACGCGACCATGAACAAGAACCGTATCGAAGGAAATGCCAAGATCGCCGGTGGCGCCGTGAAGGAAGCGGCTGGCAAGGTCATTGGCGACGACAAGATGGCGGCTGAAGGCAAGGCCAAGAAGGTCGAAGGCCACGCCCAGAATGCCGCCGGCAAGATCCAGGAGGCCGGCAAGGCCTTGAAGGACACGGCCAAGAAGGCCCTGGACTAAACCGGCGGTCGTGGTCTGCCGTTGTGCCCGCCGCTGGGGCGGTGACGGCGTGGACGCCGCCACCGCCCGCAACACAGCAGGGCTCCAAAGCCTGAGCATATTGGCGACCGCCTTGAAACAGCAGAGGGAACGGCCATCACGGCCGTTCCCCACCACCATCCCCGCCAGCTGGACCCTCAGCGGCGATGGCTTGGCCGGTTCACCCGGCCGGCCCAATAACGGAGTGACCATGATGCCTGTGTCCTTCACGTCGACGGCCACGAAGCCGTCGCTGCAATCCCGCATCATTCCCGCCGCCCTGTCGGCGCTGATGGTTTTCGGCGCCATGACGGCGACGGCCCCCCACGCCCTGGCGGCGGCGGCGACGCACGGCACCGACCAGAGCAATCTGGTGGAACGCGCCCGGGTCACCGTAGACGACCTGCGCAAGGACAAGGAATTCGGCAACGCCCGCGATCTGATGCGCCGCGCCAAGGGCGTGCTGATCGTGCCGCAGCTGATCAAGGGTGGCTTCTTCGTGGGCGGGGAGGGCGGCGACGCCGTGCTGCTGACCCGCGGCCCCAGCGGCGAGTTCAGCTATCCGGCCTTCTACACCCTGGGCTCCGCCTCCTTCGGCTTGCAGATCGGTGTGGAACAGGCTGAGCTGGTGATGTTCATCATGAGCGACAAGGCCCTGAACTCCGTTCTGCAGGATGAGTTCAAGATCGGCGCCCAGGCCGGCCTGGCCATCGTGACCTTGGGCTCCACCGCCGAGGCGGCAACGCCCACCTCGCTGAATGGCGACATCATCGTCTGGTCTTCCGCCAGTGGTGCCTATGCCGGCCTGACGCTGAATGGTTCCGTGCTGAAGCCGCGCGACAGCTGGAACGAAGCCTATTACGGCAAGCCGCAGACGGTGTCCGCCATCGTGTCGGCCCGCACGGCCAAGAACGCCGACGCGGACGGTCTGCGCAAGAACCTGGCGTCTATCCGCTAAGGCGCCAAACCTAAGCCGGGGAGGGGCCTCATACCCCTCCCCACATGTTCAGACGGTCTAGGTCGATGGCGCATGCCATCGCGATTGGATTAGTCGTAATTGGAACAAACCAACACAATATAATAAATCTCATACTCTATGAAATATTGGCCATTACTGAAAATGTCCTAGAAAACAATTTCCATGAAACGATCTGCGCGCTTGTTTGTTTATTCAAAGCCGGGACGAACAATACGATACCGGCACGGTAACCATCCAGGAGAGGAGCAGACCATGATTCCGCCCACCGTTCCGCCGAGCATCCCCCCCGCCGGCACCGAACAGTCGATCGATGTGCTGAACGGCCTGATCGAAAAGACCCTGGACAGCGCGCTGGGCTACAAGGACGCTGCGGAAGAAGCGACCAATGACAGCTTCAAGACCCTGTTCGCCACCCGCGCCCGTCAGCGCCGCCAGTTGACCACCGCCCTTCAGGCCGAGGTGATCAGCCTGGGCGGCCAGCCGGAAACCGACGGCACGGTGCTCGGCGCGGCCCGCCGCATGTTCGTGAACCTCAAGAACGCCGTCACCGGCAGCGACCAGAGTGTCGTTTCCGCCGTCGAAGCCGGCGAGGACGATATCAAGTCCAGCTTCGAGAAGGCGTTGCAGGGCGACCTGCCCATGCCGGCCCGCGAGGTTGTGGCCACCTGCTACGACAGCATCAAGGCCGATCACGACCAGATGAGCACCTTGAAGCACGCGCTGGAGCACCGTTGAACGCCCAGCCGGATCACGTCCGGTGACCCCATTGAGGGGTCGCCTGTCTGACGGGACGCCGCGCCGCGCCTGCGCGGGCGGCGCTTCCGATAATTGGCTTCCGATGATTGAGGGAGAAGGATGATGAAAAGCGAGACCATCGACGCCGCCGCAACCGCCGCCCGCACCGTGCGCGACGCCGCGAAGGAGGATGCCGACACCCTGGCCACCCACCTGAAGGCGGAAGCCAGCGACCTGTACAAGAACCTGGCATCCAAGGGGGAGGCGGCGGCCAAGGCCCTGGGCACGCAGGTGGAGGCGCAGCCCATCACCAGCCTGTTGCTGGCCTTCTCCGCCGGCTTCATCGCCAGCCGCCTGTTATCCCGCTGACGCGGGACCCAGGCAGGGATTCAGTAAAAACGCCGAAAAGGGGGACCGGTGATGGAAGGCTGGACCAAGCTGGCCGTGATGGCCTTGTCGCAACTGGGGGTCATTCCCTTTGGTCCCGTGCACCGGTCGTCGCCGCCGCCGCTACTGGATGGCCTGATCGCCGTCATCGTCACCAGTTTACTGGCCTTCCTGGCGGTAATCGGGGCCATTGGCCTCCTGTGCGCCGCGCTGTGGGCTGGGATAGAGCCGCAGATGGGCCCGGTATGGACACCCGCCCTGGTGGCCCTGGCCTTGATGGTCCTGTGTCTATTCCTGCTGGTCGTGGCCCGCGCCCTGTTCAGCCGGCGTCAGCCGCCCGCCCCGCCGGCGCCACCCCCGGGCCTGGATCTGGACCCGGAGGTGCTGATGGTTGAAGCCCAACGCCTGGTGGCAAGACACAAGGTGCCATCCTTGCTGGCGGCCGTGGTGGCCGGGATGGTCGTCGGCAACGCCGGCCGCCCAGCCAAGTGATACCAGCGGCACGAGATTATGACTCGTGCCGCTGTAGGACGCGACTGCGTCCGCCGGAGCGAGCACCGCAGGGCGCAGCGAGGAAGCCAAGGCCACGGATGTGGCCGCCCGGCGATTGAGGGGCATTTGAGCGGTCACGATCAAATGCCGTTGGTATGAGTATCCGTTTCAACCCCTAGCCCATGAGGAGGGCCACGATGTCCACGAAACTGCGCGCGCTTGTTCTGTTGTCCATGCTGGGCATGGGGGCGCTGGTCAGCGCCTGCCACACCACCGCCGGCGCCGGCGAGGATATTTCCGCCACCGGCCATGCCATCACCAAGGAGGCCCACAAGGACACACCGTGACAACGGCGGCGCTTGAGCGGCCAGTGACTCGCCCGTCGGCCTATGGTCGGCGGGCGTTGTCATGGGGTCAGCGATAGCGCCGCATGGCCTCCAGCGTCAGGCCCAGGCCGACGGAGCCGAACTTGTCACCCTCCACCACCCGAGCGTCGGGCAGTTCGGCCAGGATGCTGGCCCGGACGTTGGGCAACAGGGTGGACCCGCCCGTCAGAAAAACGGTATCGATCCGGTCCGCCGTCAGGCCGCTGTCGCTGAGCGCCTTGCGGATCATCCCGGCGATGCCGTTGGTCAGCGGCGTGGTGGCGGTGGCGAAGTCTGGTACGGTGAAGGGGATGGTCAGCCCACGCTCGATGAAGTCGAACGGGATTTCGACGATCATGTCGGCACTGCCGGGCCCACCGGCGTTCATTTGGGCCGCCGTGGCGCTGAGGCGGATCTTCGTGCGCTCCACCGTCATGGCGACGCGGTGGCCCAGATGGTCCTCAACCACATGGATCAGGCGGCCGATCAGATCGGCGCGGGCGGATTCGCGCAACACTTGGCGCAGTTCGGCCATCACTTTGGGCGCGTAGAGGAAATTGATCTTGGACCAGGTGGCCAGATCGTTGAAGTAGCTGTTGGGCGCCAGGAGGCCGGCGCGCTTCATGGGTGACTGATAGCCCAGGTGCGGCATGACGCCGTGCAGCGACAGCAGGCGGTCGAAGTCGGTGCCGCCGATGCGCACGCCGGTGCTGGCCAGGATGTCCTGGCCGCGGTCGGCGGCGTCCCGCCGCTCCGGCCCAATGCGCACGATGGAAAAGTCGGAGGTGCCGCCGCCGATGTCGGCGATCAGCGCGATCTCCTCGGCGTTCACCTGGCGCTCATAGTCCAGCGCCGCGGCGATGGGCTCGAACTGGAAGGATATGTCGGTGTAGCCGATGTCGCGCGCGATCTCCGCCAGCGCCGTCTCCGCCCGGCGGTCGGCGTCGTCGTCACCGTCGACGAAGTGCACCGGCCGGCCGTGGACCACCTGGGTCAGTTCGTGGCCGGCTTGCCGCTCCGCCCGCCGTTTGATCTCCGACAGCAGGACCTTCAGCACGTCGCGGAAGCTGATGCGCCGGCGGTCCAGCTGGGTTTCCATGTCGATCAGGTCGGTGCCCAGCACCGACTTCAGCGACCGCATCAGGCGGCCGTCCGCCCCTTCGGCGTAAATCTGGATGGCGGCCCGGCCGAACTCCTCCCGCTTGGCGGCGAAGTCGAAGAACAGCGCGCTGGGCAGCGTGGTCTCTTCCCCCTCCAGCGGCAGCAGGCGGGCGTGTCCGTCCTCGACGACGCCCAGGGTGCTGTTCGACGTTCCAAAGTCCAGGCCGCAATAGCCCATGGTGCGCTCCATCGACGGCCGAAAAGAGCCGCATTTTTAAAACGGGGGCGCGGTTTTTAACGGAAATAGTTCGGGCCCGCCAGGAAAAATAGCCGGGCAATGGGGGCGTTATGCCGGCGGGGCGGTCGACTCGCGCACCACCAGGCTGTGGTCGAAGATCTGCTTGAGGTAGCTGCCGACTTGGCCCGCGGTGCGGTCGATGATGAAGCGCGCCGCCGCCGCCCCCATTTCCATCACCGGCTGGCGCACGGTGGTCAGGGGCGGGCAGACGACGCTGGCGGCCGGCAGGTCGTCAATGCCGGCGACGGACAGGGCGGTGGGCACGGGAATGCCCATCTTGTAGGCAACCGAGAGGACGGCCATGGCCATGCTGTCGTTTGCCGCGAAGATGGCGGTGGGGCGCTGTGCCTGGCCCAGCAGGGCCCGCGCGGCGGGCAGGCCGCTGTTGAAGGTGAACAAGCCCGGCTGGATCAGCCGCTCCGGGATGGGGCCGCCATCGAACAGGGCGTCGCGGTATCCCGCCTGGCGCTGGGCGGCGGCGGCGTGTCCGGGATGGCCCTGGATGAAGCCGATGTCACGATGCCCCTGGTCCATCAGATAGCGCGTCATCTGGAACGCGGCCCGGTAATTGTCGATATCCACACCCCACCCCCAGGCATCGTCCTGGTCCGGGTTCAAGGTGGGGGAGATGCGGACGCAGGTCACGCCCCGTTCGGCCAACAGCGACAGCAGCTGAGGGTCGTCGCACAATGGCGGGACCAGGATGACGCCATCCACCCGGAGTGTGGAGGCCAGTGTTTCCGTCAGCGCGTCGAAGTCCGAGGTGTTGAGGTCGATATATTCGGTCAGCAGGTGGTAGCCGCCGGCGCGGCAGGCCTGGATGGCGCCCATCTGCAGTTCGGTGACGTACAGCATGGCGTTGTCGGACACCCCGCCGGAGGAAACCAGCGCGATCAGGAAACTGCGGGAGCCGGACAGGGCGCGGGCCGACAGGCTGGGCTTGTAGTTCAGGCTGCGCGCCGCTTCCATCACCCGCGCGCGGGTCTCCGGACTGGCCTTGGGTTCCCCGTTCAGGACACGGGACACCGTCTTGATGGAGACGTTGGCCACGCGGGCGACATCATAAATGGTGGCCTTGCTCAATGTCCCGAAACTCCAACCATGCCCCGTGGTCCGCGCTTTTGCGCCCCGCGGCGCGCGGGCGGGATAATATCACCGACGGGGGGCAAAGATAGCGGGTGGAAGGCGGTGACGGCATTGATGGCGGGCCCAAGCAGCCTTTTTCGTCAGCCCCCTTGAAACCCTCTTGCGTCCGGTTGTTCTGGATGATAACAAAATAAGGCCAACAAGGCCTCCTTATTTTTTGGGAAACGGGGACAGCGCTGTCATTATCTGATGCCAGCAACCTTCCCGGCCCAGCGACAACGACAAGGCGGGGGCCAAAACAAACGGGAGAGACGACCATGCGTAAAGGCAGATGCCGCCTGAGGGCTGAATCCAGCCGCTGACGCGGCAGTCCTTTAAAAGCCATCCCTGGACTTGAGAACCATCGCGCCCATGGCGTCGGTGAATGGCCATTCCTTGCCCGGACAATGGCCGCACCCCCGCCTTCGGCCGTCCCCCGTGCGCCCGCTGCACGGAAAAGCCCGTCCCCGAAATGCAAGCGGGGGGCGGGATGGGGTGCCTCATGCCCGGACTGGGCGCCGCAAAGGCGCCCGAAGCGACAACAAGAACAAAAGAAGCAAATGGGAGAATTGGGAGAAATGCGTAAACGTGCCCTGCTGGCTGCCACCGCGCTGGCCAGCCTGATCACCATCCCCGGCCACGCCCAGACCACGGGCGCCGCCGGCCAACCCGCCCCTCAAGCCACAACCGCCCAGGCGGGGGCACCGCAACAACTGGAGGATATCGTTGTCACCGCCGAGCGCCGGCAGGAGACGACGCAGAAGACCCCCATCGCCATCACCGCCTTTTCCGGTGACACCCTGCAACAGCGCGGTGTGTCCAACTCCACCGACCTGAACAACATGGTCCCCGGCCTGGCGGTGGGCAACAACGGCGGCGGCAGCGTCCAGATCGCCATCCGTGGCATCGGCAGCACCAACGACACCGAGGTGGGCGACCCCGCCGTCGCCTTCAACGTTGACGGCGTCTACATGGCCAGGTCCCGCGCCGCCATCGGCTCCCTCTACGATATCGACCGCATCGAGGTGCTGCGCGGTCCCCAAGGCACGCTGTACGGCCGCAACGCCACGGCGGGCAGCATCAACGTCATCACCAAGCGGCCCAGCGAGAAGTTCGAGGGCGCCGCCGCGCTGGACTACGGCAATTACAACAGCCTGCAGACCTCCGGCATGATCAACGTGCCGGTGACCGATACCCTGGCCGTGCGCGCCGCCTTCCAGACCAGCCGGCATGAGGGCTATACCAACAACGGCCTGTCCAACAATTATAACGACGAGGACAGCCAGGCCGGACGCCTGCAAATCCAGCTGACGCCCAGCGAGACGTTCAAGGCACTGCTGGCGTTCGATTATTTCCACGGCGGCGGCACGGGCGCCGCGTCCGCGCCCACCGGCCAATACGCCCAGTTCGGGTCCCCCTGGACCTTCCCGGTGTCGCGCGACGGGAGCGAGGACCATACCAACAAGGGCGTCACCCTGACCACCGACTGGGACCTCAGCTTCGCCACCCTGACCTATGTTGGCAGCTATCGCGAGGATAGCGACTTCAGAAGGGGCGGTTCGACGCAAAGCGGCACCTGTGCCGCCCCCAGCGGCCCGCTGTGCGCCGCCACCATCTTCCGCTCCGATGAGAACCAGACCTCGCATGAACTGCGGCTGGCCAACAGCGACGGGCCGCTGAAGTGGGTGGGTGGTCTCTATTACTTCAAGGAAAACAATGACGTCCTGTTCGCCCTGGACCCCATCGCCGGCATCACCTCGCTGGCCTTCGTCCAGCCCAAGGTGACGGAGGAGTCCAAGGCCGCCTTCGCCCAGGCGACCTACGGCCTGACCGACAGCCTGCGGCTGACCGGTGGCCTGCGCTATACCGAGGACACCAAGGCCCGCACCGGTGCCACGGAAGCCTTCGGCCATATCGTCGGTGACACTTACGTCGGTGGCTCCGCCCTCTACCGGAACGACGCCAACCTCACCTGGCATTCCACCAACTGGAAGGCGGGCGCCGAATACGACCTGGCGCCCGACAGCATGCTCTACGCGTCCGTCGGCACCGGCTACAAGGCCGGCGGTTACGGCGATGGCGAACCGCCGAACAACAACCCGTACAAGCCGGAAAAGCTGACCGCCTATGAAGTGGGCGTGAAGAACCAGTTCATGGACAAGCGGGTCCAGTTGAACCTGACCGGCTTCTATTACGATTACCGGGACTTCCAGGTCAGCGCCATCGGCCAGGTGGCGGGCCAGGCCTCCACCGTCACGGTCAACGCCGGCACGGCGGAGGTCTATGGCACGGAGGTGGAAGGGGCGGTCCTGCTGACCCCTGACGACCGGGTGGATGGCAGCGTTTCCTACATCCATGCCCGCTACACCGATTTCGTGCTGGCCTCGGGCGACGTCTTCAACCCGGGCAAGGCGGTCTATACCGGCAACACCTTGGCCAAGTCGCCGGAATGGACCATCAACCTGGGCTACCAGCACATGTGGGACATGGCGTCGGGGGCCATGATCACGGCCCGGGTCGACAGCGTCTATGTCGTGACCCAGAACCTGGACTACCGCAACTTCGCCGTCACCGAACAGAAGGCCTACACCAAGACCAACCTGTCACTGGCCTATGACGACGCCGACCGCCGCTGGCGCGTCATGGCCTATGTCCGCAACCTGGAGAACAACGCCGTGCTGGTGGTGGCCAGCCCCGACACCAACGGGTCGGGCAACCGCCTGGCCGGCAGCGGCTCCTACGCCCCGCCCCGCACCTATGGGGTGAAGGTGTCCGCGACCTTCTGACCCCGACCTTCCCCTGGGCGTGCCGCCAGACCTCCTTCCTCGGCGGCACGCCCCCTTTTTCTTTTCAACCGATGGGACGATCCGAGACCATGCCCAGCCTGACACGCCTTTCCGCCGTGGTGACCCTGACCCTGTTGATGGCCGCCCCAGCCGTCGGTGGTCCGCCCCAGCCGGTGCTGGGCAGCCGGGTGAAGCCGCTGCTGACGGTGGACGGGCTGTCGTTCCGCGACCTGAACGGCAACGGCACGCTGGACCCCTACGAGGACTGGCGCCTGCCGGTGTCCGCCCGCGTGGAGGATCTGGTCGGCCGCATGAGCGTGGAAGAGAAGGTGGGCACCCTGCTGCACGGCACCGTGCCGCCGGAGGGGGGCTTCACCCTGGCCACCATGCGGGGACCTTACGACTTTCCCCTGGCCACCCACATGATCCGCGATCTGGGCATCACCACCCTGATCACCCGCCAGGCCACCCCGCCGCGAGAACTGGCGGAGCAGGACAACCGCCTGCAGGCGGTGGCGGAGGCCGGACGCCT
>NZ_BACU01000464.1 GCF_000333275.1 Azospirillum sp. B4 | reverse complement strand
GCATCGACTTCTATCCCGACTGGCTGTTCGACGGGCCGGTGGTGACGGCGGCCAAGCGTACCTCCGCCACCGCCCTGGCCGAGTTCTCGCTGGCCGCCATCTTCGCCGCCGCCAAGCGCTTCCCCGAGATCTGGGTCAGCCGGGCGGCCGACTGGCAACCCTCGCCCCTGGGCCTGGTGGAAGGCGCCACCCTGGGCATCGTCGGCTTCGGCGGCATCGGCCAGGCCTTGGCGCCCAAGGCCCTGGCCCTGGGCATGACGGTGCTGGGGACGCGGCGCGGGGCCGGTGATCTGGGTGTGCCGGGCGTGCAGCGGGTGGACGATGTGGTGGAGTTGTTCGCACGCGCCGACCATGTGGTGCTGGCGGCACCCGCGACGGCGGAGACGCATCATCTGGTGAATGCCCGCGTGCTGGCCGCTGCCAAGCCCAGCCTGCACCTGGTCAACGTGGCGCGCGGCGCGCTGATCGACGACCAGGCGCTGCTGGCCGCGTTGGCGGAGGGGCGGGTGTCGCTGGCCACCCTGGACGTGACCCATCCGGAACCCTTGCCGGACGGCCACCCCTATTACAGCCATCCCCGGGTGCGCCTGTCGCCCCACACCTCCGTCTACACGCCGGACACCCACGCCAACCTGGCGGCCCAGCTGGCCCACAATCTGATCCGCTTCCGCCGTGGGGAACCGCTGGAGGACGTGGTCGACCTGTCCCGCGGCTACTGACAGAAAGTCTCGACGTATGACGCTGATTTCACGCCGTGCCGCCCTGCGGGGCCTGGTGGCGGGTTCCCTGACCGTTGGCGCGTTCGGCCTGGCGGGCTGCGGCCGCAAGAAGGATGCGGAGCTGGCGGGCGTCACCCTGCGCGCGGCGACATACCGGGGCAACCCGGACTCCTTCTTCGAGCAGGCGGGCGTGGCCGACACCCCCTATACGCTGGAGACGGCGCAGTTCGCCGGCGGCAACCTGATCGCGGAGGCCATCAACGCCCATTCGCTGGATGTGGGCGGCATGAGTGAGATTCCGCCTATCTTCATCGCCGCCGCCAACCCCCTGGTGCGCATCATCGCGGTATTGCAGGGCGACGTGAACAACCAGGTGGTGCTGGTGCCCAAGGACAGCCCGATACAGACCACGGCGGACCTGAAGGGCAAGCGCGTGGGCTATGTCCGCGCCACCACCTCGCAGTACATGCTGCTGAAGATCCTCAAGGAACAGGGCCTGACCTTCGCCGACGTCACGCCCGTGGCCTTGTCGCCGCAGGACGGCCTGGCCGCCTTCCAGCAGGGCAGCCTGGACGCCTGGGTCATCTATGGCGTGGTGGTGCAATTGGCGCGCGGGGCGGGGGCGCGGGTGCTGACCACCGGCCTGAACCGCCTGTCCGGCAATTACTTGGTGGCGGCGTCCAAGGACGCCCTGGCCGACCCGCTGAAGAAGCGGGCCATCGCCGATTATCTCCAGCGCTATGCCAAAACCCTGGCCTGGATCGAGGCGGATTACACCCGCTGGGCCCGCCTCCGGGCGCAACTGACCAGCATCCCCGAGGCCGCCTACATCCAGGAATATCATGAGCGCAGCGCCGGCTACCGCCTGCTGCCGGTCAGCGACGCGGCCATCGCCTCGCAACAGGACGTGGCCGACACCTTCGCCGCCGCCGGCGTCATCCCCGCCCCGGTGGACGTGCGCCCGCTGTGGGACGACAGCCTGCATGAGGTGCTGGCGAAACTGTAGGGGCGCCTGATTGCGGGATCGTAGGATCTGCGGTATTTTCTGAGGGCAACCGGAGGGAGGTGCAAGCTCCCCCCGGCGCCCTTCACCTCCCCAGTTTCAGTTCAACGGCCATGCCGAGGAACCGGAAGCGGAGATGAAGGAAGAAGGCCCGGATAAGCATCTGGTATCCCTCTTCCTGTGGCGGGGAGGCGGCCTATCCGCCCCCTGACCACAGGCGTAATATTCCTTCAAAGCCGCGACGTATGACAACCCATGGGTTGTGCTTACGGTATTTCCGGAAGCGGCCGAAATTTTTTGCAGCGCCATGTCACACGGCCATGAAGCCATCTCGTCTTTGGGGCATGCGATGACGCATGATCCTGAAGGAGATGACGATGAGCACCCCCCGCCTCAATGACGCGTTCAAGCTGGCGCCCGAAACCATCAAGGGCCTGCTGGCGGCCAGCAACGCCCTCAAGGCCAGCGGCCTGGAGCCGGCGTTGCTGGAACTGGTTAAGATCCGCGCGTCGCAGATCAACGGCTGCGCCTTCTGCCTGCACATGCACGTCACTGACGCCCGCAAGATGGGTGAGACGGAGATGCGCCTGCATCTGCTGAACGCCTGGCGGGATTCCTCCCTGTACACCGATCGTGAGCGCGCGGCCCTGGCCTGGACGGAGGCGTTGACCCGCGTGGCCGACACCGGTGCGCCGGACGAGGACTATGCCCTGGTGCAGGCCAACTTCACCGAGGCGGAACAGGTGCAACTGACGCTGGCCATCGGCATCATCAACCTGTGGAACCGCCTGCAGGTCGGCTTCCGCGCCGCCCATCCGCCGGTGGCGCACGTCCAGGGGGCGGCCGCCTGATGGACGGGCGGGACGCCACCGCGATCTTTCAGGCGCACCGGCCCCGGCTGGTGCGCCTGGCCTACCGCATGCTGGGCTCCGTCGCGGAAGCCGAGGATGTGGTGCAGGACGCCTACCTGCGCTGGTCGCAGGCGGATCACGCCGCGGTGGATGTCCCGTCCGCCTTCCTGACGCGCATCGTCACCCGCCTGTGCCTGGACACGCTGAAGTCGGCGCGGGTGCGGCGGGAAACCTACGTTGGCGCCTGGCTGCCGGAGCCCTTGGCCGGCAGTGACGAGGACGCGGAGGAGGATGACCTGACGCTCACGCTGATGATGGCGCTGGAGCGGCTGTCGCCCCTGGAGCGTGCGGCCTTCCTGCTGCACGACGTTTTCGGTGTGGCATTGGACGATGTGGCGGGCACCCTGCACCGCGAGCCGGCGGCCGTGCGCCAGTTGGCGTCGCGCGCCCGCCGCCACATCCAGGACGCCCGCCCCCGCTACCCCGTGGCGCCGGAGGAGGGGGAGCGCCTGGCCCAGGCCTTCTATGCCGCCTCCCACCTGGGTGATGTCGACACCCTGCGGGGCCTGCTGGCGCGGGACGTGGTGCTGCGGGCCGACGGCGGCGGCAAGGTGCATGCCTTCCGCAACCCCATCATCGGGGTGGAGCGCATGGTCCGCCTGTTCGCCAGTCTGCACGCCAAGGGGGAATTCCAGTCGGCCGCCTTCATCCGGCCCATGCGCATTGACGGCTTGCCGGGCTATGTCAGTGTGGAGCGGGGCACCGTGCTGCAGACCACCGCGTTCGAGATCGAAGACGGTCGCATCACCGCCATTTACATCACCCGCAACCCCGACAAGCTGGTCCGGATCGCGCAGGCACTGGGGCTGACCGGCGCGACCCTATGAGGGGCGAAGCCGCAGCGCGGTGGAACCCGTGAAGGTTCGCATCCGACCTGCCGTGCGCTTGCGTCACGGTCGCTTCCGTTGCATCCTCCCGTCGCAAAGCCAGGGGAGATTTGCACCATGACCCATCGCATCCTGATCGTCGGCCAGGATCCCGACACCGTCGACTATACGGCACCGGGGATCATCCCAGGCATGACAGCCGACAAGGTTCGCGCGGGCGTGACCGCGTCCAAGCAGTCGCTGGAGGGGCAGGGCTACATCTGCGACAGCCTGTATGTTCAGCCCGCCCCCGCCGTGGCCGAGACGGAAGTCGCCGCCGCCTTGTCCCGCGCGACCTATGACGTGGTGGTGATCGGCGCCGGCATCCGTAATCCGCCGGCCAACCTCATCCTGCTGGAGACGGTGCTGAACACCATCCACCGCGCCGCCCCCCAGACCCGTATCGCGTTCAACACCCGGCCCGACGACACCGACGCGGCGGCGGTGAGGTGGCTTGGGCGATAGCCGCTTGCCGCCGCGAACCGGACAGGCGATACCCAGGCCTAAATCACAGTTATTTGACGCATAATCACGAGCGACATAAGCAAATCTCGTTTTTATGAAACTGTGAAATACGCGAAACGAGTGTTTCCCCATTCGTTTCGCGGAGCGCTGTTTCATGGTTCGCCGGGTCCCGTCTTCCCCCATCGCTGTTTCCTTCTTGCTGCTGGGGACTGCCCTGTGCGCGTTGACGGCATCCGCGTCAGCTCAGACGGCTCCGGCCGCCGTGGCCGAGGTGGCGCCGGACCTGGACGCCAGCGGCGGGGGCATCGCCGATATCGTGGTGACGGCGGAAAAGCGCCAGAGCCGGCTTCAGGAGACGCCCATCGCGCTGACCGCCTACACCGGCGATACTATCGAGAACCAGCACGTCAGCACGGTGCGCGACCTGGCCGGCCTGGTGCCGGGCCTGACGGTGCCCCGCGGCGGCATCACCCCGACGACGCAGTTGTTCTTCCTGCGCGGCATCGGTGAGACCGACCCCATCTTCGACCCCGCCATCGCCCAGTACGTGGACGACGTTTATGTCCCGCGGTCCATCGCCGCCTCGCCCCTGCTGGCGGAACTGGAGCGGGTGGAGGTGCTGCGCGGGCCGCAGGGCACACTCTATGGCCGCAACACCAGCGCCGGCGCCATCCGCTACATCACCCGCGACCCGAATGACGAGGTGCGCCTGGCCGTGGATGCCGGCGTCGGCACTTGGGGCGCGTTCGAAAGCCACGGCTACCTCTCCGGCCCGCTGATCGCCAACAAGCTGTATGCCAGCCTGGCCTATGGGCATGAGCAGCACGACGGCTACACCCGCGATCCCACCATCAACAAGGACGTGAACGACCTCAACGTGGACAGCGCCCGGGCCAAGCTGCGCCTGCAGGCGACGGAGGATTTGGACATCCAGCTGACCCTGGACGCCAAGCGCGACCGTTCCACCACCGCCTATTACACGCCCAAGAACCAGCCAGGCGGCGGCTTCGACCCGTCGTTGTCGTTCGCGGAGCCGCAGCCGCAGAACAACTCCAACTCCGGCGGGGCGGCCCTGCGCATCACCCAGGCGCTGGGCGACACGCTGACCCTGAAGTCCATCACCGCCTACCGCCTGTTCGGCCAGGCGCCCGTCGTCTACGACAATGACGGCGAGGCGGCGGTGAAGCAGGTGAACTACATCCGCTATTACGAGAATGAGCTGACGCAGGAGTTCCAGGCCAATGGCAGCTGGGGTCCGCTGGACTTCACCAGCGGCCTGTTCTACCTGCACGAAAACTTCTCCAGCGACCGCAACGGCTTCAGCTATCCCAGCCTGGCCAACCCGCCGCAGGACCAGGTGGGCAACACCAAGACCGACAGCTATGCCGCCTACGGCCAGGGCGACTACCACGTCACCGACAAGCTGACGGGCACGGTGGGCCTGCGCTACACCATCGAAAGCCGGGACTTCACCTATCGGCAGTTCGATGACGACCTGGCCGGCAATCGCATCACCGACGCCGCCGGCAACCCCATCGTGCCGGCCACCGCCACCAACAAGGCCGGTGCCTTCCAGACCAAGTCGGATGCCACCTGGTATTCGCTGACGCCCAAGTTTGGCGCCTCCTACCAATGGACCCCGGACCTCTTGACCTATGCCAGCTTCGCCAAGGGCTTCAAGGCCGGCGGCTTCGACAATCGCGCCAGCGCGTTGATCAACGCCCAGCTGCCCTATCAGCCGGAGAAGGTGCAGACCTATGAGGTCGGCGTGAAAAGCCAGTGGTGGGAACGGCGCGTGCTGGTCAACCTGGCGCTCTACTACAACGACTATAGCGATTTGCAGGCCACGGCGACCGACCCGGCCACCCTGCGCTCCCGCCGGCTGAACGCGGCCTCGGCCCATACCGAGGGTTTTGAGCTGGAGACCACCTTCCAGCCCTTCGACGGCCTGCGCTGGGACAACTCCGCCAGCTACACCCTGGCGCTGTACGACCAGTTCCTGAACTACGCCGGCATCGGCACCAGCGCCACCGGCAACCGCCTGCCCTACGCCCCGCGCTGGACCTTCCGCACGGCCCCCACCTACACCCTGCCGCTGGCGGTGCCAGGCCAGGCGCAGGTGGGCGTGGATGCCCAGTTCCAAAGCAAGGCCTTCGCCGATGTCGCCAATTCCTGGCAGGTGGCGATCCCCGCGCAGTGGAACGTCAACCTGTTCGCCAAGTACACGACGGAGGACGACCGCTGGACCTTCTCCGCGACCGTGCGCAACCTGGCCGACCGCCGCCTGCCCCAGGGTGGCAGCTACTCCGCCTCGGCCGCCGGCACCGTCTGGACCTACGTGGAAAGCCCGCCGCGCACGGTGTTCTTCAAGGTGGGGTATAAGCTGTAAAATGAAGGGTCGATGTTCTCTTTTTATAGTCAATGCAATAGCATACGGGGGCAAGTGATTTCGGTAAGGGCGGCGGGCATGCGCGGGCGGGCGATGCTAATTGGGGTGGTGGTCGTATTGTCATGCGAACCGGTTCCTGCCGACCGACCGATGCCTTCGGCACAGAAACGCCAGGATTTGACTCAGCAGGCGGCGTCGACGGACTGGGGCGTCGTCACCCAGGCGCTGACGGGCTTTCAGGATAAGGGTGTTATTAATCGACGGCTTTTGAACGCGGTGCCGAACAGTACCTTTGCCTCTGATGACTACGCGACGTTTCAAGCCTGCATGGCCCGGTTGCAGACCTTAAAGATACGGCAGGTCGATCGTCATGCTGGTTGGTGGCCAACCTATTGGGTGACACTTAATACCGATGGCTGTGGCCACGACGATGACTACATATACATCTTGAAATTGAGTCGCTCACTGTGGGGTCATTTACGGGTGACCGACATTGAGCGCTGGAATCTATAGACACGGCATGGCCCAAATCGAAGAGAGATGCCATGAACAATAAGAACAAGCCTTTGGAGGATCGCGATCAGCCCACATGTTTGCAGGCGGATTGGTCGGATTTCTTTGCGGCGCTTGAGGGAGTGGAGATTCCGGACGATTTCCTTTCTGCAGAGGAACGAGGGCTGGGTCCGCACGATCATGATCCTTTCCACTGGTTGACGCCATCGTCAGATCTCCCTGACATGATGATCGAAGACTGGGCTAATTAGGCATCCCCTCCGCACATCGCGATCGGGCCTTAAGCCCGGCTTGAGGAAAACTCGATTTTCCCGGGGGGAGGCTGGTTCCTATGGTTGCTGTCCACCCACCCATTACCCAGCAGGCGGAGGGAAAGATGAGCGACATCGGCGAGACCACGAACCCCCAGGCGCCGGCCCGGCTGCGGACCTTTGTCGGCCGGCTGGAGGGGCTGCTGGACCAGGGCTTGCCCGAGGGCGCCTTGCTGGACCAGGCGCGCGACGCCCTGGCCGATCTCGTGGCGGAGGATGACTGGTTGCCGGCGGTCTATGCCGAGCCCGATCCCGTGCGCTATCGCCAGTTCCTGCTCTATGCCGATCCCGGCGGCCGGTTCTCCGTCGTCAGTTTCGTCTGGGGACCGGGGCAGGAGACGCCGGTGCATGACCACACCGTTTGGGGCCTGGTCGGCATCCTGCGGGGGAGCGAATATTCCCAGCGCTTCGTCGTGGGCTCCCGCGATGAGCTGGTGGCCATCGGCCCGAAGCAGCGGTTCGAGGCGGGGGAGGTGGAGACGCTGTCGCCTGAGACGGGGGACATCCACCGCGTCACCAATGCCCACCTGGACCGCACCTCGGTCAGCATCCACGTCTACGGCGCCGACATCGGCCAGGTGCGGCGCTGGGTCTATCCCGCGGAGGGGGGCCGCAAGCCCTTCATCTCGGGCTACAGCAATGCCGCCGCCACGCCTGCCTTCACCATCACCCGTACGCCGTCCCTGGAGCCCGCCTGATGCCTTTCGCCGTCGCCACCCCTGCGGACGTCCGCCTCGCTCTGATCGCCCGGCGGGAACTGGCCCTGCTGGACGTGCGGGAGGAGGATCTCTACGCCCAGGCCCATCCGCTGTTCGCCGCAAACCTGCCGCTGTCGCGGCTGGAACTGGAGGTGCTGGACCGGGTGCCCCGGCGGGACACCGCCATCGTGCTGTATGACGCGGGCGAGGGGCTGGCGGAGCGGGCGGCTCCCATCCTGGCGGCCCTGGGCTATACCGATGTGAAGCTGCTGGCCGGCGGGCTGGAGGGTTGGCGCGCGGCGGGCTATGAGGTCTTCCGCGACGTCAACGTGCCGTCCAAGGCCTTCGGCGAACTGGTGGAGACGGAGGCGCATACGCCGTCGCTGGCCGCGCCCCAGGTCAAGGAATTGCTGGACGCCAAGGCCGACGTGGTTGTGCTGGACAGCCGGCGGTTCGAGGAATACCGCACCATGAGCATCCCCACCGGCACAAGCGTGCCGGGCGCGGAACTGGTGCTGCGGGCCCGCGGCCTGGCGCCCGATCCCGCCACCACCATCATCGTCAACTGCGCCGGCCGCACCCGCAGCCTGATCGGCGCCCAGTCGTTGCGCAACGCCGGCGTGCCCAACCCCGTCTACGCCCTGCGCAACGGCACCATCGGCTGGACCCTGGCGGGATTCACCCTGGACCATGGGCAGGAGCGCCGCTTCCCGGCGGTGGACAGCGCCCAGCAGGAGACGGCGCGTCTGGCCGCCCGCACCGTGGCCTACCGCGGCGGCGTCCGCCGCGTCACCATGCGGAGCTGGAGGGACTGGCGGACCCGGGCCGCACCC
>NZ_BACU01000465.1 GCF_000333275.1 Azospirillum sp. B4 | reverse complement strand
GCCGCTGGACGCTGACGGTGACCCCGGCGGCGTTGACCATTACCGCCAGCGGGGCGACCAAGACCTATGGGACCAGCGCCAGCCTGACGGGATACAGCAGCAGCGGCCTGGTGAATGGCGACAGCATTGCGGCCGTGACCCTGGCCAGCAGCGGCAGCGGCACCGCCGCGTCGGTGGGCAGCTACAGCGTTGTGGCCAGCGGCGCGACGGGCACGGGGCTGAGCAACTACTCGGTGAGCTACGCCGATGGCACACTGACCGTGACCCCGGCGGCGCTGACCATCACGGCCAGCGGGGCGAGCAAGACCTACGGCACCAGCGTCAGCCTGACGGGCTACAGCAGCAGTGGGCTGGTCAATGGCGACAGCATTGCGGCCGTGACCTTGGCCAGCAGCGGCAGCGGCACGGCGGCGTCGGTGGGCAGCTACAGCGTCGTGGCCAGCGGGGCTACGGGCACGGGGCTGAGCAACTACGCGGTGAGCTACGCTGCCGGCACGCTGACGGTGATCCCGGCGGCGCTGACCATCACGGCCAGCGATGAAAGCAAAACGGCGGGCCTTGATCTGGTCCTCGCGGGTTACGGCGTGACGGGATTGGTGAACGGAGACGGTGTCACCCGGGTGACCTTGAGCAGTCCCGGCGCCCTGGCTTCGGCCGCGCCTGGCAGCTATGGCATTACCGCCTCTGGCGCCATCGGCACGGGGCTCGGCAATTACACGATTCTATATCAGACCGGGTTGCTGAGCGTCGGTGCGTCCGCGGCGCTGACCACAAGCACCTTGCAGCGCCAGGTCGTCGCGGCCCTGCTGCCGATCGCCAGTCTGGCCGCCCCCGCCGTCACCGCCAGTCTCGGTGGGGGCGTGGGGAGCGTCAGCGCGCCGGCCACCGCCAGCGGCACCGTCTCGACCGGGGCGACAGCCGTGACCACTGCCTCCGCCACCACCGGCACAGCGGCTTCGACGTCGTCGGGCGGCGGCGATACCGCGGTGCCGGGCGCGGCCGCGTCCTCGGGTGCATCCGGCGGAACCTCGTCCGGCGCGTCCGGCGGTACGTCCGCCAGCGACAGTGGCGCACCTTCAAGCAGCACCGCCTCGCAAGGCACCCGCGGCGGTGAGAGCGGCGGCGGCCCGGCATCCTCGGCGCAGACATACGCCGTTTCATCCGCCGGTAGCGAAGGCGGCGTGTATAATCAGCTACAGATGACGTCAGCCCCCATTCAAGGCACGAAGCAGGATGAGCGGAAACAATAGCGGCGACTTTTCCATCCCGGTGGTCGAACGCAGCGGCGACATGCTGATGGAGCTGGGCCGGCGCGTCCCCGCTTTCGCGCAGGGACTGCAGCTGCAATCCGCCGGAAGGACGGCCGAGGCGCGCCAGGTCTTCCTGCAACTGACCGAGCGTCCGGAGCTGACGGCGCCCAGTTTGCACCAGCTGGGCGTCATGGCCGCGTATGAGGGAGATAATTTGAGGGCCGCCGGCCTGTTCGAGCACGCCTTGAAGATCGAACCCGGCGAATCTCTGTATTATTGCTCGCTGGGCACCGTGTTCGAGCGCATGGGGGACCTGCCGCGCGCCGCCTCCGCCATGCTGAACCTGGCGGTCATGCTGCAGACCCGTGGCCAGCATGTGGATGCCATTCCTCTCTACCGCCGCATCCTGGCGCTGTCCCCCTTGAACTATTCCGCCTGGGTCAACATGGGCACGGGATTGGCCTGGATGGGCCAATCGCGCGAGGCGGTCGTGCCGCTGATCGTGGGCGTCATCCTCTTTGGCCGGGTGCTGCCCGAAGCGCGGGATCTGGGCAGGCAACTGGTTGACGAGACCGGCGACCGCCTGCCGGAACTGACCGCGGCGCTGGCTACCCTGCCGGAGGGGATGCCCGATGGCCGGCTGGAACGGCTGGAGGAGGTTCTTCAGACCCTGGACAAGGCCCTGCGCACCGCCGGCTTCATCGACGCCACCGTGATGGCGCTGGATGTGGCGCTGAAGCTGGCGCCGGGCAACGCGCTTGCCCGCTGGAACCATTCCCTGGCGTGCCTGGCGCGCGGCGACTTCGCCACCGGCTGGGCCGATTATGAGTGGCGCTGGGTATGGGACCAGTTCCCCGAGCCCCGTCGCATCCTGGCGGCACCGCAATGGCGGGGCGAGAACCTGGAGGGCAAGCGTATCTACGTCTGGGGGGAGCAGGGGTTCGGCGACATCCTCCAGTTCACCCCGCTGGCCCATATCCTGAGGGACCGCCATGGCCTCGCGGATCTGGTGCTGGAAGTGTCTTCCCCGCTGACCGGGGTTTTGAGTACCGCCCTGGCCAAGGACGGCATCCGCGTCGTTTCCCGCCCAGACAACCCGCACAAGTTCAGTATCGAGGAATCGTTTGATTACCACGTGCCGCTGTTGAGCCTGCCGCACATGCTGTCGCTCCGCGTCGCGGACCTGCCCTTGCTCCCCGGCTGGCTGACCCTGCCGGAGGATCAGGTGGCCCGCGGCGGGACCTTGCTGCCGCCGCCCAGCGGCCGGCGCCGCGTCGGCGTCGTGTGGGCTGGCCGTCCGCAACATTCCGAGGATGCCCGCCGCTCCTTGCCGCTGGCGCATCTGGGGGCCGTCCTCGACGCCATTCCCGACGCCGACTGGTTCTCGTTGCAGGTGGGGCCGCGGGCGGGAGAGGCCCTGGCCTTCAAAGGGCGGCTGCATGACCTGAGCCCCCAGCTTCAGGACTTCATCGACACGGCGGCCGTCATCGCCAATCTGGACCATGTGGTGGCCGTGGACACCGGGGTGGCGCATCTGGCCGGTTCCATGGGCAAGCCGGTTTCCCTGCTGCTCGCGCATTCCGTCGACTGGCGGTGGGGCATCGGCGGCACGACGTCGCCATGGTACCCCAACCACCGCGTGCATCGCCAACCTGCCCTGGGCGATTGGCTGGGCGTCATCGCCTCCTTGAAGGAGGAACACGCGCAATACGGGAGGGATTTCTCCGCGCCGGTGCCTGTTGCATCAGGCGAGGGTAGATGATCATGCCGTCAGGCCGCGAAGCGTCTGGCGCTTCGGTCAGGACGGCGATCAGATGACTGGAGCGCGCGATCGCCATCAGCCGGCAGCCGACCAGCCTTTCCGGGGCGGCGATCCGCCCTTCGTATTTCACCGTCAATCTTTCATACCCGCTGTGTCCATCCTAAGGGGCGGACTCCAGGGGAACGTGGGGCAACATCCTGAAATAAATGAAAAGGTGGCAAATGGATCGGGGGCGACCAGAGCTGGCCGGACCCCACCCCGGATTCAATTCCTGCCGTTTCCATGCGGCCTCAGTCGGTCGTCGCAGCGCCTTGGTTCAGTGGCAACCACAGCGTGAACCGCGTGCCCATGGGGCCGGACGTCCAGGCGACCGTGCCGCCCACGGCCTGGGCGCGGCGCTGCTGATTGCGTAGGCCCCGGCCCCCAGTGGCCGCCACGGCCGCTTCCGTGTCGAAGCCCCGGCCGTCATCCTCGATGGTGACGCGCACGCCGGCCACAGGCCCCTGGGTTTCGGGGGCGGTAACCAGGCGTATGGTGCTGGCCTGGGCGTGGTGCAGGATGTTGGCGATGCCCTCCTGCAGGATGCGCAGGATGTGCAGGGCGCTGGATGGGTCCAGCCAGGCAAGCGTCGGCAGATCCTGGACATCCCACGCCAGGGTGATGCCCGATCCCTCCAGCCGTGGTTCCAACCGGTAACGCAGCGAAGCCAGCAACAGCAGCAGGTCGGCGTCCACCGGCTCCATGGAATCGATGGCCAGCTTCAGGTCGTCCAGGCAGCCCTTGAGGATTTGCGAGACCTTGGCGTCGTCCACGGCGCCCTGCTCGACGGAGCGGAGGGCGCTGATCAGCGAGGCGCCCACGCCGTCGTGCATGTCCTGCATTAGAGCGGGATGAAATAAGGCTGATTCGGGATTGGATTCCCAACGAGCTTGGAATGTGATTCAAGGTTACCGGTTTGATTTATATGGGGCCGGGAACGATGGGTCGTCCGTACTCGATGGATCTTCGTCAGCGCGTTGTTGACGCGGTTAAGCTTGATGGCCTGTCACGCCATCAGGCCGCGAAGCGGTTTGGCGTTGCGGTGAGCACGGCGATCAAATGGCTGGAGCGCGAGGCGGTAACCGGCAGCGTGGCTCCTGGTCAGATGGGAGGGCATAAGCCGAAGGCGATCTCCGGGGAGCACCGGGACTGGCTGCTGACGCGCTGTGCCAGCGGCCCGTTCACCTTACGTGGTCTTGTCCGTGAGCTGGCGGACCGGAATTTGAAGGTGGACTACCGCTCGGTCTGGGAGTTCGTGCATGCTGAGAAACTGAGTTATAAAAAAAGACTTTGGTCGCCACGGAAAGAAGCCGGCCGGACATCGCCCGCCACCGGGAGCGATGGCTGAGACTGCGACCGGGGATCGACCCGTCTCGATTGGTGTTCATCGACGAGACGTGGACCAAGACTAACATGGCGCCGTTGCGAGGCTGGGCCCCGCGTGGGCAACGGTTACCTGGTCCGGCCCCCTTCGGCCATTGGAATACCATGACCTTCATCGCCGCCCTGCGCCAAGATCGCGTGGATGCGCCGTGGCTGATCAAGGGGCCGATCAACGGCGAGCGCTTCAGGATCTATACCGAGCAGGTCCTTGTCCCGACATTGAAGCCCAACGACATCGTCATCATGGACAATCTCGGCTCACATAAAGGCAAGGCCGTCCGGGACGCCATACGGGCGGCCGGGGCCAGGGTGATCTTCCTTCCAAAATACTCACCCGACCTGAACCCCATCGAGCAGTTCTTCGCCAAACTCAAGCATCATCTGCGTCAAGCTCAAGAGCGATCTGCCGATGGCCTCTGTGCCGCCATCGGCAAAACTCTCCAAACCGTCACTCCCGCAGAGTGTTCAAACTACCTCGCCCATGCAGGGTATGTGCGAACCTAAAATCATCACGCTCTAGGCGCTGACGCTCCTCGCTGATGGTCTGGCGTCGCTCCGCCTCGCGCAGGCGCCGGTGGCTGACCTCCAGCTCCGCCTCGCGGGCGCGCAGCCGTTCCGCCAGGCTGGCGTTCACCCGCTCCACCTCCGCGATGGCGGCGACATAGCGCCGGTACATCACCGTGCCGCACATGGCGAAGGTGACGGCGTTGGTGTAGGCGCCCAGGAACCAGCCCTCGGGGCCCAGCACGTGATTGTGCATCATCCAGTCGGTCTGGCCCAGCACGGTGCAGAGAGCCAGGCCCCCGGCCAGCAGCCGCGCCTCGGGGAAGCGGTGCCAGGCGCAGGCCACACCCACCACGCTGACGGTGGCCGCCATCACCACGGCGACCGCGTAGATGCGGGGCACGATGACCGGTGTGCTGGGCAGGACAGGCAGTACGCCGATCACGGGCAGGGTCAGGATGGTAAGGACGCTGGTCACCCCCACCACGGCGCCCGTCAGCAGCGCGAGCGGCCGCCCGTGCAGCATCCGCAGGAAAAGATGGAGAATGACGATCAGCCAGAACAGCGCGTTTATGGTCAGCCACGCGAACCAGTCGCTGGTGATCGGAACGTCCAGATAGAAGTGCAGATGGGCCGCGAACGAGATGGCGGCCAGGCTGAAGAACAGCAGGTAGCCGGTGTCGTGACGGCGGCGGAGCCAGACGAACAGGGAAAACACACCCACCGCCAGGAAGGCGGAGTTCAGCGCCATGGGCAGTTCGCGCTGCAGCAGCTGGCGCATGCGGTGCCGGACGTTCAGCGTCTGCTCCGGCCCCACCCAAAGCGACGACAGCGCGACCGGTGTGGTCGGGGCGTGGTCCAGACGGATCAGGATGTCGTCCGGCGGCGCGCCGTCGGCGCCCGGGTCCAGCACCAGCCACAGGGGCGTGAACAGGCCGTTCCAGGGCCGCCCCCGCCGCTGCTGCCAATCGATCAGCTTACCGTTCACGTAGACGGCGTAGGGTCCGTCGGTATCGATGCGGGCGCCGTACAGCGCCAGGGGCCCGGCGCCCACCGGCAGATCGCGCGTGGACACCCGGATCCAAGTGGTGGCCGGATAGCCCGCCGCCATGGCCGGCACCGTTTGATCCACCGGCACCATGGGTTCGGCATAGGGCAGGGCGATCGGCCGCCAGGTGCCGGTTGGCATCCGGCCATCCAATGTCGCCGGGGGGCGGGCTGGTGTGTCCCCGATGGCGGCCAGAATCTCCGCATGGGTCAGGCGCACGGCCTTCCCCGGCCCCCCTGCCACTTCGTGGATGCCGGCGATCAGCAGCGACATCACGGAGAATAGCAGCACGGCTGCGGCCAGCAGGGAGGCGGGACGGTACGTCATCAGCGGTTGTCGCGGGCCTGGGGGTCAACTGTTCAGCAGGCCCAGGGTCCTGGCCTCGTAAATCGCTTCAGCCTTGGAGGTGACCTCCAGCTTGCTGTAGATGCGCCGCACGAAGGTGCGCACGGTGAAGTGCGACAGGTCCAGCATCCGCGCCACCTCCACCGAGGTGAAGCCCTTGGTGATGAGGGCCAGCACCTCCCTCTCGCGCGGGGATAGCAGCGAGGGGGCTTCCTCATGGGCGCCGGCCCTGGCCGGACCGGTGTCGCCCTGGGGCGGGCTCTGGGGCGAGATTGCCACTTCCGTCCCCCGGTCGCGGAAGCGCAGCAGGATCTGCCGGGCGATGATGGGGCTGATGGGGCTGCCGCCCGCGGCCACGCTGCGGATTTCATCGACGATGCGGACCGGTGCGCTGTCCTTCAGCAGATAGCCCGCCGCCCCGGCCTCGATCGATCGCATGACGTGCGCCTCGTCCCCGAAGCCGGAGCTGACCAAGATGCTGCATTCCGGCCAGCGTTGGGCGGCGGCGCGGATGATGTCGATGCCGCTGCCGTCCGGCAGGCCCAGGTCGACCAGCAGCACGTTGGCCGGCGGCCCGTCCAACAGGGCCAGCCCATCGGCGCGGGTGACGGCCACGCCGGTCAGCCGCAGATCGGCCGCGCCCTGGACCGCCTGGCGCAACGCGTCCAGGAAGCCGGCATCGTCCTCGACGATCGCGACGGCGACACGGGACGGCGCTGTGGTGGGCATGGGCTGCATAAGGGAGGCTGCCTACAAGGGTATGCGACGGCTGCTGTCGCGCGTTTGTTCTACAGACAAGATCCGGCCCCGTAAATACTCTCACACGAGATCGGCAGCCAGTACATGGGGACGCCAATAACGGTCTGGGGATGATCGGTATTTGGCAAGCAGTCGGCTGCGCCACTCAAGATGGGGGAGTATGGGCATGAACGCGCAGGAAAACCTGAAGATCCCCAGCCGCGTCATCGCCAAGGCCTGGGCCGATGAGGGCTTCAAGGCAGGGTTGCTCGCCGATCCGGCACGATCCTGAAGGCCGAGGGCCTGGAACTGCCGGCCGGCGTCGCGTTCAAGGTGGTGGAGGACAGTGCCGCCGTGCAGACCCTGGTCCTGCCCACCCGGCCGACGGACCTGTCCGACGAGGACCTGGACCGGGCCGCGGGCGGTGCCTGCAGCTGGTGCGTTTTCTGCGAACTCAGCCTGTGAGTTTTGCGTCCCGTCCGACGGGAACCGGCACATCCTTTCAAGATCAAGGAGAGACGAGATGATGGGTGAAGACAGCGCCCGGGCCTATGGCCGGGTGGTGGCCAAGGCTTGGTCCGACGATGGGTTCAAGGCGCGGCTGATGGCCGACCCGGTGGCGGTCCTGCAAGCTGAGGGCCTGGCCGTGCCGCCGGGCCTGACGGTGACGGTGCTGGAGAACACACCGACCCGGTACACGCTGGTGCTGCCGGCCCGGCCGACGGACCTGTCCGACGATGATCTGGATGAAGCGGCCGGCGGCTGGTGCGGCTGTGTCATGTCCAGCGACTTCTGCCTCTAAGTCATAGACCGGCGGGGACGGGAAGATGATGGGGAACACCGATAACGCATACGGCAAGGTCGTCGCCAAGGCGTGGACCGATGGCGCGTTCAAGGCGCGACTGCTGGCCGATCCGGCCGGCACGCTGGCGGCCGAGGGGATGGCGGTGCCGCCCGGCGTCCGCCTGACGGTGATCGAGGATACCGCCGCTGTCCAGACCCTGGTGCTGCCGCCCCGGCCGGCGGACCTGTCCGATGACGACCTGGCGGGCATCGCGGGCGGAACGCCCTGGCCCCGCTGCATGTGCTTGTGCGGTCCCTGACCAGACCCTGCCGCAGGCGCGACGTTGAAGCCGAAGGAAACCAAGACATGACGGATGAAGAGACCGCGAAGATCGCCGGCAAGATCATTGCCAAGGCTTGGGCGGACGACACTTACAAGGCGCACCTGCTGGCCGACCCGGCCGCCGTGCTGACGGCGGAAGGCGTCGCCCTTCCGGCGGGCGTCACCTTCAAGGTGGTGGAGGATACGGCTGGGGTTCAGACCCTGGTGCTGCCGGCCAAGCCGACGGAATTGTCCGACGAGGATCTTGGCGGCGTGGCCGGTGGCCGGCCGGTTCCCGGCCCACCCGTTCCCCCCAAGCTCTACACATTCTGATTTTCCAAAGGAACGGCGGCCCAAGAATCTTGGGAGAGGGCGCGATGCTGACCGCGAACATTCTCAACCGGATCATCGCCAAGGCCTGGGCTGATGAGCGCTTCAGGATCCGCCTGCTGGCCGATCCGGCCGCCATCCTGGCCGCCGAAGGCATCGACTTCCCGACGGGTGTGACCGTCAGCGTGGTGGAGAACACCGCCACGCACCTGAACCTCATCCTGCCGGTCCCACCCACCGACCTGTCCGACGACGAACTGGACGGCCTGGGTGGGGGCTTCGGCTGGTGCTTCACCCTGTGAAGTTTGCGCGACGACCACCCTTCGGCGCCCATCAACCCAAACACACAAGCATCAGGGAAAATGACATGACGAACGAAGAGAACCTGAAGGTCACCGGCAAGATCATCGCCAAGGCGTGGGCTGATGAGGGCTACAAGGCCCGGCTGCTGGCCGATCCCGCCGCCGTGCTGACGGCCGAGGGCGTCGATCTGCCAGCGGGCATCACCTTCAGGGTGGTGGAGGATACCGCCGCCGTCCAGACCCTGGTGCTGCCGGCCCGGCCGGCGGACCTGTCCGATGACGACCTGGACACTGCCGCCGGGGGATTTCTCAGCGGTTTCTGCCCCGCCTTTTAAGGCCTCGGTCGAGATGCCCGGTGGCGGGGCATGCCGTCACCGGAGCGTCCCCCACGCTGTGACATCCGGAAAGGATAGGGAAATGCTGAACGAAGAGAACGCCAAGGTTAGCGGCCGCATCATCGCCAAGGCCTGGACCGACGAGGGCTTCAAGGCGCGCCTGCTGGCCGACCCGGCCGCCGTGCTGAAGGCCGAGGGGGTGGAGGTGCCGGCCGGCGTCACCTTGAACGTGGTGGAGAACAGCGGGACCGCCTACACCCTGGTGCTGCCGGCCCGGCCCACCGACCTGTCGGACGAGGATTTGGACAACACCGCCGCTGGCGCCATCCTGTGCGTCATTCCCTGCGGCTCGACTTTTTGACGCCGACATGACGGCGGGGGAAAGAGATGCGGTGATCAGCGCCATCATCGCCAAGGCGTGGGGGAGCGAGACCTATCGGGCCCGCCTGCTGGCCGACCCTGTGGCCGTCCTGAGAGGCGAGGGCATGGACCTGCCTGCCGGGATCGCCATCCGGGTGGTGGAGGACACGACCGGTACCCGGACCCTGGTCCTGCCGGCCAAGCCCGTGGACCTGACGGAAGAGGAATTGGGCCGCGTCGTGGGCGGGGCCGACCCGTCCCACTGCGCCAACTGGTGCCTGTGTTGCGCCAACTGCGCCATCTGACCGGCCTTGCATAGCCCTTCAATCCCTGACCGCGAGAGGAATTGCGCCGTGACCCATGAGGAAAAAGCCAAAGCCTATGGCCGTGTCGTCGCCAAAGCCTGGGCTGACGACGCCTTCAAGGCCCGCCTGAAGGCCGACCCCGTGACCGTCCTGCGGGACGAGGGGGTGGACATCCCGGCGGGCATGGCCGTCACCGTGGCGGAGAACACCGCCACCGCCTGCACGCTGGTGCTGCCGGCCCGGCCGGCCGACCTCAGCGACGAGGAACTGGACGTGGTGTCCGGCGGCTTCGACCTGGCGGCCCACTCGGCCTGCGCGCCGATGTTCTGACCCATCCATATCCAGACGACCACGGCACCCTATCCATGTTGAAAATTCCCGCCCTGAAGGCGCACCTGCGCGCCGCCGTCATCCCTGGCGAAGGTGTCCTGCTGCTGACCGAGGACGGCGCCAAGGTGTTGCACGGTGCCGCGTATGAGAAGGTCGTGCCGATGATCGACGGCCGGCGCTCGGCCGACGACATCGCCGACGCCTTGGCGGGGCAGGTGGATGCCGCGCGCGTCTATTTCGCCCTGGCCCGCATGGAGGAACAGGGCCATCTGGCGGCGCCGGCGCCCGATCTCGCCCCGTCCGTGGCCGGCTTCTGGCAGGCGGCGGGCGCCGACGCCCGGGCGGTTCAGGACGCGCACGCCACCCGCCGCGTGGCGTTCATGACGGTCGGCGGCGTGGACGCGGCCCCCCTGCGGGCGGCGCTGGCGACGGCGGGCTTGGCGGAGGAAGCGCCTGAGGCGGCCGATCTGTGGATCGTCCTGGCCGACGACTACCTGCGGCCGGAGTTGCGGGACATCAACGGTCGGGCGCTGGCGGCGGAACGGCCCTGGCTGCTGGCGCGCGCCGGCGGGCGGGAGCAGTGGCTGGGCCCCTATTTCGAACCCGGTGCCACGGCCTGCTGGGAATGCCTGCGGCGGCGGCTGGCGCGCAACCGCGCCACCCACCGTTTCGCGGCGGCCAAGCTGGATGCCCAGGGCCCGCTGGTGCCGCCTGTGGGGCTGGCGGTCACCCAGGCCGCCACCTGCCACGCCGTGGCGCTGGAGGCGGCATTGATCCTGGCGGGCCTGCCCAGCACCCTGAAGGGCCAGGTGGTCAGCCGCGATTGGGTTACCCATGCCCAGCAGACCCACGTCCTGACGCGCAACCCGCTCTGCCCCGCCTGTGGCACGCCAGCGGAACCGGTGGCGCGGCCGCTGGAACTGGGCACGGCCCGGGCGGCCTTCCAATCCGATGGCGGCCACCGCGGCGTGTCGCCCCAGGCGACCTTGGCTGCGTACCAGCACCTGGTCAGCCCCATCACCGGCGTGGTCAACGTGTTGCAGCCGGCGACGCCGCCGGACGAGACGCTGGCCCATGTCTACGTCGCGGGCGCGAACGCCTCCCGCCCCATTGATTCCTTGCGCGACCTGAAGCGCAGCCTGCGCAGCAGCAGCGCCGGCAAGGGCGTGTCGGAGGCGCAGGCCAAGGTCAGCGCCCTGTGTGAGGCGCTGGAGCGCGGCAGCGGCGAGATCGTGGGCGACGAGGTGCGGGTGCGCCGGGCCTGGCAAGACTGGCCGGCGGGGGAGGCCATCCACCCCAACGTGGTCATGGGCTACAGCGAGGCCCAGTTCGCCGATCGCGAGGCGCAGAACGCCAAGCAATCGGTCTTCAACATCACGCCCCATCCGCTGCCCGACGATCACGCCGTGGACTGGACGCCGCTGTGGTCGCTGACCGAGAAGCGGTTCAAGCATCTGCCGACGCAACTGGTCTATTACGGCGTCGACGGCGGGCGCAGCGGGGCTGACTTCTACGCCATGGGCTGTTCCAACGGCAACGCCGCCGGCAACACCCGGGAGGAGGCCCTGCTGCAGGGCTTCTTCGAACTGGTGGAGCGCGATGCCACCGCGCTGTGGTGGTACAACCGCCTGCGCCGCCGGGGCGTCGCGACCGACACCTTCAACGATCCCTACCTGCCGCGCATCGCCCGGCATTACCGGGAAAAGCATGGGCGGGAGACCTGGGCGCTGGACCTGACGTCGGACCTGGGCATCCCGGTGTTCGTGGCCCTGTCCCGTGAGGTCGACGCCCCGCAGGAACGCATCCTGTTCGGCCTGGGCTGCCACCTGGACGCCCGCATCGCCCTACAGCGCGCCTATGCCGAGATGAACCAAATGCTGGGCCTGGCCACCGCCGAGGTGGAAGGCAAGATCGAGGATCCGGAGACGCTGCACTGGTTGCAGACGTCCACGCTGGAGAACCAGCCCTATCTGGCGCCCGACCCGGCCCAGGCGCCGGCGCGGCATGAGGACTTCCCGGTGCAGCACAGCGGCGACTTCCTGGCCGACATCAACCACTGCCTGTCCATCCTGGATCGTGCCGGCCTGGAGATGCTGGTGCTGGACCAGACGCGGGCGGAATTGGGCCTGCCGGTGGTCAAGGTGGTCGTCCCCGGCCTGCGCCACTTCTGGGCGCGCTTCGCCCCGGGCCGGCTGTACGACGTGCCCGTGCGCATGGGCTGGCTGGACCGGCCGCTGGCCGAGGCCGAGCTCAACCCCATTCCCATCTTCGTGTGAGGGGCACGCCATGAGTGAGTTTTCGGAAAGCCTTTCCCTGCCCGGCGGCCTGCATCTGGAGGCCTCCGGGGAGCGGTTCCGCCTGCATCGCCTGCCGCCCTGGCAGCCGGGCCCGGCCGACAGCCTGTCGGCGCGGGGCTCGGCGCGGGCGACCCGGCAGTTGATGTCCGGCGCCATGTATGCCGGCTTCTCCGCCGCGGTGGCCGCCGCCACCGGGCCGCGTCCGTCCTCCGCCCAGCGTGACGTGTTTCTGCGCTATGTCCACGGCCTGGCCGCCGGCTGGCGCACCACCGGCGTCACGCCGGACGCCATGCGCCTTGCCGCCGATCGTCTGGAGGAGCGGGGCCAGGTCACCGTCGCCGCCTACTGCCGCCATGTGGCGGAGGAGGAGACGGGTCACGACACCCTGGCCTGGCTGGACATGGAGGCCTTGGGTCTGCCCGCCGCGACCTTCGTGGATCGCCTGCGTCCCCACACGGCGATGGCCTTGGCGGAACGGCACCGGGCGCTGGCGGAGGCGGCGGAGCCCATCGCCGTGCTGGGCTACGCCTATGTCCTGGAGCGCACCAGCCTGAACGTGACCGCCGAGGTCATCGCCGAGGTGGAGGCCGCCTTGCCGGCCGGCGTCGTCGCCACCCGCTGCCTGCGGGTGCACAGCGCCGTGGGCAGCGACATCGGCCATGTCGACGAAAGCCTGGAGTTCATCGCCGGCCTGGACGCGCGGGACCGCGCCATCATCGCGCGGGAGGCGTTCAACACCGCCCGCATCATGGGCGGGGGCGATGATTATCCCGGCGACGACGCCATGCGCGACCTGCTGACCGACCTGGGCCTGCTGACCGGGCCCGGGGTGATCCAGCCGGCGCCCGCGCGCGCCTGCGCCTGACGGATATGGGAGTAAAGGGGGCGGGTATTGAAGGGATATTGGGGGCATGAGTAATCCGATTTTCCGCAAGGCGGCCTTGGACGGCCTGTCCTCGCCGGAACAGCTGGACCAGTTGGTCCAGGTGACGCCGGCGCGCGCCTGGATCGCCCTGTGGGCGTCCGCCGTCCTGCTGGTGGCGATCCTGGCCTGGGCCGTCTTCGGCACCCTGCCGTCGCGGATGGCGGGACGGGGGGTGCTGATCCATGACGGCGGCACCTTCAACGTCGTGGCCGTGGTCGACGGCGTCGTGGCCGACATGGAACACCTCAGCCCCGGTCAGCATATCGCCAAGGGCCAGGTGCTGGGCCGCATCATCGACCCGGCGCTGGCCCAGCAGATCGCCTCCGCCGAGGCCTATGTGCGCACCCTGGATGCTCCCAAGGGGGCCGCAGCCATGGCGGGCGCCCCGGAGACCCGCGCTCAGGCGCAGCAGGAACTGGACCGCCTGCGCTTCGAGGCGGCGTTGGATCACCGGGTGGTCAGCGACCATGACGGCGAGGTGGTGGAGGTCATGGCCACCAACGGCCACGCCGTGAAACCCGGCGACCCCATCGTCAGCATGGAATACGGGGAGTCCCCGCTGCGCGCCGTGCTGTACCTGCCACCCTCCAGCAACGCCAAGCTGCTGCGGCCGGGCATGACCACGGAAATCTCGCCCGTCACCAGCCTGCGCGAGCGCGACGGCTATCTCATCGGCCGGGTGCGGTCGGTGTCGAAATACCCGGCGACGCAGGCCGGCATGCTGGCCCTGCTGCCCAATCCCGCCCTGGTGGACGAGCTGGCGCCGGAGGGCCCACCCATCGCCGTGGAGGTCGACCTGGTGCCGGATCCTCGGTCGCAAAGCGGCTACCGCTGGTCCTCCCCCGCCGGCGACGCGCTGGAGATCAGCAGCGGCACCCTGTGCAGTGGCAGCTTCGTGCTGGAAAGCCGCCGGCCCATCGCCCTGCTGTTCCCCTTCCTGGACAAATCCTCCCCCAGCCGGGCGCGTGACTGATGACCGGTCTTCCCTTCAAGCGCCGGCTGCGCACGCCCACCATCCTGCAGATGGAAGCGGTGGAATGCGGCGCCGCCAGCCTGGCCATCCTGCTGGCCTACCACGGCCGCCATGTCTCACTGGAGGAACTGCGGGCCGCCTGCGGCGTCTCCCGCGATGGTAGCAAGGCCAGCAACGTGGTCAAGGCCGCGCGGGCCTACGGCCTGACCGCCGGCGGCAAGCGTTATGACATCGGCCAGCTGCGCCAGGCGCCCATGCCCGCCATCGTCTTCTGGAACTTCAACCACTTCCTGGTGGTGGAGGGTTTCGGCACGGGCGTGGTCCACATCAACGATCCGGCCACCGGCCCCCGCACGGTGACGGATGCGGAGTTCAGCGAGGGCTATACCGGCGTCACCCTGGCCATGGCGCCGGGGCCGGAGTTCCAGGAGGGCGGGAACGAGCCCAGCTTGGCCAGGGCGTTGGCCCGCCGCCTGCGCGGCGTGCGCGCCGCCTTCGCCTTCGTCGTCATCGCCACCCTGGCCTTGGTGCTGCCGGGCCTGGCGCTGCCGGTATTCACCCAGGTGTTCATCGACGAGATCCTGATCAAGCGCCTGGATGGCTGGCTGCCGCCCCTGTTGCTGGGCATGCTGATCACCGCCGGATTGCGCATGGGGCTGACCGCCTTGCAGCAGTCGCAACTGCTGCGCCTGGAAACGCGGCTGTCACTGCAATCCTCCGCCAGTTTCTTCTGGCATGTGCTGCGTCTGCCCATAGAGTTCTTCAATCAGCGCTATGTCGGCGACATCAGCGTGCGCGTGGCTGCCAACGATCGTGTGGCCCGTCTGCTCGCCGGCGACCTGGCCACCAACGCCGTCAACGTCCTGTCCGTCGTTTTCTACGCCGCCATCATGGCCACCTACGATGTGGGCCTGACCCTGGCCGGCCTCGCCATCACCGCGCTGAACCTGCTGGTGCTGCGGGGCATCGCCCGCAAGCGGCGGGACGACAATCTGCGGCTGCTCCAGGACCGGGGCAAGCTGATGGCCGTCACCATGGGTGGCGTCGAAACCATCGAGACCCTGAAGGCGACGGGCGGCGAGGGGGATTTCTTCGCCCGCTGGTCCGGTCATCTGGCCAAGGTCATCAACGGCGAGCAGCGGCTGGAGCTGAACACCCGCCTGTTGGCTGTCCTGCCCAATCTGCTGAACGCCCTGGTCTCCGTCGCCATCCTGGGCCTGGGTGGCCTGCGGGTGATCGATGGGCGCATGTCCATCGGCATGCTGGTGGCTTTCCAGGGTCTGATGGCCAGCTTCACCCAGCCGGTGACCAACCTGATGGGCCTGGCGGGCAAGCTGCAGGAGGCGCAGGGCGACATGGCCCGCCTGGACGACGTCCTGAACTTTCCCGCCGCCGTTGGCGGGGCTGGGGACGGCGAGCCCGAGGGCGGGGCGTTGGCGGGGCGGTTGGAGCTGCGCAACCTGCGCTTCGGCTACAGCCGGCTGGAGGCGCCGCTGATCGAGGATTTCAGCCTGACGCTGGAACCCGGCCGCCGTGTCGCCCTGGTGGGCGGCTCGGGCAGCGGCAAGTCCACGGTGGCCCGCCTGGTCACCGGCGTGTTGAAACCATGGGCGGGGCAGGTGCTGCTGGACGGCATTCCGTGCGATCGGATCGCCCGCGACCGGCTGCACGCCACCCTGGGCAGCGTCGACCAGGACGTCTACCTCTTCGCCGGCACCATCCGCGATAATCTCAGCCTGTGGGACGGCACCCTGCCGCCGGAGGAGATGGTCAGCGCCGCCCGCGATGCCGCCATCCACGACGTCATAGCTGCCCGGACCGGCGGCTATGACGCGGTGGTGGAGGAGGCGGGGGCCAACTTCAGCGGCGGGGAGCGCCAGCGGCTGGAGATCGCCCGCGCCCTGGCTGGCCGGCCGCGCGTGCTGGTGCTGGATGAGGCGACATCCGCCCTGGATCCGGTGACCGAGAAGACCATCGACGGCAATTTGCGTCGCCGTGGCTGCGCCTGCCTGATCGTGGCCCACCGCTTGTCCACCATCCGCGACTGTGACGAGATCATCGTCATGGAGCGCGGGCGCATCGCCGAACGGGGCAGCCATGACACGCTCATGGCCCTGGGCGGCCGTTACAGCACCCTGATCGCGACCGACCAATGACCGACGCTTCCCTCGACCAGCGGCTACAGGACAAGGCCCGTGCCGACGGCCGCATGTTCGCCTCGTCCATCGGCGACCTGGCCCAGGTGCTGGCCGGGCAGGCGGCGGATTCCGCCGTCCTGCTGGGCACGGGCGACGCCTTGGTCGACGCCTGCCGGCAGGTCTTCCGCGCCGCCGGCATCACGCCGGCCGTGTCGGCCCCCGCCGTCGATGACCCCATCCAGCGCCTGGAAGGCCTGGCCCGCCAGGCCGGGGCCGCCTGGCGCGTCGTGGCCCTGACCGGCCGCGACTGGTGGCGGGATGGCGCCATGCCCCTGTTGGCCTTCCGCAAGGACGGCGCGCCCGTGGCGCTGCTGCCGGTGGCGCGCGGCGACGGGCTGTGGCTTTGGGACCCCGCCGCCGGCACGCGGGTGCGGCTGGATGCCCAGCAGGCGGCCGGGCTGGAGACCCAGGCCTTCGTCTTCTACCGGCCCCTGCCGGATGAGCGGATCACCCTCTGGAGCCTGGCGCGTTTCGCCCTGCGAGGCAGCGGCCGCGACATCGCCCGCCTGCTGCTGCTGGGCGCGCTGGGCGGCGTGCTGGGCCTGGGCGTGCCCGTGGCCACCGGCGCCCTGATCAACACCGTCATTCCGGCGGGAGAGCCGGGGCGGCTTGGTCAGTTCATCCTGCTGTTGCTGACCGCCACCCTGGGCGTCAGCGCCTTTGAGCTGACGCGCGCCATCGCCCTGCTGCGGGTGGACGCGCGGGCTGCCATCAGTGTCCAGGCGGCGGTGATGCAGCGGGTCCTGCGCCTGCCGGCCCCCTTCTTCCGGACCTACGCGGCGGGCGATCTGACCCAGCGCATCTTCGGCGCCACGCAGATTCTGCACAGCATCAGCGAAAGCGCCCAATCGGCCCTGATCAGCTGGATCTTCAGCCTGGCCAGCTTCGCCTTCCTGTTCACCATAGACTGGCGGCTGGGCTTGCTGGTGGCGACGCTGGCCGGTATCGCCATGGCGACGGCGGTGGGCATCAACCTGCTGCGCTTGCGGCTGGAGCGGCGCATGATTGCGGTGCAGGGTGACCTGGCCTCCCGCGTCTTCCAGCTGCTGACCGGCATGGCCAAGCTGCGCGCCAATGGCGCGGAGAAGCGCGCCTTCGCCCTGTGGGCAACGCGTTTCGCCCAGCAGAAGACGCTCAGCTTCGGCGTGCAGCGCCTGGTCAACTGGCTGGAGGTGTTCAATGCCGGTTATGTCGTCCTGGCCTCCCTCTGCCTGTTCGCGGCGGTGGTGGACGCGGCACCGCTCAGCACCGGCGCCTTCGCCGCCTTCAACGCCGCCTTCAGCCAGTTCTTCGCCGCCACGTTGGCCATGACCATGGCGGTGACCAACGCGCTGAGCGCCGCCCCCCTCTATGAACGCCTGCGCCCGCTGCTGCAGGCGCTGCCCGAACCCAACCGGGTGCAGGCCGCCCCCCGGCCCTTCACCGGGGCCATCGACATCAGCCATGTCAGCTTCCGCTACAGCGCCGACGGCCCGCTGGTCCTGGACGACGTGTCCATCAGCATCCGCCCTGGGGAGTTCGTGGCCATCGTCGGCGCGTCCGGGTCCGGCAAGTCCACCCTGTTCCGCCTGCTGCTGGGGTTCGATCGGCCACAGGGGGGCGCCATCTATTATGACGGCCAGGATCTGGCCGGCCTGGATCTGGGGGCGGTGCGCCGGCAGCTGGGCGTGGTGCTGCAGAACGGCAAGCTGATCCCCGGGCCGCTGTCGTCCAACATCATCGGCGCCTCCCCCCGCCTGACGGTGGACGACGCGTGGGAGGCGGCGCGGCTGGCCGGCCTGGACCAGGACATCCGCGCCATGCCCATGGGCATGCACACGGTGATCGCGGAAGGGGCCGGCGTCATCTCCGGCGGGCAGAAGCAACGGCTGATGATCGCCCGCGCCATTGCCGGCCGGCCGCGCATCCTGCTGTTCGACGAGGCCACCAGCGCCCTGGATAACGCCACCCAAGCCATCGTGACGCACAGCGTGCGCGGGTTGCAGGCCACCCGCGTGGTCATCGCCCACCGCCTGTCCACCATCATCGAGGCCGACCGCATCTTCGTCATGGACCAGGGCCGCTTGGTGGAAAACGGCAGCTACGCTGACCTTATTGCCCGAAGTGGTGTTTTTGCAGATTTGGCGCGGCGCCAGTTGGTGTGATCAATACCCCGTCCCGGCGTCATAAAATCCAGCGGTATCCCAGTATTCGGATCGATGGTTATTGGAGGAGTCATCGGGAAAAGGACCATCACCGCTGTGGCGCGTTTGTTCTACAGACAGGTTCTGGGCCCGTAACTACTCTCACATGAGATCGGCGAACGGGACATGCCGCAGCCCGTCCGGGCCCTGGTGCCGCCCGCCCGACAGACCTGCCCCGATGAAGACCTGGATCATTCCAGGGGCCCGAAATGCGGGGGGTGTTCCTGCTGGAGTGTTTGAGCCAGAGGGGAATGGGCAAATGCTGAACGGTTGGTCTGAATGCGTATACGGAAGGTATTATTGGTTAATATTGAGTTTTTCTCTATAGTACTATGCGATATTACATAAGAATAATGCATGAGGTTTGCGGTGGGGCGAAAAGAAATCACTCTGAATGTTTCAATGGAAACAATCTGTTAGCGGATTTGAGCCAGTGGTGTAAGGCGGCGGGCTTTCTGTGGGGCGATCAAAAAAGTATGGGGGCAGGGATGGGGCTGCGAGGGGCTGGCGGGGCTGACACCTGTCCGCAAGAGATACAATGCAACCACCGGCTGCGGCTTGCGCGTGCCCGGCGGGTTTTTCTGGCCGGCTCCTCCCTGGCGGTGGTGGCCGTCGGCATGGCGGCGCCCCGGCCCGTCCACGCCCAGACCGCCTATACCACCTACAGCGGCAATTTCACTTCCAGCGGCGTGACCCTCACCGGCAATACGGTGATCGGCGCCGGCACCATCGGCGCCTTGTTCAAAAACGCCCGGGTCAATCCGCTGCTGATCACCGCCGGCGGCACCATCAAAACCGGCCTGGGCGGTATCGCCCTGATCAACGGTTCGTCGATCACCAGCATCGTCAACAGCGGCGTGATCGGCGGCTCCAGCTTCGCCGTCTCCATTTCCAGCGACAGCACCCTGGGCGCGCTGCGCAACAGCGGCACCATCCTGGGCGCCGTCATCAACAACGGCAGCACGGATCTGACTCTCGGCGGCGGCACTGCCGTGGGCACCTACACGGGCATGAGCGGCCAGGGCACCATCACCAACACGCTCAGCAACCTGATCCTGACCGGCGGCTTCCTGCTGAACGACGCCGTCAACGTCAGCGGCCACACCCTGATCAACAGCGGCGCCGCCGTGACGTTGACCAGCATCGTCACCGTCACCGGCGATTACACCCAGGCGTCCGGGACCCTGGCGCTGGGCACCGCGGGCCAACTGATGGTCAGCGGCGGCGCCAGCCTGACGGGCGGCCTGGTGACCGCCACCCTGTCCACCCTGGCATCGAACACCAATTATCTGGCGGGCGATGCCCTGGCCACCCTGGTAGCCGCCGGCAGCGGCAGCTACAGCGGCGTGACCGGCAGCATCACCAACAGCCTGACCCGCTTCGCCGCCACCATCGGCACGGATGGCACCAACCTGGTGGCGCAGGCCCTGAACGACTATATCGGCGCCAGCACGCCCAGCCTGACGCTGGCCGACACGATCGACACCAACGGCCTCGTCGCCGTCGCGGTCTTCGTGGCGCCCAGCATCAGCGTCGGCACCCTGGTCAACACCGGGCACCTGACCACCAACACCATCGGCATCAGCATTGGCACCGCCGCCACCATCGGCACCCTGGTCAACGACGGCACCATCGATACCCACGTTCTGCCTGGTTTCACCGCGCAGACCGGCATCGCCCTTGCGCGGCGCGCCAACGTCGGCACCCTGTCCAACACCGGCACCATCCAGGCCCGCTACGGCATCACGGCCTTCGACGCCACCGTCGGCAGCCTGTCCAATACCGGCCTGATCAAGGGGGAATCGCACGGCATCGGCATCTACAGCACGGCCAGCACCATCCAGACGCTGAGCAACGGTGGCACCATCGACATGCGCGTCGGGTCCGCCGGCATCCTCAGCAGTTCCACCATCGGCACACTGATCAATACCGGCGCCATTCTCCTGGGCGCCAACAGCACATACAACTACGGCATCATTCAGCGGACGACCACGCTCGGCGTGCTGATCAACAGTGGCCTGATTTCGGCGCCCACCGCCCTGCTCGTGCAAAGCGTCAGCAGCGGCAGCGGCGCGTTCCTGACCATCGTGAATTCCGGCACCATCGCCGGCGACGTCAGCACCAGCACCCTCACGAACAGCGTGCCCGACCTGACCGTCCTGGGCGGCAGCGGCGCCACGGTGGGCACCCTGACCGGCTATTCCGGGACGCTCAATCCCGGCGGCACCGCCGTCGTGGGCGTGTTCACCAACGCCACCAGCGATCTGTATTTCGCCAGCGGCAACCTGCTGCTGAACGACCGCGTCACCGTTGGCAGCCACACCGTTCTCAACACTGGTGCGGCCCTGACGCTGGTGAACTCCATCAAGGTCACCGGCAACTATGCCCAGACCGGTGGCAGCCTGGTCCTCACCAACAGCGGCATGTTGTCGGTCAGCGGCAGCGCCAGCCTGACCAACGCGAACGTCACCGTCACCCCCAACGCCGCCGGCAATTATGTCGTGGGCAGCCCCGCCACCCTGGTGGCTGGTGGCACGGGGTCCGATTTCACCGGCGTCTCCCTCGTCGTCAGCCCCACCGCCCACATCAGCGTCACCAGCGGCACGGTGGGCAACGCCCTGGTGCTGCTGGCCAGCAGCAATTATATCGGCGGCACCCTTGCCACGCTGACCAACAGCGGCAGCCTGTCGGCCGCCACGGCGGTCTACATCGCGGCGTCCGGCAGCCTGGGGCAACTGACCAACACCGGCACCCTGTCCGGCACCATCCTGAACCTGTCGGCCGTCGACCTGTCCATCACCGGTGGCGCCGCCGGCACGGTCGGCGCGCTGACCGGCGGCGGCATCATCAACACCCTCAGCAATGTGGTGCTGGGCGGCAACCTGCTGCTGGACGACACTGTCAACGTCACCGGCCACACCCTGGTGAGCAACGGCGCCTCCCTGACCTTGTCCAGCGTCGTCGCCGTCACCGGCAACTACGCTCAGACGTCCGGTACCCTGGAACTCGCCGCCGGCACCGGACTGGTGGTCAGCGGCACCGCCAGCATCACCGGCGGCACGGTCAACGCCGCCGTGTCCACCCTGTCGACCATCGGCAGCACCTATCTGGTGGGCGACGCGCTGGCCACCCTGGTGGCGGCTGCCAGCGGCGCCTATTCGGGCCTCAACGGCACCGTGGCCAGCGGTCTCGGCCCCCTGACGGCCGCCTTGGGCACGGACAGCGCCAATCTGCTGGCGGTGGCCACCAACGACTATATCGGCGCCAACGCCGCCAGCCTGACGCTGACCGGCACCGTGGATACCGGCAGCATCGCCGCCTATGTCGCCAGCGGCGTGTCCATCGGCACGCTGGTCAACGCCGGCCACCTCACCGCCGGCACCGTGGGGGCGGGGATCGACGTGGCGGCGGCCAGCATCGGCACCCTGGTCAACAGTGGGCTGGTCGACGCGCGCGTCAGCGCCAGCACCACCCAGTTCGGCATCCGCGTCGGCACCGGCGCCACCATCGGCACGGTGTCCAACACCGGCACCATCCTGGCCCATGTCGGCATCATTAGCCAAAGCACCGTCGGCGGCCTGATCGCCAACAGCGGCCGCATCGCCGTGGACGGCAGCGGCTTCGCCATCGTCAACAACGGCACCGTCGCCACGGTCAGCAACAGCGGCACCATCGCCGCCACCCTGGGCGGGGTGGGCATCTACAACGTCGGTTCCATTGGCGCGGTGCTGAACGGCGGGCTGATCACCGTCAGCGGCGGCACCGGCAACCAATACGGCATCCTGCAATCGCTGCGGACCGTGGGCCAAGTGGTCAACAGCGGCACCATCCAGGCGCCCGACGCCGTGGCGCTGGTCTTCGGCGGCAGCATCGGCACCCTGGTCAACATGGGCCTGGTCGCCGGCAACATCGTCAACGGCACCCTGAACGACAGCTATTCCTACGGCGACTTGACCATCGCCGGCGGCAGCGGCGGCACGGTGGGCACCTTCACCGGCTATGGCGCCGGCAGCCAGGGCACCATCAGCAACACCTTCAGCAATGTGGTCTTCACCACCGGCGACCTGCTGCTGAACGATACCATTGATGCCGCCGGCCACAGGGTGCTGAACACCGGCGCCGGCATAACACTGGCCAACACCGTCAGCATCACCGGCGACTATGCCCAGACGGGCGGCAGCCTCAGTCTGACCGACGGGGCCCAACTGGTGGTCAGCGGCGGCGCCAGCCTGACGGGCGCCCTGGTCAGCGTTTCCAACCTGCCGACGCAGGCCAACTACGTCGTGGGCGCACCCACCACCGTGGTGGCCGGTGGCGCCGGGTCCGACTACACCGGCGCGTCCGTCGTCGTAGCGCCACAGCTGGGGATCACCCTTTCCGGCGGTGATGACGGCACCAACCTGCTGTTGCTGGCGCAGAGCGACTACATCGGTGGCACCCTGGCCACCTTGACCAACACCGGCACCGTCTCGGCGCCCACGGCGGTCCATATCGCTTCGACCGGCAGCCTGGGCCAACTGGTCAACACCGGCACCCTGTCGGGCACCATCCGCAACCTGTCTTCCCATGACCTGTCCATCCTCGGCGGCACGGCGGGGACGGTGGGCCTTCTGACCGGCGGCGTCCTCTTCAACACCCTAAGCGACGTGGTGATGTCCGGCGGCCTGCGCCTGGCCGAGAACGTGAACGTCAGCGGCCACACCCTGGTCAACACCGGCGGCACCATCGATGCCACCGGCAACCGTGTCATCACCGGCGATTACGTCCAGACGGGCGGCGCCCTGATCGTCGCCAGCAACACCGGCTTGACGGTCAGCGGCGGCGCCAGCATCAGTGGCGCCACGGTCAGCGGCACCGTGGCGGTCAACAGCGGCGCCAC
>NZ_BACU01000466.1 GCF_000333275.1 Azospirillum sp. B4 | reverse complement strand
CCGGCGCCCACTGGCAGACGCCTGTGCCGCCTATGCCGCCACCCGCGCCGTGGGTGTGGCGCCGGAGGTGATCGCCGAGGCCATGCGCGGCTTCCCCGGCCTGGCGCACCGCCAGCAGGCGATCGCCACCCTCGACGGCATCCGCTTCGTCAACGACAGCAAGGCCACCAACGCCGACGCGGCGTCCAAGGCCCTGGGCTGCTACGAGGACATGTACTGGATCGTCGGCGGCAAAGCCAAGGAGGGCGGGCTGAGCGGCCTTGAGCCCTTCATGGGCCGGGTGCGCCACGCCTTCCTGATCGGGGAGGCGACGGAGGAATTCGCCCCCTGGCTGGAGGGCAAGGTCAGCTACGGCCGCTACGGCACGCTGGACGACGCGGTGCCCGCCGCCTACGCCATGGCGAAGGCGGCCGGGGGTGGCACGGTGCTGCTGTCCCCCGCCTGCGCCAGCTTTGACCAGTATCCCAATTTCGAGGTGCGGGGCGACGCCTTCGTCCGCATCGTGCGCCAGTTGGAAGCCGGGAAGGACGGGACGCCATGATCACGCTGTCACGTACCGACCAGTCCGTCATCGGCCGTTGGTGGTGGACCGTCGACCGCTGGACCCTGGCCACCGTCTTCCTCATCGCCACCATCGGCGTGGTGCTGATCCAGGCCGCCAGCCCGCCGGTGGCGGAGCGCATCGGCCTGGATAACTTCCACTTCATCCAGCATCACGTGATGATGCTGATCCCCACCCTGGTCGTCATGGTCGCGGTGTCGCTGCTGTCGCCCAAGGGGGTGCGGCGCCTGGCCATGATCATGTTCCTGCTGTCGCTGGCGGGCGTGGCCTTGACCCTGGTGTCGGGTGTGCAGATCAAGGGTGCCACGCGCTGGATCCACCTGCCCGGCCTGTCGGTCCAGCCGTCGGAATTCATCAAGCCGGCCTTCGCCGTGGTGGCCGCCTGGATGTTCGCCCAGGCCCGGCATACCAACAACGTGATCTATTTCGGTGTCTGCATCGTCTTCTACCTGATGATCGTGGCCTTGCTGCTGCTGCAGCCGGACCTGGGCATGACCTTCGTGGTCAGCGCCGTGTGGTTCGGCCAGTTCTTCATTGCCGGCCTGCCCATCCTGCTGGTGGCGGTGCTGGTGGTCTGCGGCCTGTCCGGCCTGGTGGGCGCCTATTTCCTGTTCCCGCACGTGCAGAGCCGCGTGAACCGCTTCCTGGATCCGGCCGCCGGCGACAACTACCAGGTCCAGCGCGCCCTGGACGCCTTCCAGCACGGCGGCCTATGGGGCACCGGTCCCGGCCAGGGCACCGTCAAGATGACCATCCCCGACGCCCACGCCGACTTCATCTTCGCCGTGGCGGGGGAGGAACTGGGCATGTTGTGGTGCCTGTTCATCGTGCTGCTGTTCGGCGTGGTGGTGATGCGCAGCTTCGCCCGCGCCTACAGCGAGCAGAGCCTGTTCGTCATGCTGCAGATTTCGCCGGCCGGGCCGCCAGCCCCGCCAGCCAGGCGGGTGTCATCGCCGCCTGGCCGGTCACGTCCAGCGGGAAGACATTCAGCCGGGCGCCCGCCGTCATGACCACGTGGGCCGCCGCCGGGTCCGCCCAGAAATTGAACTCCGCCGCCGGGGTGACGTTGCCGGGGCAGTGGACGGCCCCGCCCATGATGTGGATGCCCCGGGCCCGGGCCAGCAGGCCGGGGTGGCGGATCTCCGCCAGGGCCAGGTTGGTCAGCGGCCCCATGGCCACCACGGTCAGGTCCGCGCCCGACGGGGACAGCAGCAGATGGGCCAGCGCGTCGGCGGCGTGCTCCGCCGCCACCGGGCGCGCGTCCCGGCCCAGGACCACGCCGCCCAGCCCATCCTCGCCATGCACCAGGTTGGTCCGGGGTTCCGGGTACAGCAACGGCCGGGCGCCGCCGGCGTACACGGGAATGTCCGGCCGGCCGAACAGGTCCAGCAGGCGCCGGGCGTTGACGGCGGTGACGGCCACCGGCCGGTTGCCGGCCACGCAGGTCACGGCGCGCACCTCCAGTTCGGGGAGGCCCCG
>NZ_BACU01000467.1 GCF_000333275.1 Azospirillum sp. B4 | reverse complement strand
AAACCCGGTTCGTGAAAGCTGCACGAAACGTTCGAGACCCATCATCCGCTGAAGATCGGCCGTTTCACCATTCATGACGATGAGCCCGTCAACTACTGGATGGATGTGGTCGACATCTTCCGGAAGTCGTCCAACATCGGGTCCGCCAAGATGGCGGAGCGGTTTGGCATCGACGTTCAGCGGGACTACATGGGCCGCTTCGGCATGCTGAAGGCCCCGTCGCTGGAGATTCCCGAGGTGGGCGCCCCGCTGGTGCCCAACCCGTGGCGGCAGACCACGCTGCTGACCGTCGCGTTCGGCCACGGCCTGTCCGTCAGCCCCATCCAGATGATATCCGCCGTCGGCGCCGTGGTTGACGGGGGCGTCATGCGGCCGGCCACCCTGCTGAAGCGCGACCCGAACGCGGAGATCCCCGAGACGCGCGTCATCTCCCCCCAGACCTCCGCCATCCTGCGCAAGCTGATGCGCCTGGTGGTGACCGAGGGCACGGGCAAGACCGCCTTCGGCACCGGCGAGCTGAAGGCCGCGGACACGCTGGACTACCTGGTGGGCGGCAAGACCGGCACGGCCGAGAAGGTCAGCGGCAAGGGATACGCGCGCAAGTCACTGCGCACCTCCTTCGCCGGCGCCTTCCCCATGACGGATCCCCGCTATGTGGTTTTCGTCATGGTGGATGAGCCCCATGGGAATAAGAAGAGCTTTGGCTTCGCCACCGCCGGCTGGGTCGCCGCACCGGCCGTCCAGCGCATCGTCTGGCAGGCGGCGCCCCTGTTGGGGGTGAAGCCGGTGGTCCGCAACGACCCTGAGGTGTTGCAGGCCATGGCCATCAACTGAACCGTCCCCGAACCGCTGTGGTGGGGGTCGATCGATGCCGGGGGACGCTACTGACGCCACCCCGGCGTCCGCGTGTGAGAGGGACCCTTGCGTCTGACCGATCTGATGGCATCGCGCACCGAAATCGCCGTATCGGCGCTGGCCCTGGAACGGGACCCCGAGATCACCGGCCTGACCGCGGACAGCCGCGCCGTCGGGCCGGGCATGCTGTTCGCCGCCCTGCCGGGCAGCGCCCGTGACGGGCGGGACTTCATTCCCAATGCCGTCGCCGCCGGCGCTGTGGCCGTGCTGGCGCCCAAGGGCACGACGCTGCCCGACGACCTGCCGCACCCGGTGACGCTGATCGAGGATGCCAATCCCCGGCGGCGTTTCGCCCTGCTGGCCGCCGCCTTCTACAAGCGGCAACCCGGCACCATCGCCGCCGTCACCGGCACCAACGGCAAGACCTCCACCGCCCAGTTCACCCGCCAGCTGTGGAGCCTGCAGGGCCACCAGGCTGGCGCCATGGGCACGCTGGGCTTGATCGCCCCGGGCTTCCCCCGGGAGGACAGCCTGACCACGCCGGACCCGGTGGCGTTGCACGGCACCCTGGCGCGCCTGGCCGCCGGTGGCATCACCCACCTGGCGATGGAGGCCAGCAGCCATGGGCTGGACCAGTTCCGCCTGGATGGCGTGCTGGTCACCGTGGGCGGCTTCACCAACCTGACCCGCGACCACCTGGACTATCACGGCACCATGGAGGCCTATTTCAAGGCCAAGGCCATGCTGTTCGACCGGGTGATGCCGCGCGGCGCGACCGCCGTGGTCAATGCCGACATCCCCGAATTCCAGGCCCTGGCCGACCTGGTCCACGCCCGCAAGCAGACGCTGATCGGTTTTGGCGAGAAGGGGCGCGATCTGGCGGTGAAGGCCCTGCGTCCCCTGCCCCACGGTCAGGCGCTGACGCTGCAGGTCATGGGCACGACACATGAAATCGTCCTGCCCCTGGTCGGCCGTTTCCAGGTGTGGAACGCGCTGTGCGCGCTGGGCATGGTCATCGGCGCCGGCGCCGAACCGCAGGCGGCGGCCGGTCTGCTGTCGCAGCTGGACGGCGTGCGTGGCCGGTTGGAGCTGGTGGCGACTCTGGACAATGGTGCCGCCATCTATGTCGACTACGCCCACACCCCTGACGGGCTGGAGACGGTGCTGAACAGCCTGCGCCCCCATGCGGAAGGCCGCCTGTCCGTCGTCTTCGGCTGTGGCGGCGACCGCGACCGGGGCAAGCGCCCGATGATGGGTGCCATCGCCGCCCGCCTGGCCGACCGCGTCATCGTCACCGACGACAACCCACGCACCGAGATTCCCGGCGCCATCCGCGCCGAGGTCCTGGCCGGCTGCCCCGCCGCGACGGAGGTGGACGACCGCGCCGCCGCCATCGCCCTGGCCATTGGCGAGCTGAAGGCCGGCGACGTGCTGGTCATCGCCGGCAAGGGCCATGAGCAGGGCCAGATCGTAGGCAAGGAGGTGCGTCCCTTCGACGACGCGGCCGTCGCCCGCGGCGTGCTGGGCCTTCCGGGAGGGACGACGCCATGACCGCGACCACCCCGACCAAGACAAAGACGGTGCTGTGGACGGCGGCCAATGCCGCCGCCGCCGCCAACGCCCGCACCCAGGGGCCCGACTGGGCCGCCACCGGCGTTTCCATCGACAGCCGCACCCTGGCGCCGGGCGACCTGTTCGTCGCCATAAAGGGTCCGACCTTCGATGGCCATGGCTTCGTCGCCAGCGCGCTGGAGCGCGGGGCCGCCGCCTGTCTGGTCAGCCACGTGCCGGACGGGGTGGGCGCCGACGCCCCCTTGCTGATCGCCGACGACGCGCTGGCGGGGCTGGAGGATTTGGGTCGCGTGGCGCGGCTTAACACCGCCGCCAAGGTCATCGCCGTCACCGGATCGGTAGGCAAGACCAGCACCAAGGAGATGCTGCGCGCCTGCCTGGCGGCACAGGGTCCGACCTTCGCCACCGAAGGCAGCCTGAACAACCACTGGGGCGTGCCGCTGTCCCTTTCGCGCCTGCCGGCCGGCGTGCGCTACGGCGTGTTCGAACTGGGCATGAACCACGCGGGTGAGATCGGCCCGCTGTCGCGCATGACGCGGCCGGACATCGCCATCATCACCACGGTGGAGGCCGTGCACCTGGAATTCTTCGCGTCGGTGGAAGGCATCGCCGACGCCAAGGCAGAGATATTCGAGGGGATGTCCCGCCAGGGGACGGCCATCCTGAACCGCGACAACCCCCATTACGCCCGCCTGCTGGCCGCCGCCCGCACCCAGGGCATCGGCCATGTGCTGAGCTTCGGCGCCACCGCCGGGGCCGACGCCCGGCTGATCGACCTGGACCTGTCCGGAGCCGGCAGCGACGTCACCGCCGAGATCCAGGGCCAGGTGGTGCGCTACACCCTGGCCATCCCCGGGCGCCACCAAGCCCTGAACAGCCTGGCCGTGCTGCTGGCCGTCGCCGCTGCCGGTGGCGACGTCACGGCCGCCGCCGCGACGCTGGCCACCTTGGCCCCGGTCAAGGGCCGGGGCGTGCGCCAGGTTGTGGACCTTCCGCAAGGGGGCGGCGTCACCCTGATCGACGAAAGCTACAACGCCAGCCCCGTCTCGGTGGCGGCAGCGGCCGCCGTCCTGGGCCACATCCAGCCGGCCCCCGGCGGTCGCCGCGTGGCGGCCCTGGGCGACATGCTGGAGCTGGGCGCCGACGCGGCCACGTTGCATGCCGGCCTGGCGGACACGCTGGTGGCGGCCGATGTGGCGCAGGTCTACACCTGCGGCCCCAACATGCGTCACCTGTTCGACCGGCTTCCGGCCGAGCGACGCGGCGGCCATGCCGCCACCAGCGCCGACCTGGCGCCGCTGGTGGTGGCGGCCGTGCGCGCCGGTGACGTCATTATGGTCAAAGGGTCCGCCGGCAGCCGTATGGCCAAGGTGGTGGATGCCCTGAAAGCCCTTTCCTCTTCCACTTCCGCCCTTTCCGGGAGCTAAGACCCGTCCCATGTTGTTCAACCTGCTGTTCCCGCTGGCCGACGACTTCCAGCTGTTCAACCTGTTCCGGTACATCACGTTCCGGACCGGCGGGGCCATGCTGACAGCGCTGATCATCAGCTTCCTGATCGGCCCGGGCGTCATCCGCTGGCTGAAGTCCATGCAGGGGGCGGGGCAACCCATCCGCACCGACGGGCCGGAGACGCACCTGAAGAAGAAGGGCACGCCCACCATGGGCGGCCTGATGATCATGATCTCGGTCCTGATCTCCACCGTGCTGTGGGTGGACGTCACCAACGCCTATACCTGGATCGTGCTGCTGGTGACCGTGGGCTTCGGCCTTGTGGGCTTCGGCGACGACTTCCTAAAGCTGACCAAGCGCAACACCAAGGGCCTGTCCGGCCGCGGCAAGATGGTGGCCATGATCGCGGTCGCCGGTGTTGCCACCGCCTGGTACCTGCATGTGGCGCAGAGCCCGCTGGACACCAGCGTCGCCGTCCCCTTCCTGAAGGACGTGCTGATCCCCCTGGGCTTCCTGTTCGGGCCCTGGGCGGTGTTCATCATCGTGGGATCCAGCCATTCCGTGAACCTGACGGACGGCCTGGACGGCCTGGCCATCGTGCCCATCATGATCGCGGCCGCCAGCTTCGGCCTGATCGCCTATCTGTCGGGCAACGCCGTCTTCGCCAACTACCTGCAGATCCACCACGTGCCGGGCACGGGTGAGCTGGCGGTGTTCTGCGGCGCCCTGGTGGGCGCCGGCCTGGGCTTCCTGTGGTTCAACGCCCCGCCGGCCATGGTGTTCATGGGCGACACCGGCTCGCTGGCCATGGGCGGCGCGCTCGGCACCGTCGCCGTCATCACCAAGCATGAGCTGGTGCTGGCCATCATCGGCGGCCTGTTCGTGCTGGAAACCGTGTCGGTCATCGTGCAGGTCGCCAGCTTCAAGATGACGGGCAAGCGGGTGTTCCGCATGGCGCCGCTGCATCATCACTTCGAAAAGAAGGGTTGGTCGGAACCCACCGTCGTCATCCGGTTCTGGATCATCGCCGTCATCCTGGCCCTGGCCGGCCTGTCCACCCTGAAGCTGCGTTAAGTTCCCATGAGCACCGCCCAGCCCATCCTCATCCCCTCCTTCCTAGGCCGCCGCGTGGCGGTGATGGGCCTGGCGCGCTCCGGCCTGGCGGCGGCGCGCGTGCTGGCCGCCAGCGGGGCGGAGGTCCTGGCCTGGGACGATGGCGCCGGGGGCCAGAAGGCGGCCGAGGCGGCGGGCATTCCCCTGACCAACCTGCATGAGGCCGACCTGACGGGTGTGGCGGCGCTGGTGCTGTCCCCCGGCATCCCCCACACCCACCCGCGGCCCCACCCGGTGGCGGCCCGCGCCAAGGATGCCGGCGTGCCCATCATCGGCGACGTGGAGCTGCTGCGCCTGGCCCAACCGGACGCCGCCTACGTCGGCATCACCGGCACCAACGGCAAATCGACCACCACCGCCCTGACCGGTCACATCCTGGCCCATGCCGGCCGCACCATCGCCGTGGGCGGTAACCTGGGCATTCCGGTGCTGACCTTCCCGGCACTGGGCGCCCCCCATAATCCCAGGGGCGACGTCTATGTGCTGGAGATGTCCAGCTATCAGCTGGAGCTGACGCCCTCCCTGGGTTTCGACGCTGCCGTGCTGCTGAACATCACGCCCGACCACCTGGACCGCCACGGCGGCATGGACGGCTACATCGCCGCCAAGCGCCTGATCTTCCAGCCGGGTGCCCGCGACCCATCCAAGCCCCTGCCCGTCGCCATCCTGGGCGTGGATGAGCCCCACACCGCCGCCATGGCCGACAGCCTGGAGGCCGAGGGTGGTCGCACGGTCGTGCGCATCTCATCGGAACGCGCGGTGCCGGGCGGCGTTCACGCCGCCGATGGCGTGTTGGTGGATGACACCGACAGCCAAGCCCTGGCTGT
>NZ_BACU01000468.1 GCF_000333275.1 Azospirillum sp. B4 | reverse complement strand
AGATAGCCCATTATCAGGGCGATGACCGCCATCAGGACCATCAGGAGGATCAGAAAGGCGAAGCATTTCTTTCCCGCGCAGATGCGGCCCGGCGACCGCCGCCCCCCCATTTNGCGCATTTGTCATAGGAATGGCATCCATCTTTCCGGCCCCATCCCGCGGCGGAACCCGTCTTTCGCCAATTGATGGGCCAGGACTGCTTAATTTTATATTTCCCCCACCATCAACCGCGCGGCCGTTCACTGGTGCAATGGAATAGGTTCCCTTCGCGCAGCGAACCAACTCCGCCCGCGACGGGCCGCCCCCCCCTGCAGGCCCGTCGCGCCCCGTCCGCTGGTGGCCGGGTGGGTCACGGGAGGAAATGGGTTGGCATGGGAAAATCCGCCCCAAACGCCGTGACTCCACCCCAGCGTGGAATTTCGTGGGCGTTCCGGCTGGTTCCAGGTGTCGCTTGGGATTTTATGGGATGAAACCCGGAACAACGCAGTGGCGCCTACATATGGCGGCCTATGACCTTTTCCTCACCATATTTGGTGGGATTCCTCAAACCGACGAGTACTTGGGCGTAAGTCTGCCCCCAGAATAACCAAGGTGGCTTACCCAAAAGATTTGGCGACCTTTTAACTATCGGTTGTCGCCCCCCACCCCTTATCCACAGGATAGGTATACCCTGCCCAAAGGCTATTGGATTCGTCGGGAATCCACGAATATATGGCTGTCGCACCTACCCATTCGATTTAGAGAGGGGCGAAAGAATTACGGTTGTCCACAACTGTGGAAAAACGTTTTGTGGACAAGCATTGAGACGTCGTCCCATTGACGCCCATCCCATCCCATGATACCCCATAAGCACCCAAAAACAGGGCGCTCTCGGCATATCCGGTCTTATCCGGATGGAGAGGGCATTCTGGCCTGGGGCGGGTGCCGGATCGGATTGGGGCGCGGAGGCGCTGGGGACGCGGGGATCGATGGGCTTGTTCCTGTCCACACATGTTAACAAGGTCGACAAGAAGGGTCGGGTTTCAGTCCCGTCTTCCTTCCGCGGCGTCCTTGGTGGACAGACGGAGCTGATCGTTTTCCGGTCGCTGCAGGCCAATGCCATCGACGCCTGTGCCGTCGACTACATGGACCGCCTGTCCGAGGCGCTGGACAACCCCAACAAGCCCGATGACATGCGCGACCTGATCGAGACCACGGTGTTTGGTGGCTCCGTTCGCCTGGCCATCGATCCGGAGGGCCGCATCGTCCTGCCGGAACACTTCATGGCCTTCGCCGGCATCACCGAGGGTGCCGCCTTCGTCGGCCGCCGCCACACCTTCCAGATTTGGGATCCCGACGCGTTGAGCGTCCATGAAGCCGCCAGCCGCGACCGCAGCCGCGCCCAGAACATCTCGCTGTCCACCATCCTGGCCCGCACCAATTCCGTGCTGGCGGGCGGCGGGTCCAGTGGCGGAGGCGTGCAATGAGCGGCGCCGTTGAGCAGACTGGCGAGACCCGGATCCACATCCCCGTCCTGCTGGCCGAGGTGCTGGACGCCCTGGCCGTGCGCGCCGGCGGCGTCTACGTCGACGGCACCTTCGGCGCCGGCGGCTACACCCGCGCCATCTTGGAGGCTGCGGACTGCCAGGTAGTGGGCATCGACCGCGACCCCGCCGCCATCCAGCGGGCGGCGCCGCTGCTGGCCCGCTTTTCCGGGCGCCTGCGCATCATCGAGGGCCGGTTCGGCGACATGGCCGACCTACTGGCCGCCCACGGCATCGGTCCGGTTGGAGGGCGTGGCGCTGACATCGGCGTCTCTCCCCCCAGATCGACGACCCCTTCGCGCGGCTTTTCCCTCCGCTTCGACGGCCCGCTGAACATGCGCATGAGCCAGAGCGGCCCGTCGGCCGCCGACGTGGTCAACGACTATGACGAGACCGACATCGCCAACATCCTCTACCGCCTGGGGGAGGAGCGGCTGTCCCGCCGCGTGGCCCGCGCCATAGTCGCCGCCCGCGCCACCGCCCGAATCGAGACCACGGCGCAACTGGCCGACATCATCCGCAGTGTCGTTCCCCGGTCCAAGAAAGACGGCATCGACCCCGCCACCCGCAGCTTCCAGGCCCTGCGCCTGCACGTGAATGACGAGCTGGGGGAACTGGACCGGGGTCTGGCCGGCGCCGAAAAGGTGCTGGCGCCGGGCGGCCGCCTAGCCGTCGTCTCCTTCCATTCCCTGGAGGACCGGCGGGTGAAGGATTTCCTGCGCCAGCGCAGCGGGGCGGAGGGCGCGCCCTCGCGCCACATGCCCGCCGCCGTCGCCGGGCCGGCCCCCAGCCTCAAGCTTCTGGGGCGCAGCGGGGTCACCCCGGGCGAACCTGAACTTCGCCACAATCCACGCGCCCGATCTGCCCGGTTGCGCGCCGCCGAACGCACCAACGCCCCCGCTTGGCCCATGGGAGAAGCAGCATGATAGGCAAGTCCACGCTCGTCTGGCTGTGCCTCGCCACCGTCGCCAGCGGCATCCTGTACCACACCAGCTACCGCGTTCAGGAAGAGCAGGAGCATCTGGCCTCGCTCAACCGCCAGATCGCCCAGGAGCAGCAGTCCATCCAGGTGCTGCGCGCCGAATGGGCCTACCTGAACGACCCCACCCGACTGGAGCGGCTGGCGACCGAGCATTCCGACCTCCGCCCCACCAAGGCGGCGCAGATGGTGTCCATGGCGGCCATCCCGGCCAAGCCGGAGGCGCCGGCCGTCCCTGCGGCCCCGTCCCCTGCAGCCACGTCCCCGGCGGATCAGCCCGCGCCCAAGCCGGCACCGGCGCCTGAGGCCACCATGGTGGCCAGCGCGGCGCCAGCCGCCAAGCCGCGGGTCCAGGCCGCCCCCCCAAATGGTCGCGCTGAAGGCGCCGGACGTGCAGCCGGCGGCACCGGTGAAGGCCACGGCCGCCTCCGGCAAGCCCGCCGCCGCCGCG
>NZ_BACU01000469.1 GCF_000333275.1 Azospirillum sp. B4 | reverse complement strand
GCCCGCGCCGCCGCCGCCCTCGGCCAGATGGTGCTGGACCGGGGCCGCGCACCGGACGGCCGCCACATCGTCAGCGCCCAATGGCTGGCCGACAGCACCGCCCCCCTCCACGCAATCGCCGCCCAGGACCCCTACGCCGATTCCTATGGCTACCTCTGGTACGCCAAGGACGAAGCGATGGGCGGCGGCCGGACGGTGCCCGTGCACTTCGCGTCCGGCAACGGCGGCAACAAGATCTACGTGGTGCCCTCGCTGGACATGGTGGTGGCTATCACCTCCAGCGCCTACGGCAAGGGCTATGGCCAACGGCGATCGCAGGATATCCTGCTGGCCATCCTGGCGGCCACGCCCTGACACTCCGGGGTCTGGCACCCCGAAGCCTGAAGGATAATGGCCGCCCAACAGAGGAGGCCGCCCCCGTGAAATCCTGCCTGCAACCCGGCCTGCGCCACAGCGAAAGCCTCACCGTCGACGCCAGCATGCTCGTGCCCGCCCTGCCCGCCGCCTTCGGTGGCTTCCACGACATGCCGCCGGTCTTCGCCACCGCGCAGATGGTGGCCTTCATCGAATGGACCTGCGTGCGGGCGCTGGCGCCTTATCTGGAACCGGGGGAGCGCACCGTCGGCACCCATGTCGACGTCAGCCACGTCGCCGCCACGCCCGTGGGCATGATTGTCACCGCCACCGTGGAACTGGTCGCCATCGACGGCCGGGCCCTACGCTTCAAGGTCTCCGCCCACGACGCCACCGGCCTGATCGGCGAAGGCTTCCACAGCCGGGGCGTGATCGACTACGCCCGCTTCATGGCGCGGGTGGAGAAGAAGGCGGCGTGCTGAAGAACTCGACATGGACACTGGGGCGCCCCACTGAAAGAAAAATCTGAGGGCCTGTCGGCTCCGGATGGCCCGGCCCGTCCTTCGGGTACTGCTTCCTGAAAGGAGAGGACAATGGCCAAGCAAATCTTCGTCAACCTGCCAGTGCGAGATCTGCCCAAAGCGATGGCGTTCTATACCGCCATCGGCGCGGTGAACAATCCGCAGTTCACTGACGAGACTGCTGCCTGCATGGTGTTTTCCGACACCATCTTCGTGATGCTGCTGACACACGATAAGTGGAGGGTTTTCACCCAAAAGCCCATTACCGACACTCACGCCAGCGGGGCCTTGATGTTGGCGCTGTCCTGCGACGACCGCGCCGCCGTGGACACCATGGCCGAAGCCGCAAGCCGGCACGGCGGCAAGGTTGATGTGAACCCCAAGCAGGATCTCGGCTTCATGTACAGCCGCAGCTTCGAAGACCCGGATGGCCATGTCTGGGAACCCCTTTTCCTGGACACCGCCCAACTCCCACCCCAGCCTTAGCCCCCCCCCCCACAGGCTGCCCCATCTCGACAAGACAAGCACGCGGAACGCGCTGGGACCGGATATTGGAAGCCGCTTCTCCCTTTCCGGTCCCCATCCCCCTTCCCCGCGCCCATTAACAAGCCCATCCAACCGGCGTACACTTCCCGCGAAACAGGAGCGGCGCTTAACCGCCCTGCGCGGCTGGGCCCTGACCATTGGACGTCGGTCGCGACAAGACATCCCCGCCTTGGGCCCGACCGATCTCTGGGCCCCTGCCTGAAACCGCAACGCGTTCAGGAGGATCAGGGCATGACACAAGAGACGATACGCAATCCCGTGGAGTGGACGTGGGAACGGCTGGGTGAGGCGGCGGCCGGGGTCGCCAGCATCGGCCGGGCCATCGGGCATATGGAGGACATGAAGGCGCATGAGGCGCCGGTGGTGCGGCGCATCGGCGTGGCCGACCTGGGTGAGGCCATCGCCGCCGGCCTGCGCGACGTTGGCGCCTTTCGCACCGACGTCTTCGCGCTGTGCATCCTCTATCCCATCCTGGGCTGTGTGCTGGCCCGGGCGGCGGTGACCCTGGACATGCTGCCGATGCTGTTTCCCCTGGGGTCCGGCTTCGTCCTGGTGGGGCCAGTGGCCGCCATCGGCCTCCTGGAGATGAGCCGGCAGCGGGAACGCGGCGCCCAGCCCAGCTGGCGGCAGGCGTTCGGCCCCCTGCGCAGCCCGGCCATCGCCGCCATTGCCACGCTGGGCCTGGCGCTCACCCTTCTCTACTTCCTGTGGCTCTACGTCGCCCAGGCCGTCTATGACGCCACCCTGGGACCCCAACCGCCGGCATCGCTGGCGCGGTTCGCCGTCGACGTGGCGGGAACCGGCGCCGGGTGGACCATGATGGCGGTGGGCTGCGCCATCGGCGCCGGCTTCGCCGCCGTCGTCCTGGCCGTCGCCGCCATCAGCTTCCCCCTGCTGCTGGACCGCGACCTGCCGCTGCATACCGCCGTCGGCACCTCCATCCGCGCGGTCAGGGCCAACCCCAGCGTCATGGCGCTGTGGGGCCTGATCGTGGCCGGCAGCCTGTTCCTGGGCACCCTGCCCGCCTTCGTCGGCCTGATCGTGGTGATGCCGGTGCTGGGCCACAGCACCTGGCACCTCTATCGTCGGCTGGTGGCCTGACTGATGGTCAAGCCGTGCCCGGGGCGGCGGCCTCCGGGGCGGCGGCTTTCGGGGCTGGCGCGTCCTCGCCCTCGGGCAGCACCGTCGGCAGCGGCGCCCGGGGCGTGGCCATGATCGGCCCCGCCTGGCGCCGGGCCTTGTGCTGCTTCCACGCCGCGGTGCGGGCACGGATATAGTCGGCCACCGCCGCGGCGGTCGACAGATCCGGCGGCTGGTGGTCGAACGTGCCGTAGGCGTTGGCGACCGGCAGGTCGGCCAGGCGCTGGGCGTGCACCAGTTCCAGGGCGGAGGGCTTGCCAGGCCCCGGATGCACCTGCCCCGAGGTGGGCACCACCACGCCCGCCAGCGGATCGTCGGTGCGCGGCTCATCCCGCGTCAGCACGTCGGCCAGGCTGGGCGCCGCCGCGTCGCGTCGGGTCAGGGGCGGGATGGTCCACCGCTCCTCGATGGTCTTGAGCACGGAGGTGTGGTCGATGGTGCCGTGGTCGGCGCGAAACACCGTCCCCGGCTCGATCAGGGGGGAGATCAGGACCGCCGGCACACGGACGCCGAAGCGGCGGAAATCGAAATGATCGAATTCCCCCACCGTATCGTCGGGCGGCGTGGCGCCATAGGGCGGCGGCACATGGTCGTAGCAGCCGCCATGCTCGTCATAGGTGATCACCAGCAGCGTCTCATTCCAACACGGGCTGTCGCGCAGGGTGTAATAGACATCGTGGATCAGCTGCTCCCCCAACGCGACATCGTAATTGGGATGCTGACTGTTGCCGGTGTAGGAGAAGTCTGGTTCCAGGAAGGTGTAGGCCGGCAGGGTGCCCGCGCGGGCGCGGGCCTGGAAATCGGTGAACAAGCCGAAATGGCTGTCGGGCGCGTCGCGGGTGTCGGGATAATCCAGGCGGGTCATCGGCGGCTGGTTATAGCCGAAGATGGCCCAGTCCACGCCGAAGCGCGACAGTTGGCCGAAAATGCTGGGACAGGTGAAGGTTTTCACCTTGTTGTCCAGGTGCCCCTGCGAGGTGGCGGCGGCGGCGAAGCAGCGGTTGGGAATGGTCTGCGTCGGTACCGACGCGAACCAGCGGTCGCACACCGCATAGCCACGCGCCAGGCCCGACAGGACGGGCAACAGGTCCGGCGTGAACATGCCCATGATGTCGTTCGGCGCGGTGCCAGGCAGCACATGCATGTACTGCTGCCCGTTGTCGTAGTTGATAGCGCTGCGGAAATTGACGACGAAGCCCCGGTTCTCCGGCCGCGCGCGGTCCGGCGGGTTCTCGGTGGAGAACAGCTGGACGTTGGTGTTGAAGAAGCCCTCGCCCGGGTCGCCGCCCGGCATGAAATAGGGGCTGGGCTGCACTTCCCGCCCGATCTTGAAGACGGGCACCTCGTTCCCAGCGCCGTCGGGATTGGTCTCGCGCCCGGTCAGCCCCTCGAAATGATGACCAGCGGGGGAGCGGTTGCCGCTGTCCTCATAGAGGAAGCCCAACATCTGGTCGAATGACCGGTTTTCCAGCATCAACTGGACCACATGCTTGATTGACGACAAGCGGTTTTTCATTTCCCACCCCACCGGTTGACAATATTTTATTTGAATTCCAACAAATAAACACGCCTATTCTGCAATTTGTTTCACAATCCACATCTTTCTGAAAAATAAGGGAACATGGGCGGAATTAGTCCATGTGCCCGGAAGACCATTCAAGACGCGTTCAGCCGGAATAGCTGGCGTTCCAGAAGGCGAATACGGCGCGGCCGTCAGCGCCACCCTATAAGCAAACCCAGTGCCAGAAAATTCATAAGCGATCCCGGTCAACCGCCGGGAGCGACACCCATTGCGGACGTGTCGGACATGTCGGACACGGCTGTATGACAACCCGGTTGGGATCGATGGGACACGTCACCTGCCCCCGCAGGGAGAAAGGGCGCGGCGGTATAACCACCGCGCCCCACGAGCCGTGCTACGCCGCGTCCAGCGCCTGGGCTAGGTCGGCCAGGATGTCATCGATATGCTCGATGCCGACGGACAGGCGGACATAGCCGGGGGTGACGCCGGTGGCGGCCTGATCCTCGACCGACAGCTGGGAATGGGTGGTGCTGGCCGGATGGATGGCCAGGCTGCGGGCATCGCCGATGTTGGCCACGTGGTAGAACAGCTTGAGGCTGTCGATGAAGCGGCGGCCGGCCTCCGCCCCGTCTTTCAGCTCGAAGCCCACCAGCGCGCCATAACCGCCCTTCAGCACCGCGTCCGCCCGGCGGCGCAGCTCCCCCGTCTGCCGGCTGGGATGGATGACCTCGGCCACCTTGGGGTGCTCCGCCAGGAAGGCGGCGACGGCACTGGCGTTGCGGTTATGCTCCCGCAGGCGCAGCGGCAGGGTCTCCAGCCCCTGGATGGCCTGGAAGGCGTTGAAGGGGCTGAGCGCCGCGCCGATGTCGCGCAGCAGGGTGACGCGGGCGCGCAAGATGTAGGCGATGGGACCCAGCGGCTTCACCGCCTGCGTCCACACCGCGCCGTGATAGCTGGGGTCCGGCTGGTTCAGCAGGGGGAAGCGGTCGGCGTGCGCCTCCCAGTCAAAATTGCCGCCGTCAATCAGGACGCCGCCGATGCTGGTGCCGTGGCCGCCGATGTATTTGGTGGTGGAATAGACGACGACGGCGGCCCCCAGGTCCAGCGGGCGGGCCAGGATGGGCGTGGCGGTGTTGTCCATGATCAGCGGCACGCCCAGTTCCCGGCCAATGGCCGCCACCTCCGCGATGGGGAAGACGCGCAGCTTGGGATTGGGCAGCGTCTCGGCGTAATAGGCACGGGTGCGGTCGTCGGTGGCGCGGCGGAAGTTCTCCGGATCCGAGGGATCGACGAAGCGCGCCTCGATGCCCAGCTGCTTGAAGGTGTTGGCGAACAGGTTCCAGGTCACACGGTACAGGTCGGTGGAGGTGACGAAATTTCGCCGGCGCTGGCAAGGTCA
>NZ_BACU01000470.1 GCF_000333275.1 Azospirillum sp. B4 | reverse complement strand
CCGACGGCACGCCCACCCATTACAGCCGCAGCACCAGCACCTCGGCCGACTGGAGCCGCTGGGACATCCAGACCCAGCAGATGTTCGCCGACATCCGCCACGACCTCGGGTCCGGCTGGATCGCCAAGGCCAGCGTCATGCACAGCGTGACCGAGGGCGACAGTGACCTGTTCTATGTCTACGGCACGCCGGACAAGACCACGGGCGACGGCCTCTACTCCTACCCCTCCGCCTACCACAACCATGACCGGCAGTGGACGGCGGAGGCCTATGTCTCCGGCCCGGTGCAGGCCCTGGGCCGCACCCATGACCTGGTGCTGGGCGGCAACTGGGGGCGCAGCAACAGCTTCCAGCATTCCGACTACGGCCAGGGCATCGGCACCGCGCTGCCGGGCTACAGCGCCTTCGACGGCAGCTATCCGGAACCGGCCATGGACGCCTACACCGGCGAGGCGCATTACTACTACACCCGCGAAACCGGCTATGCCGCCGCGCGGTTCAGCCTGTTGGATCCGCTGAAGCTGATCACCGGCGTCAACGTCACCCACGTGAAGATGTCGGGCGACAGCTATGGCGCGCCCAACAGCTATGACCTCACCCGCGCCCTGCCCTATGCCGGCCTGGTCTATGAGGTGACGCCGCAGATCTCGGCCTATGCCAGCTATGCCCAGATCTTCAACCCGCAGACCCAGACGGACATCAACAACAAGATCCTGGCCCCCATCGAGGGCGACAACGTGGAAGTGGGCGCCAAGGGCGCCTGGTACGACGGCAAGCTGAACGCCAGCTTCGCCCTGTTCCAGGCCAAGCAGGACAACACGGCGGAAAGCGCCGGCTATAACCTGACGACCGGCCAGACCTACTACACCGGCGTCAACGCCACCTCGCAGGGCGTGGAGGCGGAGGTGTCGGGCCAGGTGGTGCCGGGCGTGCAGCTGGCCGCCGGCTACACCTATGTGGAGATCGAGGACGAGCAGGGCCACGCCGCGCGCACCTATGTGCCGCGCCACACCCTGCGCCTGTCGGCCAACTACCAGGCCACGGACAAGCTGAAGCTGGGCACCACCCTGTCGTGGCAAAGCCGCATCTATCGCGACCAGCAGGCCGTCAGCACCACCACCGGCAAGGAAATCTACAGCGAGCAGGGCGCCTACGCGCTGCTGGGGGTGATGGCGCACTACGACATCGACCGGAACTGGTCCATCACCGCCAACCTGAACAACCTGACGGACGAGAAATACATCACCAGCCTGTATTGGTCCCAGGGCTACTACGGCGCCGGGTTGAACGGCACCGTCAGCATCGGCTGGAAGATGTGAGCGGCGGTCGGCTGAAGCGCTGAATCCGCGCTGGATCAGAAGGTTAGGGGTTCCCGGGTGCGATCCGGGAGCCCCTGTCCCTTTGAGGCGCCAGTGCCTATGGCGAGCGCCGTATCCCTTCCTCCATACCCGTCAGCGCGCCCCCTGCCCTTAAGGTCCCCCAGGTCCAGCGCGCGTTGACAGCCCCACCCCCCGTCCCCACGTTTGGCCGGCCCCCTCTTGGCAAGGGACCGTCCCCACATGCCGGCGCACCCCGCGTTTCCCTTCACCCATCCCGCCCCGGCCCTTTCCGGCGGCCTGCACCATCATGGCCGCGGCCTGATCGACCAGGGCCGGCCGGAGGACGCGCTGCCCGTCTTCCTCCAGGCCGTCGCGCTGGCGGGGCAAGGGGCCGTCGCCCCGGCGGGGCAGGATGCCGCCGCAAGCGACACCGACCCCGACCGCCTGGGCCGCATCCTCTATGACCTGGGCTATTGCCTGTATGACCTGGGGCGGGTGGAGGAGGCGCTGGCGGAGTTCCAGCGCGCGGTGGCGGCGGCTGAACGGGGCGATGCCCAGGGGCTGGTGCATTGGGACAGCCTGGCGGCCTGCCAACACCTGGTGGGCACCTGCCTGGCCCGTCTGGACCGGGACACCGAGGCGCTGGCCTGGTTCATCCAGGCGGCGGAAACCGCCGGCCATGGCGACATCCAGGGCCGGGTGGACCATGAGGCGGTGGGCCACAGCCTGCACCAGGCCGCCGCGTGCCTGGCCCGCCACGGCCAGCCCGACCAGGCCCTGCCCTGGCTGCAACAGGCGGTGGCCGCCAAGGAACAGGGCGACACCCGCTCAAGCACCAGTCCGGCCCGCGTCGATCAGGCCAGCCTGGGCGCCAGCCTGCACCTGATGGCCGACTGCCTCTACGCCCTGGGCCTGGTGGAGGACGCGCTGGTCTGGTTCCAGCGCAGCGTGACGGCCCTGGCGCGCGGGCCCCTGGACGGCCCCGTCAGCCATGACGACGTCGGGCGCGCCCGCCTGCGCGTCGCCCAGTGCCTGATGGATCTGAAGCACCCCGCCGACGCCCTGCCCTGGGCCCTGGCCGCCGTCACGGCGGTGGAGGACGGCGACGCGGCGGGGCGCGTGAACCTGGAGGGCCTGTGCCACGCCCTGCGGGCGGTGGCCGACACCCTGGCGGCGCTGGGCCGTGACCCTGAGGCCATGGACTGGTACCGCCACGCGGCCGAAACCGCCGAGCACGGCGATCCCGCCGGCCTGGCCGCCCCCCTCGCCCAGGGCGCAGCCTGCCTGCGCCGGCTGGGCCGCATGGACGAGGCGGCGGCGTGGGAGCTGCGGGCCAGGGCGCCGGTGGGTTAAGTCCGCTTCCAGGTCGTGCCCTGCGGCCCGTCCTCCAGCACCACGCCCTGTTCCAGCAGCTCCTTGCGGATGCGGTCGGCCTCCGCGAAATTTTTCGCGGCGCGGGCGTCCTTGCGGGCCTGGATGGCGGCCGCGATGGCGGCCTCGTCCAGGCCTTGGGCGCCCTTGGGAACCCAACGGAACCAGGCCTCGGGATCCTGGGTCAGCAGGCCCATCAGACCGGCGGCGGCCTTGAAGTCGGCGGCCACGGCCTGGCGCGCGGCCGCCTCCGTTTCCTTGTGGAAGCGGTTGGCCAGTTCATGCAGCAGGCTGAAGGCCAGCGGCGTGTTCAGGTCATCCTCAAGGGCGGCCAGAACCTCATCAGGCACTTTGGCGGCCGGCACCTCGCCCGTTTCCCCTTGGGCCGCCCGCAACACGCCGTACCAGCGGTCCAGCGTCGCCTTGGCCTGGCGCAGGCCGTCCTTGGAGAAGTCCAGCGGCTGGCGGTAGTGGGCGGCCAGCAAGGCCAGGCGCAGGGCCTCGCCCGGCACCTCGTCCAGCAGCTCGGCCACCGTGAAGATGTTGCCCAGCGACTTCGACATCTTGTCGCCGGACATGGTCAGGAAGCCGGCGTGGACCCAGTAGTTGGCCATGACCTGGGTGCCGTGGGCGCAGCGGCTCTGCGCGATCTCGTTCTCATGATGGGGGAAGATCAAATCCAGCCCGCCGCCGTGCACGTCGAACACCGGGCCCAGGTGGGCGGCGGTCATGGCGCTGCACTCAATATGCCAGCCGGGACGGCCGCGACCCCAGGGGCTGTCCCAGCCCGGCTGGTCGTCGGCCGAGGGCTTCCACAGGATGAAGTCGGCGGGGCTCTGCTTGTAGGGCGCCACCTCGACCCGGGCGCCGGCGATCATCTCATCCACGCTGCGGCGCGACAGGCGGCCGTAGTCGGGCATGGACGGCACGTTGAACAGCACGTGGCCCTCTGCGGCGTAGGCGTGGCCGGACGCTATCAGCCGCCCGATCATGGCGATCATGGCGTCGATGTGCCCGGTGGCGCGCGGCTCCACATCCGGGCGCAGCAGGTTCAGTGCGTCCATGTCGGCATGAAACTGCGCCGTCGTCGTCTCCGTCACCGTCTCGATGCTTTGGCCCAGCGCCTTGGCCCGGTCCATGATCTTGTCATCAACGTCGGTGATGTTCCGGGCGTAGGTGACCTTTGGATAAAGGTGCTTCATCACCCGCGCCAACAGATCGAAGGCGGTGAAGGTGCGCCCGTTGCCGATGTGGGCGTAGCTGTAGACGGTGGGACCGCAGCAGTAGATCCGCACATGGGCAGCGTCGACGGGCACGAAGACTTCCTTCGCGCGGGTGAGCGTGTTGTAGAGCTGAAGCGCCATGACGGATTGACCTGGGATGAGAGGAAAAGACGATAATACGCTGAGGATGCGGACAGTTTAAGCGGTTTGCCCGGACAGCCGGGCCAGTGCCCGCTCCCGCCCGATGAGGGGCAGCAGGGTCTTCAGCTCCGGCCCATGCTCCAGGCCGGTCAGGGCCAGGCGCAGGGGCATGAACAGGGCCTTGCCCTTGGCGCCGGTGGCGGCCTTCACCGCCTCCACCCACTGGCCCCAGGTGTCGGGGCCCCAAGGGCTGGCGGGCAGCAGGCCGGCGGCGGCCTCCAGGAAACCGGCGTCGGTGACGACGGGCGCCAGCGGGGCGTGGGTGATGTCCCACCAGCCCTTGGCCTCCGCCACATGGCTGATGTTGGGGCGCACGGCCAGCCAGAAGGCCTCGTCCGCGCCCGGCATGCCCAGGCCGCCCAGGCGCTCCGCCACCGCCTCATAGGGCATGTGGTGCAGGATCTGGGCGTTCAGGCGGTGCAGGTCCTCCGCATCGAACTTGGGCGTGCCCCGGCCGACCTTGGCCAGGTCGAAGTCGGCCACCAGGTCGGCCAGCGTGCCCCGGGCCTCCACCGCGTCCGACGTGCCGATCTTGGCCAGCAGCGACAGGATGGACAGGGGCTCCAAACCGGAGTCCTCGCGCAGGCTCTTCAGGCTCAGGCTGCCCAGGCGCTTGGATAGGCCGGCACCGCTGGCGTCGGTGATCAGGGGGAAATGGCCGAAGGCGGGGACGGGGCCCCCGAGCGCTTCATAGAGCTGGATCTGCACGGCGGTGTTGGCCACGTGGTCCTCACCCCGGATAACGTGGGTGATGCCCAGCTCGATATCGTCCACGACGGAGGCGAAGGTGTAGAGCGGCTGGCCATCCTCCCGGATCAGCACCGGGTCGCTGAGGTCCTGGCCCTGGAAACGCTGGGGCCCGCGCACCAGGTCGTCCCAGGCGACGGGGGTATGCTCCAGCTTCAGGCGCCAATGCGGGCGGCGGCCCTCCGCCTCCAGCCGCGCGCGGTCGGCATCGGTCAGGCGCAGGGCGGCGCGGTCGTACAGCGGCGGGCGGTGCTGGGCCAGCTGGGCCTTGCGCTTCAAGCCCAGCTCATCCGGCGTCTCATAGCACGGGTAGAGGCGGCCGGCGGCCTTCAGGCGGTCCGCCGCCAGGGCATAGCGGTCCAGCCGGTCGGACTGGCGGGCGAAACGGTCCCACTCCAGGCCCAGCCAGCGCAAATCCTCCTCGATGCCGGCGGCGTACTCGGCCGTCGACCGCTCCCGGTCGGTATCGTCCATGCGCAGCAGGAAGCTGCCGCCCTTCCTGCGGGCGAACAGCCAGTTCATCACCGCCGCGCGGGCGTTGCCGATGTGAAGGCGGCCCGTGGGGCTGGGCGCGAAACGGACGGCGACAGAGGTCATGGCGAAAGCGGGCCTTATAAGAAACCGGACGAAACCAAGGCCGGCAGCGATACCACGAAGCGGTCCGGAAACAAAAGGCGGAGCCGCCGGCCCCGCCTTGGCTTACCCAGCCCTCAAACGCCGGGCGCGGCCATTCGGCCGCTGGGCTTCCTCGCTCCGTCCTTCGGTACTCGCTCCGGGGCCGCCGGTCGGTGGCCTCCAGCGGTCCTGCTCCAGGCCGCTGATTCGGGCGGGTTGCCGTTCAGAACTTCTTGCGGTGGAAGGCGGCGGCCAGGGCCTTGACCGAGGCCGCCTGCTTCACCGTGCCCTCCGCCTTGGGCGGGGGGGCGCCGTTCAGGATGGGCGGTTGAGTGGCCAGGCGGGTGCCACCCATGCGGGAAACGATGGCGTCCAGCTGGGCGGGCGTCAGGCGCTGCGGCGCCGGCGGCCGGCGGGCGGTGCCGGCCGGAGCGGTGCCGGGGGTGCCGAGTGCCGGCGCAGCGCCACCGCCACGCGCCGCGCGCTCGATGGCCGCACCGGTGATGCCCTTCAGGAAGGGTTTGCAGAGGCCGCGCATCAACTGTTCGTCGGCCAATGCCCAGGCCATCAGGATGCGCTGCGCCTGGGCGCGGCTGCCCTGCGCCTGGGCCATCGCCTCGCGAATCTTCATGCTGACGTAGGTTTCGCTCATGGAACGGGTCTCCCCCACGGGACCCCATCGGGGATCCCCAGCCGACCGAACCGGCCTATTTCGAAAGCGTCCGCGATTTAACCACCAGGCGCCATCGACCAGGGCCGGCGGCGTGCCCACATAATATAACGATCAGAAAAGTTTAGCGCAGGAGCCCGCCTCCCGGAACGAAAAAGAAACCCCAGGCATTCGGCGGCCGCCCGTCCGTGGCCCTCGTCCGGGCGCATACACCTTTGGAGGAGGCTCGCGCCGGGCGCACCACCGCCGTATAGTCCGACCGCCTTGACCGGCGCCTGGGCGATCCGCCCGGCCGGCCCCCACGACCCGCACTGGACCACCCCGCCGGCCTGCCCATGCTGATCGAAATCGTCGCCGACTTCGTCTGTCCGTGGTGTTACATCGGCAAGCGCCGGCTGGAGCGGGCGCTGGCCCAGCGCCCCACCCTGGTGCCGGAGGTGCGCTGGCTGCCTTTCCAGCTGGACCCCGACACACCGTCAGGCGGCGTGGACCGCACCATCGACCTGCTGGCCAAGTTCGGCAGCGTGGAGCGCATCCGCCAGGTCAACGCCCTGCTGGAGCAGACGGCGGCGGCGGAGGGCCTGACGCTGAACCTGGATCGCATCCGGCGCACCCCCAACACGCTGAACGCCCACCGCCTGCTGCGCCAGGCCGAGGCGACGGGCGGGCTGGGCAACAGCCTGGGTGGTACGCAGGCGCAGACCCTGGCGGCCGCCCTGCAGACGGCCTATTTCCGCGACGGCCGCGACATCGGCGACCGAGCGGTGCTGGCAGCCATCGCCGGGGAGGTGGGCATGGACGCCGAGGCCGCCGACCGCTTCCTGCACAGCGACGCCGACCGCGACGCGCTGCGCCAGTCACTGGCCGCCGTGCGCCAGCTGGGTATCCAGGCCGTGCCCTGCTTCATCTTCAACCGCCTCTACTCCCTGTCGGGCGCGCAGGAGCCCGGCGCCTTCCTCCCGCTGCTGGACCTGGCGGGGGCGGAGGGGGTGGTGGCCAGCGCCGCCGGCTGAGCCGGGACCGGAAACCTCGTCAAAGGGTTCATACGGCATGCAAAACACCGCACCCCATAACACGGCGCCGGAGATCGCCCACCTCTCCACCCCTCTGCTCGACATCGCCTACCTGACGGGCGGCCCGGCCGACGGACCGCCGGTGCTGCTGCTGCATGGCTGGCCGGACGACGCGCACACCTGGGACGCCGTGGCGCCGGCCCTGTGGGACGCGGGGTACAAAACGGTGGCGCCCTGGCTGCGCGGCTTCGGCCCCACGCGATTCCTGTCCAGCCAGACCACCCGCTCCGGCCAGATCGCCGCCCTGGCGCAGGACGCGCTGGATCTGGCCAACGCGCTGGGTTGGCAGCGCTTCACCGTCTTCGGCCACGACTGGGGCGCGCGCATCGCCTATTTCCTGGCCGCCGTCGCGCCGGACCGGCTGTGCCGCGTCGCCGCCCTGTCGGTGGGGTGGGAGCCGGGCAGCCTGCCCACCCCGCCCCTGCCCCAGGCCCAGCGCTATTGGTACCAATGGTTCCTGACGACGGAACGGGGGGCCGAAACCATCTGCCACGACGGCAAGGCCTTCGCCCGCCACCAGTGGGACACCTGGTCGCCCCCCGGCTGGTATGAGGAGTCGGCGTTCGAGCGCACGGCGGCGGCGTTCGAAAACCCCGACTGGGCCGCCATCACCCTGCATTCCTACCGCGTGCGCTGGGACGAGGCCAAGCCCGACCCCCGCTATGCCGAGTTGGAGAAGCGCCAGCGCGCCGCCCGCACCCTGTCCATCCCCACCCTGATGATCCACGGCGACGACGACCGCTGCACCCTGCCCGCCACCACCGAGAGGGCCGCCGGCCACTTCACCGGCCCCTACCACCGCGAACTGCTGCCCGGCGTCGGCCACTTCCCCACGCGGGAGGCGCCGGCGGAGGTCAGCCGGCTGCTGCTGGAGTTCCTGAAGGAGTCTTGACGTATGCCCTCAAGCACCGGGCACCGGCATCCGCCGGCTTGGCTTTCACTCCGCCACGACACGCGGCAGCGTGGTGATGGGCTCCAGCGTGATGCGGCGGAAAAAGGTTTCCGCCCCTTCGGACTGTAGTTGGATACGGCCGTGGGTCAGCGGTTCCGATGCCCGGTCACCGTGCCACTCCCGCAGCTCGCGCACCGCCATCACCGGCACGCCGTTCACCACATGCACCGCCTGGTCACCCAGGACGTAGAGGTCCAGCACGTTCCATTCGCCCACCGGCTTTTCCGCATCGCTGGCCGCTTCCACGTTCCAGGCCGGCTGCCGCACGACAACGCTGCGCCCGCCGGCCATGTAGCGCCGCTGCGGGTCGATCAGGGAGCGGTCGCGCCCCACCTCCGTCACCGCCGTGACGTTGGGCCCCACCGGCACCACCATGCCGACGGAGCCCACCATGATCTCGAACTCCGCCGCCGCCATCCAGGTGCCGTAGACGGCGCCGGGCGCGCCATGGCTGTGGTACAGCAGGCCGTTGTTCTGCGGCATGCCCAGGCGCGGGGCGTAGCGGGCCTTGCCCCATTTGTATTCCAGGCGCAGGTGATAGTTGGCGTGGTCGCCCCGGTTGACGATGCCGCCCCAGGTCTGCCCGGTGATGAAGATCGCCGGCTCCCCGTCCTCCGTCACCACGTGGAAGATACGATCGATGGCCGCCTTGTCGGCACCGATGGGCGCCTGCCCCGGCCGCGGCAGATAGGTGCGCGCCGGATCGGGATAGCCCAGCCAGGCATCCCAGTCGCCCAGGTCATGGCCGTTGAACAGGCTGACCGCCGGCCCCGCGGGTGCGGGCACATCCACCAGGCGCAGGCGCTGCGCCTGGAAGGGCGGATCCTCCGCCAGCACCGCCTCCAGCGCCGGGTTGACCTTGACGGTCTCCGCCGCCCGCGCCGGCACTCCGGCCACCCCCATCGCCAGGACCAGTGCCCACGCCGCCCGTATCGCCATGTCGCTTCCTCACCTTGGGTGTTATCGCTGATGTTATCGATTTCATAGCAGCGGTCGTGGTGAAACGGCAGGGGTTTCATCCTGGTTGACGCCACATCATCCAAGTGGCCCCATGACACCCCGCCCGGATGGCCTTTGCCCCGGCGGCGTGATCTCGGCGAAGCTTCCGCCCGCGTAACCGGGGAGAGGCGGCATGAACGGATGGGTTTGCGGACGGCGGCAGATGCTGGGTGGCTTGGCGGGGGCGGCCCTCACCGGACTGATCCCAGTGGCCACACGGGCGGCGGCGCCCGACCCGGCCCGGCTGGCCGCCGTGCTCAACAGCCTGCGCACCGACCCGCACCCGGACCTCAAGGGCGTCGTCGTCCTTCAGCACGGCCGGCGCGTGGCGGAGGCCTATTACAACGGCGACGGCGCCAGCACGCTGCACGACATCCGCTCCGCCACCAAAAGCCTGACCGGCCTGCTGATGGGCATCGCCATCGACCGGGGCCGGGTGGCGGGCGTGGACACCCCCATCAGCCGTCACCTGCCGGGCCCCCTGCCCGCAGGCTGGGAGGCGATCACCCTCCGCGACCTGCTGACCATGCGCTCCGGCCTGGCGGCCGACGACACCGACCCCGCCTCCCCCGGCAACGAGGACACGCTGGATGAGGCGGGGGAGCGAAGCGGCGACTGGGCCACGGCCGCCCTGGCCGTGCCGGTACGGGAGGCGCCGGGCCGCACCTACCAGTACTGCTCCCTCAACGCCTTCCTGGTGGGCCTGATCGTGGAGCGCGCCACGGGCCAAAGCCTGGACGTCCTGGCGCAAGANGCCCTGTTCGCCCCCCTGGGCATCCAGGCCCACGCCTGGCGCACCCTGCCTGGCGGCCACNGCACCGGTCAGGGTAACCTGTCAATCACCGCCC
>NZ_BACU01000471.1 GCF_000333275.1 Azospirillum sp. B4 | reverse complement strand
GGATGATAGATCTATATCCTATTGCGCAGCGATTTCAGACGTTTTAAGGTGGCCTTCCGAAAGATGNATAACTATTACCCCCATGAATGAAACTGAGGCTTGGNTTATAGCTGACGGAGGGGCGGTAACCAACGCGCTTGGCTACAATGGCTCTCCCGATGAAGTGGGTTTGCCGACTAATGCTCGTGCCGCAGAGCGTTTAACAGACCCAAAACAGATTCTTAGTACAGCCATCGAAGCTATAGCTGGCCGCCGCAGGCGGCTGAGCATAGAAGTACTTTTTCCTGCAATCGCTCAAAGACAACGATTAGAAATTCTTCGGGGCTCTGATTCGTTCAATCAATTTGAGAATCGCCTTCGGATTTGCTTACAATCTCTTGGATGCATTCGTTAATTAATTACGTAAGAAATCAAGCGAAGCTTAATGCATGGGAAATCTGGCTGGCAGTGGCTTGCAGCGCCGGCAGGAACTCCTCCCGCAGCTGCGCCTCGGTCACACGGGACGCATGGGTGCTGACGTTCATGGCGGCGATGAGCGCCCCGCCCCGGCCCCGGATGGGCACGGCGATGGAGCGCAGGCCCTCCTCCAACTCCTGATTCACCAGGGCCCAGCCCTGGCCGCCGGCCTGGCGTACGGCGGCCTTGACCGCCTCCACCGCGATGCCCGGGGTGGCGGCCAGGATGGCGTCCAACTCGGCATCCGGCAGGGCCGACAACAGCATCCGGCCCATGGAGGTGCGCGCCGCCGGCAGGCGGGTGCCGATGCTGATCTCGATGGACATGATGCGCTTCATGGGCACGCGCGCGACATAGACGATGTCCGTGCCGTCCAGCACGGAGATGGAGCAGGATTCCTGCACCCGCCCCACCAGTTCCTGCATGAGGGGCTGGGCGACACCCGTCAGGGTCAGGGATGACAGATACGCCAGGCCCAGGTTCAGCACCTTGGGCCGCAAGCTGAACAGCTTGCCATCGAAGGCGACATAGCCCAGGGCGCATAGGGTGTGCAGCAGGCGCCGGGCGGTGGCGCGCGTCACCTCCGCCCGTTTCGCCACCTGGGTCAGGGTCATGGGCGTGTGGGTGGCGCCGAAGGCCTCGATCACCGACAGGCCGCGCGCCAGGGCGCGCACGAATTCGCCCCCCTCCTCCCCCGTCTCCACATCCACCTCGGTCATCGGCCGCGCCTCCACCACGCAGGTGCACCGCCCACGGTGCCGTTGACAGGCCGGGGCGTCAGGTTCATTGTAATGTTCATTATACGGACATTTGTACGCTAGACGAACAAAAAGATGCGGCCGCCCCAAAAAAGGCGGCCGATGACTTCCCCGGGGAGGGACGGCCAAAGACGCCCCGCGATCGCCGACCAGGTGACCGCCACCAGGACGCCAGCCAGTCTCCCGCCCCCGCGATGACGGAGGAGTGCGTAGTC
>NZ_BACU01000472.1 GCF_000333275.1 Azospirillum sp. B4 | reverse complement strand
CTCCATCGGGTTCGCCGTCTAAGCGGGGCAATGGCGGCGACCAGCGCCGCAGTGGCTATCCTCCTTGGGGTGGCGATGCTGCTTTACTGGTGCTTATACCAATGGCTTACCGGGGGTCGCGCCCCGTGTCCCGGCCCGGGCGGGCATGTCGGACACGCCGGACAGGCGATGACGGCGGCCCAGGGGCGGGCA
>NZ_BACU01000473.1 GCF_000333275.1 Azospirillum sp. B4 | reverse complement strand
GCCGCTGCTGACGGTCGAGGATTTGAGCGTGTTCGACGCGCACGGGGTGGAGCGGCTGAAACACGCCACCTTCCGCGTGCGGGCGGGTGAGATCGTAAATAACGTGACAGGCGCCACCGCGTGCCCCAGCGGCGGAACGCCGCCGATAGGGTAACCGGTGGTCAATCGCACGAACTCCGGATCCGCGCGCAGCAAGCGGTCGCCGTTCAGGACGTCGGCCAGGGCCCGGGCCACCAGGGCCTCGTTGATGCGGGTGGCGCCGGAGG
>NZ_BACU01000474.1 GCF_000333275.1 Azospirillum sp. B4 | reverse complement strand
CGGGGCCAAAGGCGGCGACGGGGCCTTTGGCCCAGACGTAGCGCAGGCCTAAATCCTGGGGGGAGGACCATCAGGAAGGCCGCCAGCGGGGCGGCGTAAAGAC
>NZ_BACU01000475.1 GCF_000333275.1 Azospirillum sp. B4 | reverse complement strand
GGCCCGAGTTGGCGATCCGCCCGGACGAGGAAGCCGGCCTGGTCTCGGCTCGCGAATTCGGAGACCATCAAACCGCCACCTTGGAAGGGCAGTGTGATGTCCAGTCCCGAGCCCCCGGCGGGTTCCCTCTGCCCGGCCGCCGGCGATACTGGCCCGTCGGTGCGGGCCAGGCGGAAGGCTGCAGGAGCCACCGAAGCGGACTGCGCCAGGTGGTGAAGCAGCAGCGCCGACCCGGCCACGCCGGCGGCGGCCAACTCCGCCCCAACAAGGGAGGTTCGAGCCGCCGCATGATCGTGGCCGTCATGCAGGCGAGGAAGAAGGGTCCCGTCGTTGCGCAGGTTGAGCTGGTACCGGAGCTCATGGAGACGCCGGGTCAAGCCATCGCGTAAGCCCTGGAGGCCTTGGCTGATGTCGCTCCAGGAACGCCGGCCACTCTCGCCCAGTTCCCCGCCGGCGGCGCTCAGCCCCCGGCCCGCCTGCTGGATCGCGGCCATCATTTCCGTGACCAGGCGTTTGGCGTTTTTGCCCTGGTCACGATGTATGGATACGTCCTCCTGCCCCAGCACCAGAGTGGACCCCGGTACGGCTGGCGCGGGTGCCCGCGATCCATCACCCGAGTCCATCAACCGTTCCGCAGGGGGCTGGTAGACGGTGAGCCGGGCCTCCATAACGGGCAGGTATTGCGCGACGTCGAAACGGATCTCCTCCAAAGCGGTGACCGTCTCGGCAGCGAATGTTACCGACAGCTCACCTTTAGCGGTAAGGGTGGTATCGACCGCCTCCGCTCCAGCCGCCTCCTCGGCCTGTTGAAGCAGTTGAGCAGCACTCCGCCGCGCGCCATCTGCCGTGTCCGAACCGATCTCCAGGGAGACGGCTGGGAGCGCCGGCGGCAAGGCCAGGCGGCCTGACAGCAAGCGACCCTCGGTGTCCGCCCGTTCCAGCATCTCCGACAAGACACTGGCGGCGCGGTCTCCCGTCATCATGCCCGTGAAGATGGCCAAGCCGGCATCATCCGGCGGCACGGCGGCGATGCGCCCGTCCCCGGACGCCAGGAGCGCCCAGCGGTCGCCCTTATCGCGTTCAACGGCGTAAAGGCCAGGGCCCTCGAAACGCCACACGCCGCCGTCCTTGTCCAGGGGCCGTCCATAGATCGTGCCGTTGGGCTCGACGACATCGATCTTGACCACCCCGAGGATGCCTGTCCCGCTGACACCCTCTGAACTGGCCAGCAGGTGGTCCTCGAAGTCGCGCTGGTCAGCCTCTGACAGGCTGGCCAATGAAAAGGCCACCGACTTGTCGTCGAAAGGCCCGTCAATGGAAGCCAGACGGTAGGCGTGATTGAGCGCCGTGTTGTCGGCGGCCGTTGGGGAGGTGCCTTCGGCTTGGATCTCGGGTGCGCTGACGGCCAGAATGGCCTCGGCCTGGTTGGCACCTATGGACTCGATCGCGCCCGTGGTGATGCGCGGGGCCCGCCCCAGCGCCATATCGGCCAAAGCCAGGGACACAGCCGTGATACCCTGCGTGTCGATCAGCGCATCCACCGATTTCTGATCGAGGGCAGCGGATGCCGCCGCGGGGGCGAATACTTCTTCAAGGTATGTCCGGGCCGCCGCCTCTAGGTCGGGCCGATGGAGGGCTTGGTGAAGGTCCCGCCGAAGGCG
>NZ_BACU01000476.1 GCF_000333275.1 Azospirillum sp. B4 | reverse complement strand
GTATTGCTCCCCCGCGACCGCAGATCATCGTCCTCCTCTATAGCGTGTACGCTGACATCCTCCCAATTTGTCAGTCCGTCGATTTTCCGGAGAAGAACCGCGGCTCGGTCAACACCTTCAAAGGGAGCCGCTTCCAGAATCCGTTCCCCGTCCACTTCCCTATCCCGCCTGTAGACGGTTCCCCCGATGAAAGTGCCGTCGGCGGGATTGGCGATGCCCCAACTATCATCCTTATCCCCAAGGTTCCGCACATTGCGATTCATCAGAGGTTGCGGAACAAGCTGAAGCCAATGCTCATCATTGGCCAGGGAGGGTAGGGGGGCTTCTCCAAAGAAGGGTTCGAAGCCCGGAGTTACGGGAATGGTTGAGGCCCGCCAGCCTTGGGCATGCAAGGGGCCGGAGGCCGCCTCATCGACCATGTGGGCCATCGTCTCGCGAATCTCGCGACGCGATGAAAGCAGCGCTGCCCGTTCCGCGGACGCCTCGGCATCAAGAATTATGCGTTCGATGTCGGTGATGTTCATCTCTGGATCGCCTGCGACGGCCAAAGCCGCTTGAGCCACCCGAACTGCATCACCACGGCCGTGACCGATAAATTCCAAGGCCGTCGTCATGACTGGGAGCTGCTCCGTGGCCACGAATATCGGCCACAGGGTTTTCACCAGGCGGTCTCGATCCTGAGGGGACTGATCGCCCAAGGCTTTGCTTACATGTCGAAGCAAGGTGCTGGCGGTAACCCGCCCGAACATCGGTGCATTGGCACCGGTGTAGGAATTCAAATAATGATCCTCGTGGCGCTTCAATGCCGTCATTGCTGCGGCTCGCTGTGTCATCCGGCCTTGAGCGATTTCGCTCAAGGTTTGATAGACTTTTGGAATGTCCCGGATGGGGGCGAGGAAGTCTTCCAGACCGCCAAATTCCACCGGATGCTGGCGAATGAGCTGATCCAGACGCCGACGTGCCACCTCCATGGAGCCAGGAGTCACCGTCTGGTTTAAGGCAATCCGAGGCTGTTCCTTCAGGAGGAGCTGAAAGATCGCTGGTCTGTCTGCCGCCAGACGTCCGTCCGGCATAACGTTGATGGCCCTGAAGGGTGCCCGGCCTCGGCTCCCTTCCTTCGCCTCTTGTTTTCTTTTCGACTGATCCAGCGCGTCCTCGAACAGCTTGGCGAGCCGCTCCAGTTCATCGGACGGCTTGAAGCCTGGCTTGTCCGAGCTTCCCGCCGCTACAGCCTCTTCAGCAAGTTTCCCGGCCAGGGAGAAGGCCCGCCCAGTCTGGCTGGGCTGCTCCTGGGGCCGGGGGGTCGCCTCGATGGACCGCGACTGCAGGATCGCCGACAGCCCGTCGTAGGCCGTCACCGGCACGACCCAGGCCGGACGCTCGCCGGAGCGATCCAGGATAGCGCCGGGCAGACGGGCGAAGGACTGCACCAGCTCCGGGTCGTAAGCGAAACCCACACGATAGCTTTCCTGACCGGCGTCGTAGCGCAAGCTCAGGCCGGGCTGAGACCGAAGTGGGGCGTCCAGCTGGCGCTGGATCGCCAGGTTCTTCTCGGCCTCGCGGTCGCTTTCCAGGACTTGCATCCCGGTCAACGCCGCTTCCAGTTCCAGGCGCGAGACCAGGGGCACCCGCCAGGTCATGTCCTCCCGGTTCAGCACGGCGCCGGGCACGACGCACATCAAGGCGTTGAAGTCCCGGTCGCGGCCGAAGGCGACGGTGTAGTGACTTGCGGCCTGGCCTTCGGCAACGGCCAGCCGCTGCACCTTGGCCGAGGCGGTTCCGGCGGGGGGCTCCATGGCCTCGAATTCCCGGATCGAAGTCAGNCAGCGGACCAGCACCGCCTCATCGCCCGG
>NZ_BACU01000477.1 GCF_000333275.1 Azospirillum sp. B4 | reverse complement strand
CACGAAAACCCTGAGGTGGCGTTCGAGGAGACGCAGACCTCCGACTTCGTGGCTGGAAAGCTGGCCGAATTCGGCATCGACGTCCATCGTGGCCTGGCCGGCACCGGACTGGTGGGCGTGCTCCGGGGCGAGGGCCAGGATACCGGCCAGACCATCGGCCTGCGCGCCGACATGGACGCCCTGCCCATGCAGGAGGAAAACACCTTCGCCCACGCCTCCAAGGTGGCGGGCAAGATGCACGCCTGCGGCCATGACGGCCATACCACCATGCTGCTGGGTGCCGCGCGTTATCTGGCGGAAACCCGCAACTTCTCCGGCACCGTGAACTTCATCTTCCAGCCGGCGGAAGAAGGGGCCGGTGGCGGCAAGCGCATGGTGGAGGAGGGGCTGTTCGACCAGTTCCCCTGTGACATGGTCTTTGGCATGCATAACTGGCCTGAACTGCCGCCGGGGCAGATGGGTGTCCGCGCCGGCCCGGTCATGGCCGGTGCCGACCGATTCGAGATCACCATCCAAGGGCGCGGTGGTCACGCCGCTTTGCCACATCTGTCGGTTGATCCGGTGGTGGTGGCGTCCCAGCTGGTCCTGGCGGCGCAGACCCTGGTCAGCCGCAACATCTCCCCCGTGGAATGCGGCGTGGTCAGCATCACGCGCATCCATGCCGGGACCGCCTACAACATCATTCCCAACGAGGTGAAGCTGGCCGGCACCGTCCGGGCCCTGACGGCCGAAATTCGTCAGCAGCTGGAGGACGGCCTGCGCCACCTGGTGCGGACCCTGCCACCGGTATTCGGCGCCACGGGGGAGCTGACCTATTATCTGGGCTATCCCCCCACCATCAACCATGCCGACCCTTCGGCCATTGCGGCCGAGGTGGCGGCCAAGGTGGTGGGCGCGGAGAACATCCATGGTAATCTTGG
>NZ_BACU01000478.1 GCF_000333275.1 Azospirillum sp. B4 | reverse complement strand
CGCTGATGTCGCGGTTGGACTTGCCATGGGCGATCCAGACCAGCACCTCCGCCTCCCGCGCGGTCAGGGCCAGGGCTTGCTGCAGGGCGCGTTCATCGCGGCCGGCGCCGGCCTCGCTGATGCGGAACAGGAATTCGTCCGGTTCCGTCTGGCTGAGGTAGACGACCTCCAGCCGCCGGCCCTGCTCCTGGCCGGGACCGTCCAGCAGGATGGCCTGGTTGGGCGTGCCGTCGCGGCGCAGCTGGAGCAGGCGTTCCACCACGGCGGCGGGGAGGGCGTCCGCGCCGCCCTCTCCGGGAAAGAAGGCCGCCAGCAGGCGCTGGGCCTGGGGCGTGCACCAGCGCAAGGCGCCGCGCGCGTCGGTCGCCAGCAGATAGCGCCCGGTGGTGTCCAGCGCCACCTGGGCGCCATAGGCCACCCGCGCGTTGGCCAGGTGCACGCGGATGCGGGCCATCAGCTCATCCACCACGATGGGCTTGGTGACATAGTCCACACCGCCGGCCTGCAGGCCCTGCACCACGTGTTCCGTCTCGCTGAGGCCGGTCATGAAGATGACGGGCAGGTGGGCCAGGGCCTTGTCGCGCTTCAGCCGGCGGCAGGTCTCGAACCCGTCCAACCCGGGCATGACGGCATCCATCAGCACCAGGTCGGGCGTCACCTCCTCCAGCAGCGCCAGGGCGCTTTCGCCATCGGTCGCCACCAGCACGGTCAGGCCCGCCTGGTCCAGGGCGTCGGTCAGGAATCCCAGGGTTTCCGGCGTATCGTCGACCACCAGCACGGTGTCGCGGCGGCCGGGGGGGCCGGTCACGGCGTCAGTCATTGGCGTGCTCCATCGGTCCATCGCCCTGGCCTGTGTCGCCATCGTCCTCTCCAACAGGTGCCCGTGCTGCTTCCAGCACCGCCATGTAACGCTTCAGGTCGAAGGCGCGCACCAGGGTACGCAGCTGGGCG
>NZ_BACU01000479.1 GCF_000333275.1 Azospirillum sp. B4 | reverse complement strand
TAGGGTGGCAGCACGTCGATGCCGGCCGCCAGCAGTTCCTCGACATCGGAGTAGCGCTTGGCGTGGCGGCTGCCGGCGGCGTTGGTGTGGGCCAGCTCATCCACCAGGGCCAGGCGGGGACGGCGGCGCAGCACGGCGTCGATGTCCATCTCTTCCAGGGGGCGGCCCTTGTACTCCAGCACCCGGCGGGGCACGACCTCCAGGCCGGCCAGCATGGCCTCCGTCTCCCGCCGGCCATGGGTCTCCACCACGCCGACGACGACGTCCACGCCCTCGGCCTTCAGCTGCCGGGCGGTTTCCAGCATCTGATAGGTCTTGCCCACGCCAGGGGCGGCGCCCAGGTAGATGCGCAGCTTGCCCCGGCGCTCCTGCATGGCCTGGCTCAACAGGGCGTCCGGCGACGGGCGGTTGGTGTGGTCGGCGTGGCTCAAGGGTGGTCTTTCAGAGGCGGTACAAACGGCAAAGGCCGCCGCCCGGGTTCATCGGCGACAATAGCGCCAATGAACCCGGGACCGCGAGCCTTCAACCTTTCAGGACAATCAGTTACCCGACGGATGCGCCGCGTCGAGCGCGCGGTTCAGTGCCAGGACATTCACATGCGGCTCCCCGATCAGGCCCAGGACGCGTCCTTCCACATGGGCGTCCACCAGGGCGCGCACGGCGGCCTCGCTCATCCCCCGGGCCTTGGCCACGCGGGCCACCTGGTAATAGGCGCCGGCGGGGGAGATGTCGGGGTCCAGGCCGCTGGCCGACGCGGTCGCCAGGTCCACCGGCACCGGGTGGTCCTTGGTGGCGCCATACTTCTCCGCGTCGCCCTGGATGCGGTCGACCAGCGCCTTGGAGGTGGGGCCCAGGTTGGAGCCCATGGAGTTGGCGGCGTTGTAGGGGGCGGCCACCGTCTTGGTGCTGTCGTTGGGATCGGCGTCCGTGGTCACCGACGGGCGGCCCCAGAAATACTTCTCCGACGTGAAGTTCTGGCCGATCAGGGTGGAACCGACGACGGTCCCGTCCTTGGCCGTGATCAGGCTGCCGGCCGCCTGGCTGGGGAACAGGACGCGGGCGAGGCCGGTCATGCCCAGCGGATAGGCCAGGCCGCAGACCAGGGTGAAGAGCAGGGCCAGCATGATGGCCGGGCGGATTTGCTTGAGCATGGGATTGGCCTCCTCAGGCCAGACCGACGGCGGTCACGACCATGTCGATGGCCTTGATGCCGATGAAGGGGATGACGATGCCGCCCAGGCCGTAGACCAGCATGTTGCGCGACAGCAGGCTGGCGGCCGGCAGGGCGCGGTAGCGCACGCCTTTGAGCGCCAGCGGGATGAGCGCGATGATGACCAGGGCGTTGAAGATGATGGCCGACAGGATGGCCGACTGCGGTGTCGCCAGGTGCATGATGTTCAGCGCGTTCAGCGCCGGGTACAGCCCCGCGAACATCGCCGGGATGATGGCGAAGTACTTGGCCACGTCGTTGGCGATGGAGAAGGTGGTCAGCGCGCCGCGGGTCATCAGCAGTTGCTTGCCGATGCCCACGATCTCGATCAGCTTCGTCGGGTCGCTGTCCAAATCCACCATGTTGCCGGCCTCGCGCGCGGCCTGGGTGCCGGTGTTCATGGCCACGCCCACGTCCGCCTGGGCCAG
>NZ_BACU01000480.1 GCF_000333275.1 Azospirillum sp. B4 | reverse complement strand
AGAAATTGAGCGCGGCCGGTATCTGCTTGGCCAGCGTCTCCCAACTGGCATGGGTGTCGCCCGACCAGGTGATCACCCCGTTGCGCTGCTGGCCGGCGTAGGCGGAGCGGGACAAGATGAACACCCGCTTCCCCGGCTGGTCCCGCCGCATGCCGTCATGGACGCCGCCGGTGTGCAGCAGGGGGAAACTGTTGTTGACGACGATGCCGGGGCCGGCGGCCGTCGACTGCTCCCGCATCTCGCCGGTCTTCCCGCCCAGTTCCGCCTCGTCCCCGTCCAGCCACCAGCCATCGAACCCCAGGACGCCCAGGTTCCGCATGATCTGGGACCAATAGATTTCCCGGCCCTTCGGGCTCCAGGCGTCGTACCAGCGGCCAAAACCAACCGGGTAGACGTTGTTGAAGGCGTCCGGGAAGGCGGCGCCGGCCTGGTCCAGTTCCGCCAAGTTGGCGGTGCCTAGGTCGAAGCGCGGCCACACCGAGATGATGGTGTGGACATGCAGGTCGTGGATCGCCCCCACCATGGCCTTGGGGTCGGGATAGCGCGCCGCGTCGAACCGGTGGCTGCCCCACTGGCCGGCCTCCCAGTACTGCCAGTCCTGCACCACGGCATCGATGGGCACGCCCATGTCCCGATAGCGGCGCGGAATGGCGACCAGTTCATCCTGGGTGCTGTAATGTTCCTTGGACTGCCACATGCCCCAGGTCCAGCGGGCCATCAGGGGGACGTCCCCGGTGAGCGCGCGATAGCCGGCGATCACCCCATCCAACTGCGGTCCCAGGATGAAGTGATAGTCGATGCCGGGCCCGGCCTCCGACCGGATGCCCAGCGGTGATGCGCCGGTGGCGACGTCGACATCGGTGACGGAGGCGTTGTTCCACAGCAGGCCAAAGCCCTTGGGCGACACGAACATGGGTATGCCCACGTCGGTGTTGGCCTGCTGCAGGTGGATGGTGTGGCCAGCGTAATCCAGCAATCCGTTCTGGTGCTGGCCCAGTCCGTAAACCGGTGTCGCGGTCTTGAACCATTGGGTGGCCCCCACCCCGGCGTCCCGCTCCCCCTCCTCCAGAAGGACATGGTCCTTGGCGTCCAGGAAGGTCACCGCCGCCGTCGCCTTGGCGACGCGGACATGAAGCCGCGCGGTGGTCAGCACATAGGCGTCGGCCGTCTCCCCCACCTGGAAGGCGACAGTCCCGGGATGGCTGATAACGGCCGGATTGTAATTGCCGCGATAGCCCGGCGTCCCGAACCGGACCTGGATGATGCCGTCCAGCCATGGCTCGATCGTCAGGACGCCCCGTTCGGTGCGCAGCGCCAACGCGCCGGCGTCCTCCAGCTTCCCCACCACTGTGTCGGCCCCGGCCACCGGGGAAAGGGCCAGCACCATGCCGACAACGGGCAGGAGAAGGCGCCAGGACAGGGGATTCCTTACCGGTGAGCGCATGGGTCGTCCCTCTCGTTGTTGTTTTACGGGGATGTCGCATCCAGCGTGACCCGCCGCGCGGGCAGCCCCGCGACGTCAATGTCGACGGTGATGGCACCCGCCCGCGTCCCAGCCTGGATGGCCAGGACGGCGCGGCCATGGAAGGTGCGCCGCTGGCCGGACTGGAAGCTGCCGGCGTCATGGGGGTCGCCGTTGCCCAGGCCGGCCAGCGCGCCGGCACCGGCCACCCGGACGGTCACCAGGCGGTCGGCCTCTTGCGCATAGACCGGCGTTCCGCCGGCGTCGGTCAGGTCCACCGTCAGGTAGGCAAGGTCCTGGCCGTTGGCCCGCACCGTCGCCCGGTCCAGGGACAGCCGCGCCTGGGCCGGCGCGCCGGCGGTGCGCAACTCCCACCGCCCTGCGGGTTGGCCGTCGCGATAGCCCACGGCGACCAGGCGGCCGGGCGCGTAGGGAACCTGAACGTCGCCTTGTATTCGCTGTCCACGCCCACCGCGCGGGGGCCCAGGCTCCGGTCGTTCAGGAAAAGCTCCACCTCTGGAAACTCGGAATAGACCACCACCTCCAGCGGCTTGCCCTCCTGCCCCGGCCAGGTCCAGCTGGGATGCACGTCATCCAGCGACCAGTCCAGGTGCGGTGGCTGGATGGGGAAGTAATGGCGGTCCGGCAAATCCTCGGTCCCCGCCGGCTGGCGCACGAAGGCGGAAATGGGGTCGACGCCCGTCTTCCATAGCACCTCGCGGTAATAGGCCGCCGGCCGCTTGCGTCCCGTGGCGTCGATCTCGCCACAATAGGCCAGGGTCCAGGGATAGGGGGCCAGCTGTTGCCAATCCTGGCTGTAGCCCATCCAGCCGATACCCGCCTCGCCGATGTAATCCACCGCCGTCCAGACGAAATCGCCGATGACCCACGGCATGGTTTCCACCGGCCGCCAATACTGGAAGGCGTCCTTGGGCGTGGATTCCGTGGTCAGCATGACCCGGTCCGGGAACTGGACATGGTCGGGGCCGAACAGATGGGCGCGGTAGTTGTAGCCGGCCACGTCCAGCACCGCGAACTGGCGGGCGTTGTCCGGCCCGTCGATGCTGACCGCCTGCGTCACCGGCCGGGTGGGGTCTAGGCGGCGCACCCGGTCGGCCAGCCGCCGTCCCGTCTCCGCGCCCTGCTGAGTGCCCTGCTCCGGTATCTCATTGCCGATGCTCCAGAACAACACGCTGGGATGGTTGCGGCCGCTGACCACCAGGCTGTCAAGGTCCGCCGCCCAGTCGGTCGCGAAGAAACGGGCATAGTCCTGGGCGCGCTTGGGCTTGTCCCAGGCGTCGAAGGCCTCATCGATCACCAGCATGCCCAGGGCGTCGGCGGCATCCAAGGTGGCCTGGCTGGCCGGGTTGTGGGCGCTGCGGATGGCGTTGTAGCCGGCGGCCTTCATCAGCGCCACCTTGCGCGCGTCCGCGTCGGGCAGGCCGGCGGCGCCGATCATGTAGTTGTCGTGATGAATGTTGCCGCCCTTCAGCACCACCTTCTGGCCGTTGATGCGCAGGCCCTGGCGCGCATCGACGGTAATGGTGCGGATGCCGAAGCGGGTGCGCCGCTCATCCTTCAGCACACCGGCCACCCGCACCTGCTGCACCAGGGTGTAAAGGTTGGGCGCATCCGGCGACCACAGCGCCGGTTGGTTCACAGCCAGCGACTGGTCCCAATCCACCCGGCCGTTGGCCGCCAACGGTCGCGTCTGCCGGGCCTGGGCGACCACGGCGCCGTCGGCCGCCACCACCTGGGACAGCAGCTCAACCGTCGCCGCGCGCGCCGACTGGTTCGTCACCGCCGACCGCACCGCGACCTGCCCTCGCTGCGCCGTGGCCACCGGGGTGGTGATGGCCGTGCCGTCCGGATCGAGATGGACGGGGTCCAGGATGTCAAGGCTGACGGGGCGGATCAGGCCGGTGCCGGCGTACCAGCGCGACGACGGGTCGGGATGGTTGACCCGGACGGCGATGACATTGTCGCCGGCATGCACCTTGCCGGTCAGATCCAGGGTGAAAGCGGTGTAGCCATCGTGGTGCCGGGCGAGAGGCTGGCCGTTGAGCCAGATATCGGCATCCATGTAGACGGCTTCAAACGTCAGGCGAACAACGCGCGCCGCCTGCGTGGCGTCCAGAATGATATGCCGCCGGTACCAGGCCTGGCCCCCCGGCAGGTAACCGGAATCCTGGCCCGCGACCGCCCGCGCGTCGAACGGCGGCGTGCCATCGGGACGATCGTCGATGGCCGCGTCATGGGGGACGGTGACCTGCCGCCAATCCCTGTCATCGAACGCCACGGCCTCGGCTCCCGCGACCTCGCCCCGGTGGACCCGCCAGCCGGACGCCAAAGGCATTCGCTCCGCCGCCGCGGTGGTGGACAGGACGGCAAGGATCGCCGTCAGCGCCAGGACATGGCCGCAGCTTCGTGGCATCAAACTCTTCCCCCTGAGGGCCGCGTCTGTCACGTCGCGCCCTTGTTTATTCTCGCACCCACGCCATCGCGGCCGCCCAAGCGCCTCCGGGCGGGATCACACCGGGTGATAGCGCTAACATCCGCACCCATTTGTCGGAGTAATCAGCTTAATGTCAACAGGGCACGGCGGACGGGGGACCGGTCCTGGCCCCCCGCGTCCGCCGCACGGGTCACGGCAGATAGGCCTGATTGTCCCGCATCTGCTTCAGCATGTCCTTGCCGGCGTCGTTCACCGCCTGCCCGAAGGCGCCGTACATCATGTCAAAGGTGGCGCGGGCGATGCGGCCGCCGGGGTCGGTCTTCTCCGGCGGTATCCAGGGGTATTCACCGCCGTCCTCCTTCCCGGTCTTCGGATTGACCAGGGATACCAGATGCATGGTCTGGACATAGCCATGGTCGGTCATGTCCTTGGTCTGGGCCAGGAGGTACAGGGTGGGACCGGTCAGGCTGCCGCCCGGGAAGCTGGACATGAAGCGCTGGCGATCAACCGTTTGGGTGCCGTCCGCGCTCAACTTCCCATACAACGCGTCGGCAGCGTCCTTGCCGCCCTGGCCGGACGCGACGGCGGCCTCCACCTCTTTGGCACTCAGGACGCCATCCTTGTCGGTGTCGCTGATAGCGAAAATCTGGTTCAGCGCCGATTGCACAAGGGCGGTACTGTTATCCGGCGGCATCAGGTGGTTGTTGCCGACGCTGGTGCCGCGGTCGACTGTTGGAATGCTGGTCATCACGCTCCCCATTATCCATCAGCGGGTGATGACCGGCAAATATGCAACTTTTAAGCCAGAGCGAAGCCCTTGATTCGGCGGCTATCCCCCTGCAGGCGGCACCGGCAATGAAGGTGCCGCCGGTCACTTCTTGCCGGGCCTCCCGGCGAAAGCTGCCTCACGCCACGAAAGCGTTGTCCACGCCGGCCCAGCCGGGCAGGCCTTCGGCCACCACCAGATGGTCATGCACCGCGCGCACGCCAGGGCCATTCTCCGCCACCACGCGGAAGGCCTGGGCCACACGGGCGTCGTAGACGGCGCCGGTCAGGGTGACCACGCCGTTCTCCACCGCCACGTCCACCCGGCTGTCGGCCCACCAGCGCTTGTCGGCCAGTTCCACCAGCAGGCGGTAGCGGATCTCCGCGTCCAGAAGCGGCGGTTCCTCCGCCCCCGCGGTGCCCACGTCCAGGGTCCGCAGCAGGGCGCGCACCACGTCGGCGCGGCTGACCACACCGGCCAGGTGGCCATGGGCCAGCACCGGCAGGCGCTTTACCTTGTGGCGGTCCATCAATGCCACGGCGACGGCGACGTCGTCGTCCACGTCCACGGTCAGGACGTCACGCGTCATCACCTCATCCACGCGGCGGCCGTGCACCTTGCTGTACTGGTCGGCCTGGTCGCCGGGGGTGGTGAACAGCTTCTGCCACCAGGTGATGTGGACCTCGGTCCCCGTCTCCACCCGGCGCAGCAGGTCGCCTTCGGTCAGGACGCCGACCACGCGGACGCCACCGCCATCCTCGGCGGGGTCGTCCTCCACCACCGGCAGGCCGCTGATGCGGTTGCGCACCATCAGGCGCAGGGCGTCGACCAGCGGTGTCTCGGGGCGTACGGTCAGGACGCCGGGCGTCATGATCTGGCGCACGGCGGTAGGGGCGAGGAAATCGGTCTTGGGAGCGGGCGCGGTCATGGCGGCATCCTCCGTTTGGGATGCCGCCATCATCGCGCGACAGGACGGACGCGTCCTTGATACGGGTCAATTCACCCGGGGAACGATCAACAGGCGGCGCCGGCATCCAGGATGGGTGCCACCAGGGCGTGCAGCGATAGGGCGTCCGGGGCGGCGCGCAGGGCGGCGGCCAGGCCGGGGGTGCGCAAGGCGCGGCTGATGCGGGCCAGGGCCTGCAAATGGGCGTTGCCGCAATGGACAGGGGTAAGCAGGCCGAAGACCAGGTCCACGGGCGCGCCGTCGATGGCCTCGAACTCCACCGGCTTGGCCAGGCGGATGAAGGCGCCGATGGGGCGGCTGATGCTTGTGAAGCGGGCGTGGGGAATGGCGATGCCGGCGCCCACGCCGGTGGAGCCCAGGGCCTCCCGCGCGCGCAGATCGTCCAGCACGGCGCCGACGTCCAGGCCACCGGCGGCGGCGATGCGCAGCGCGACTTCCTTCAGGACGGCGTCCTTGGTCGCCACCGTGAGGCCCAGCCCCACGGAGGACGGGGCCAGCGACGACGCGGCGGCGCCGGAAGGGACTGACGACGGATCGGATGCGATCGACGCCATGACGTCAGCGACCTTGGGGGCGGCGAAGGCCGGCCGGGTTGCCGCGCTGGAGCGGAGCATGAAAACAACCGTACTGGTGACCGATCGCCGTCAAATAAGCGATCTTGGGCCCTTTGGGAAGGGTGATCTGCGGCAGCATAGCGCACCCGCCTTGCCGGTATGGGCGCCCACGCCCGATTCGTTTCAATAAGAATCCTGCTGAATCAGAGGGATTCATCATTAATCACCAAGCGGTAGCCGATGCCCGGTTCCGTCTGAATGATTCCCGGCGCGTTGGGATCGCTTTCGATCTTCTGGCGCAGCATGCGGACGTAGACCCGCAAGTACTGCACCTCGTCTTCCTTGGCCGGCCCCCAGACTTCCTTGAGGATTTGGCGGTGGGTCAGAATCTTGCCAGCGTGCGCGGCCAGATAGCGCAAGAGATCGAACTCCGTGGGCGAGAGGTGCAGCTTCTCCCCCGCCCGGCTGACATGCCGGTTGACCAGGTCGATCTCCAGCCCGCCGGCGCTCACCACCGACCGGCCGCCCTGCTGCTGCACGGCATGGCGCAGGGCGGCACGGATGCGGGCCATCAGTTCGCCGGTGCCGAAGGGCTTGGTGACATAGTCGTCGGCCCCCAGATCCAGCGCCGCCACCTTGTCGTCCTCCTGGTCCCGGCTGGACAGGATGATGATGGGCGTGGGCCGCTCCGCCTTCAACCGGCCCACCAGATCCAGGCCGTCGCCATCGGGCAGACCCAGGTCCAGCAGGATCAGGTCCACGCCCGGCAGGCGCGCTTGCGCCAGCCCCTCCTGCGCCGTCGCCGCCTCCACCACGGTCCAGCCCTGGGGCGTGAGCACGGCGCGCAGCAGGCGGCGGATGGCCACCTCGTCCTCGATCACCAGGATGCGATGGGGTTTGGTCATGCTCTCAGTCTACTCCAACATCCAGGCGTCAAGCGCGTCATCGGTCGGCAGCGTCAGCTCGAACACCGCGCCTGTCCTGTCAGGACGGTTGGCGGCCTTGATGGTGCCCCCCAGGGCGGTCATAAAGCCACGGCAGATGGCCAGGCCCAGGCCTGTGCCGGCCTGGCGGTGGTCCCGCGCCTCCACCCGGTAGAACTTGTCGAAGATGCGTTCCAGGCTGTCGGGCGGAATGCCCACGCCCTCATCCAACACGCGGATGACGACATGGTTGTGCCGCCGCGCCGCCGACACCGTCACCCGCGCCTCGGGCGCCGAATACTTGGCGGCATTGTCCAGCAGGTTGAACAGCACCTGTTCCAGCAGCAGGTAGTCGGTGCGCACCAGGGGCAGGTCGGGCGCCAGGTCCAGCGTCAGCGGCCGCGCGGCCAGGATGGGCTTGGCCCGCTGGGTGGCGGTGTGCACCACGTCCACCAGATCCGTCGGTTCACGGCGGATGTCCAACCCCGCCTCCAGCCGGGTCATGTCCAGCAGGTTGCGCACGAAGCGGCCCATGCGCTCCGCCTCCACCAGCAGGTCGCCGGTCAACTGGGCGCGGGTGGCGGGCTCCAGCCCCTCCCCCTCGTTCCTGAGGGTGGTGGCGGTGCCGATGATGGCGGCCAGCGGCGTGCGCAGGTCGTGCGACAGGGACGTGAGCATGGCGGAGCGCAAACGCTCCGTCTCCCCCTCCAGCCGGGCCTTGTCGATGTCCTGAACCAGCTTCACGCGCTCGATGGCCACGGCCGCCTGGTCCATGATGGCGTCCAGCAGGCGACGCTGGTCGGGCGTCAGGATGGGGCCGGGGTCGTCGGTGTCCACACCCACCACCGCCACCACACCCCGTTCCGTCCGCACCGGCAGGAACAGGCGCTGGGTACCCGGCAGCGTGGGGGCCCCCCTTCCCGCCGGCTTGGCGTTGTCATAGGCCCACCGGGCGGCGGCCAGATCCATCTCCCCCACCTGGTCCTCCGGCGGATAGCCCGCGCGCACCTCCAGCGCCCCATGGTCGTCCGGCATCAGCAGGATGACGCGGACCTTCAGCAGCAGGGCAACCTGGTGGGTGGTGGCCCACAGCAGATCCTCCATCTCGCCGATGCCGGCCAACTTGCGCGCGAAGGAGAACATCTGCGCCGTGATGCGGGCGCGGTTGGCGGCGATGGTCGCCTGCTCCCGCACCCGGGCCGTCAGGCGGCTGGTGAAGACGGCGACGATGGTGAAGAACACCAGCGCCACCACGTTGGACGGATCGCGGATGGTGAAGGT
>NZ_BACU01000481.1 GCF_000333275.1 Azospirillum sp. B4 | reverse complement strand
CCGCCATCGCCCGCACGTGGATGTCCAGATCGGTGGCAAGGCGCTTCAGCACCGACGCCGTGTGGAGAGATTCCACGCCACATAACTGCGCGGGTCCACGTCGGGATCGTCGGCAAGGCGCTCCAAGGCCGCCTGAGAGGTGGAGGGGTTCCTCGCAACCCAACACCGCACGGTCACGTCCGGGTCGTTGGCAAGGCGTTCCAACGCCGCCGCGGGTGTGGAAGGGTTCATGGCCACCGCCCGCCTCATGGTCTCTTCCGGATAATCGGCCAGGCGTTCCAGCGCCGCCGCCGGTGTGGAGGGGTTATTCGCCGCCGCCCGCTGCATGGCCCAGTCTAGACCGTCGGCTATACGTCCCAGTGCCTCCGCCGGCATGGAGGGGTTACCTATCGCCGCCCACCGCACGTCTGCGTCCGGATCGGCTGCCAAGCGCTCCAGCGCCTCCGCCGGCATGGAGGGGTTTCTTAACGCCGCCCGCCGCACGTCTGCGTCCGGATCGGCTGCCAAGCGCTCCAGCGCCTCCGCCGGCATGGAGGGGTTTCTTAACGCCGCCTGCCGCACGTCTGCGTCCGGATCGGCTGCCAAGCGCTCCAGCATAACGCTTGGCGTGCCTCGGTCCAGGGCGATGGCGAGGGCCCGGGGGAAGGAGGGGCCGACTGCATCCTGAAGGTCGCGCCAGCCTGCCCCCAGCGCTTCTGGCGCGAGGCTCGATCGGCCGACCAAGTGGAGAGCGGTCCTCAGCGGGCTGCGCCCTATCCGGTGCAGCACCGCGCGATCGGCGGCATGGGCCTGGCCTTGCCGCACCAGCCAGGCCAGGGCGTCGCCGGCTTCCTCACCGCGGCCGTTGGCCGCCAACCGGGCCAGCACCAGGGCCAGGACCTCCTCATACCGCGGATCGGCCCAGTGCCGCTCCATCGCCGCCCGGGCTGCTGTGTCCACCAGGCTGACCGACAGGTAATATTCCTGGAGGGTCAGGTGGAGGAAGGACACCCGCTCCCGCCCGTCGTCCACCACCAGCAGGCCGCTGGCCTTCAGCCTCTCCATCAGGGGGTCGCGCTCCGTCCCGCAGATCGTGACCAAGCAAGCCTCCAGGACTTTCAAGTCCACTTCGGGCGCCAACCCCATGGTGGCAGCCAGGCGCTCCAGCACCTGGTCGCGCTCCCGGGTACGGTACTGCGGCCCCTCTACAGGGAATCGCCGCTTCCACAAGGCGGCCACGGCCCTCCGGTAAAACGCCGCCCGTGAGGCCGGCAGCAGGGCCTTGTCCTCAAGCCAAACCAGGGCCGCCAGGGTCAGCAGCAGGGGATTGCCGCCCAGGGTGGCCAGGGCGGCATTGCGGTCCAGGGCCGCCGCCAGGCTGGCCGCCTCGGCCAGCCCGAGGGCTGGGACCAGGAAGGCGGCCCGTTCCGCCCCAGGCCGCAGCGGCATCAGGGTTTCCACCCGCACGATGCCTTGGCCCACAAGCTCACCGGTGAGCCCCTGCCAGACGGCGGTACGGCAGGTGACGGTCACGGCGCCCGGCAGGGTGCGGAAGCGCTTCAGCCAGTCCCCCAGAGACCCGGTATCCGGCAGCTCATCCAGCCCGTCCAGTAGCCACAGGGGGCGGAAGGACCGGCCTTGTCCCGGCAGGCCGGGGTCGCCCAGGGCCCATAGCGCGTCGGCCAGGCCTTCGCCCTGCACGGCCAGGTCCCGCGGATCGGGATGATCCTGGCGGGGGGGCAGATGTTGCAGGCGCCGCAGGGGCAGCAGCAGCGGCACCAGGGTGCCGTAGCCGGGCGCCGCCGGCCGGGCCCGCTCGGCCCAGTGCTCCAATAGCCGGCTCTTGCCCGCCCCGGGCTCTCCCAGAATGACCTTGAAGGCCGTGCCGCTCCGCAGCTCGTCCAAGACCTGGGGCTCTGGACGCTCCTCCCAGGCCTGTTCCTGGACGGCGATACCCTCGCGCCAAGCCTCATAGTTCTGGGGCAGGCGGATCTTGTCCTCTACACGGTTCCGCGCCTCCCTGAAGACGGGAGTTCCCAGGCGGGCGGGGACGTAGGTAATCTCCAGGGGAGAGGCGGGGGCCGGCATGGGCATCAGGTGAACAACCTTTCAGCGAAGGATAGTGACCATGCTAGCGCGGTAATGCGATTCATGCCTATGAGGAAAGGTCAGCATTCTTTCCTGTTTTGTTGGTCGGGATGTGCTTCTGTTTCCCCATGGACCTGCGAGCCTGCTGTTCGGTCTGTTCAAGCATGGCCCCGTGTTCGCCCAAATGGAGCTGGATTGTCGAGGGACGTTGTCTCGACCCGAACAATGTGCGCCATGAACACCTGTGAACGCAGTGCCAAGTGTCTGTTTTCCGCCGAGCTACCGCTCAGCCCCCCTGCCCTAGCCAGCTGAGCCATGGCGCCGTCGCTGGCCTGGATGCGCTCGCCATAGTGGGCAGGTATGGCGGGAGAGGCGGGTAGGCCGAAACCCGCCACCAGCAGGTCTTGTGCCGCACCAACTCGAAGGCTGTGGCCGGAGACCCTGCCCTCATCCGGTGTGCCGCTGCCGGTATAACCGGCCGCCGTCGCCCGGGCTTTGAACACTTCGCCTACGCGTTTGCGGGGGTCGGCGCCGGCGCAGGCCAGGGAACCCAGGACCTGGCAGTCCAGGCGCAATGGGGTTCTATCCAGACGGCATCCTTGGCGGCCACCAGGCGCTCCAAGCGGCGTTCCAGCCCCTGGCACCGGGCCGCCTTGGCGTCGCGGCCCTGCAGGGCCTCGCGCAGGCGGGTCATCGTGCGCACTCGGGGATCATCGACCGATACCAAGGCCATGTCACCGCTCTCGATGGGCTGCTCAAGATCGATCAGGGGGAGTACGAACATAAGCGTCCACTCCCCTTCCCCGCCCTTCGTCGACTTAGGCACCATATTTTCTTCGGACATGCGCCCCTCTCCCCATACTGTTTCGACGTCGAAACGTCTCCCTTTGCTGTTGCTCTTTGGGATTCCGAGGATCGCCGCCAATTGCCTGGATGAGGGTGACACCCTGTCGATCGCGGTCCGCATCGTCATGCAGGACTGACCCAGGTTCCACCAAGTGCGGTATCAAAACATGCCATAAAGGGACAGCAGCATTTTTCCCAGGCGCCCGAGACTTCCACCGGCCTTCTCTACCTGATCCAGCAGCTGGTTGGCCTTGGTCACGCCCTCAAGGACGCGCGAACTGTCCGGATTCTCGCGGCCCGCGGCGTCCAAGGTCACCGCGAGGTGCCGTTCCAACGCCGCCGCCGGTTCCCGGGCCGCTTCCGGCAGGGAGGCCCGAGAGTCCTGGAGCAGTGCAAGGGCTGCCGCCAGCACACCGGAGGGAACGCCCTCCATCGTTCCATTGAGCGCCACAGTGGCGCCCGGTGCCCCAGCGGACGGCCCCAAATTATTGTTATTGCCAACGGACCCCAAGATCACCACGCTACCCAGGCCTGCGGTCACACCGGCACCGTGCTCTGGTTGGCCCGCCACCAGCCGGCGCCCCTTGTCCGTGACGGACAGCAGCGGCCCCCAGGCGAGCTCGACAAGCCCGTCCTTTTGAGCTCCCGTTACCATCCTTAGGACATCAGGGCCGTCCAACCCCAGGACCGCGCCTAACCCGTTGACGCCCTCCTCATCGATCTGGCCCTGGGGCCTATCCGACGCCAAGGCCGCCAGGCCGGCGAGGAAGGCCATGTCTTTCCCATTCATCACTTCTCTCCTTCAGGGCTGTTTAGTTGGGCAGGCTTTCCAATAGGGTGTTAGGGTTCTCCGCCGCTGCCTGCCGCATTTCCTTTTCGGGGTCGGCGGCCAGGCGCGCCAGGGCCGACCCCGGCGCCGAGCGATTCCCCGCCACCTTCCGGCGCACGCGCACGTCAGGATCGGCGGCCATGCATTGCAAGGCCGGCCCCGGCACCGACGGGTTCTCCGCCACGTTCCGGCGCACGTCCACGACGGGATCGACGGCCAGGCATTGCAGGGCCGACCCCGGCGCAGAGCGGTTCCTCGCCACGTTCCGGCGCACGTCCACGTCGGGATCGGTGGCAAGGCGTTGCAAGGCCGGCCCCG
>NZ_BACU01000482.1 GCF_000333275.1 Azospirillum sp. B4 | reverse complement strand
GTATCTGCACAGGTTCATCGTTAGTTTGATTGGAAAGGCTTTCCAGCAGGATCAGAGGGTGTTGGGCTACCAACCACCTTACAGTAAAGCTGGCCTTAGCGCCCAGGCGCTCCAGCGCCGTCGGCGTCATGGAGGGATTCACCGCCAACCTCGTCTGCATTAATATGCTGGTATCGTCGGTTAGGTGGTCCAGGGCGGCAGTTGGCCCAGAGGGGTTCAATGCCACCGCTCTTCGCACGTCATCGTCCTCATCCTGGGCCAGGCGCTCCAGCGCCGCCATCGGCATTGACGGGTTCCCGGCCGCCGCCTGCCGTACTATCGCGTCCGTATCGGCTGTCAGGCGCTCGAGGACCTTCGACGGGGTGATGGGGTTGGAGGCCGCCGCCTGCCGTAACCAATGGTCTGCGGCGGAGGCCCATGACCCCAGAGTCGCGCGGGTCATGGACCTGCTCCTTGCTATCTCGCGCACAAGCCAGCTGGGATCTGTCGCTAGGCGGTACACAGCGGCAGCCGAGAGAGAAAGGCGGCCCTCGGCGGAGGGATACGCTGCGCCACCTGTTCGATTGGCTGGTGACGGGCCAGGTCATGCCCGTTAATCCCGCCGCCTCGGTGCGCGGGCCGGCGCATATCGTGAGAACCGGCAAGACGCCGGTGCTGGCGCCGGCGGAAGCACGGGCGCTGCTGGACGGCATCGACACCGGCACGGTGGCGGGCCTGCGCGACCGGGCGCTGATCGGGCTCATGGTCTATAGCTTCGCCCGCGTCGGCGCCGCCCTGGGCATGGCCGTAGGCGACGTCTACGTCCAGAACCGGCGGCTGTGGGTGCGCCTGGCGGAAAAGGGCGGCAAGGCCCACGCCATGCCCTGCCATCACAATCTGGAAACCTATCTGGCCGAGTATCTGGACGGCGCGGGCCTGCGCGACGATCCCCAGGGGCCGCTGTTCCGCACCCTCGGGCGCGGAACCGGCCGGCTCACCCGCACGGCCCTGTCCCAGGCCAACGCCTGGGCCATGATCGATCGCCGCCGCACGGCCGCCGGCATCGGCACCAAGATCGGCAACCACAGCTTCCGCGCGACGGGGATCACCGCCTACCTGAAGAATGGCGGCACCCTGGAAAACGCCGCCGCCATGGCCAACCACGCCAGCACCCGCACCACCCAGCTCTACGACCACCGCCACGACGACGTGACCCTCGATGAGGTCGAGCGGGTGGGGGTTTGACGAGCGCCCGACGATATAGGGGAGTAAAATGGGCGGGCTTTACGCTAGCGGA
>NZ_BACU01000483.1 GCF_000333275.1 Azospirillum sp. B4 | reverse complement strand
GCCCAGCGCCAGGATGACCATCATGACCGCCTGCTCCAGGGTGCCCAGGGTGTTTCTGCCCATCGCGCCAAGCCCGCTCCGCTATTTCTTCTACAATGTAGACTGATGTGCGCCGACCGTCAACGGCGGCTGGCGATGCTTCAATCGCCCTCACGTGTCCTTATCCGTCTCCACCGCCTGCGAAAGCGGCGAAACGCCGGCGGGAGGGCGGGGACGAACGAAGGACTTTTCGATGAAGCGGAAATAGCGGTGCAGGGCCAGCCCGAAAAAGGCGAGACACGGCGTAGAACAGCAGCGTGGTCACCACCGGCGCGGCGATGGTCTGCACCCAGACCTTCAGGAAGCGCCGTATCTCCCGCTTCGTCAGGGTGGCGAAGCCCACCCAGTTGATGGCGCCCAAGGCACGGGGGGCCAGGACGGGCGCGGCCGACACGGCGCCAGGAAGGGGGGATTGCTGCAGCAGGGTCATGGAATCAGGCGCCCGAGCGTGGAGGTCCGGGAACAGGCTCCCGGCAAGGCTGGGGCGACCTTAACGCCGGGGCGCCGTCCCGGCAATATGAGCAGCGTCACAGGAGACGCGCGATGGCATGGCGAAAGCGCCGGCGCCGGCGCTACCATGGGGCATGACCGACGACCTTTTCGATACACCCCCACGCACGCCCACACGCCCCGCGCCCGTCGGGCGACGCGGCCCCAAGCGGGTCAGCGCCGCCTATCTGGAGCGGGCGGCCCTGCATTACCTGGAGCGCTTCGCCGCCTCCACCGCCGCGCTGCGCCGGGTGCTGATGCGCAAGGTGGAAATGTCGGCCGCCGCCCATGGCACGGACCGGGAGCAGGGGGCGGAATGGGTGGAGTCGCTGATCACCCGCTATCAGCGGAGTGGCTTGCTGAACGACCGCGTCTATGCCGAGGGCAAAGCCGCCAGCCTGCACCGCCGGGGCGGGTCCACCCGCACCATCCGCCAGAAGCTGGCGGCCAAGGGCGTGGGCCCGGAGCTGGTGGACGCCGCTTTGGGGGAACTGGCCCGCGACCTGGGGGACGACGGGGAGGGGGCGGCCGACCTGCGCGCCGCCCACGCCTACGCCCGCCGCCGCCGGCTGGGACCCTTCCGGCCGGAGGAGGAACGGGCGGGCAAGCGCGACAAGGACCTGGCCACGCTGGCCAGGGCCGGCTTCGACTTCGAGACAGCCGCGCGGGTCATCGACGCGGCCGACCCGGATGAGGTTCTTGGGTGATGCCCTGGCACGCTCTCCCTACATCAGCGGCATGCCCCATGCCGCTGTAGGCCCCGAACGGGGGCCGCCGGAAGTTTTCGGGGAACGTAGTGGACTGAAAACTGAGGAAGCCAAGCCCGCGGATGCGGGCGCCCGGCGCCTGGGAACATCAAACCGGGAACGGTATCCCTTCCTTGTCGAAGCGCAGTTTCAGGCGGCGGTTGAATTCGCGGCCCACGGCATACTGGCGGCGGGGTCGGGTCTTGATGCGGAACTTGATCTTCACCGCCTTCTCCGCGAACTCGCTGACGCCCAGGATTTCCAGCGGCGCCAGGATGCCGGGGCCGAACAGGCTGTCGCTTTGCAGTTCCTCGCCGATCTCCGTCATGATCTGGGTGGCCCGGGTCAGGTCGGTGGCGTAGGCGATGCCGAAATCGGCGGTGAAGTAGCTGTAGTCCTTGGTCAGGTTGGAGATGCCGGTGACGGCGCTGAACGGCACGGTGTGGACAGCACCACTGTCGTCGCGCAGGCGGATGGTGCGGATGGTCAGACCTTCCACCGTGCCGGTGTAGCCCGCCAGCGTCACCGAGTCGCCGACGGAGATCGTGTCCTCGAACAGGATGAACAGGCCGGTGATCACGTCCTTCACCAGCGATTGGGAGCCGAAGCCGACGGCCACGCCCAGGAAGCCGACACCGGCCAGCAGCGGGGCGATGTTCACCCCGATCTCCGCCAGCACGGTCAGCGCCACCATGACCAGCAGCATCACCAGCACGACGTTGCGCACCAGGGGCAGCAGGGTGCGGATGCGTGGGCTGCGTTCGATCAGGCGACCATGGCGGTCGGTGGTGCCCAGGTACCGTTCGATGCCGCCGCTGACCAGTTCCCAGACCACCAGGGCGAAGACGACCATGAGGGTGATGGTCAGCAGGGAGGCGCTGACCCGCTGGCCGAAAGGGGTGCTGAGCCAGCCGAAGCTGTCCATGCCCCAGGCCTGCAGCAGGGTCAGCAACGCCACCACCCACACCACCACCTTGGTGCCGCGGTGCAGGATGGGCAGGTAGCGGTTGGCGCGGGATTCCAGCAGCGGATACTGGCGCTTCAGGTCATCGGGTATGGCGAAGCCGCGCTGGATCAGGCGGTCGATGCCCTCCATCGCCAGCCGCGCCACGATCAGGGTGACGACGCTGACCAGCGTCGCGCGGGAGACGAAGCCAAAGCCGCCCTTCACCTCCAGGGCCCAAATGCCATAGATGGCGATCAGGTAGACGATGGCCAGGATGTGCCAGATCTCGGCCAGGCGGCGACGGACCAGACCCCAGGCCGACGGGTTGGGCGGCGGGACCATCACTAGGGGGCTGTCGCCCGAGATTTCCGCCGCCAGCTGAGCCTCCAGCGCGCCATCCTCGGGCAGGTCCTCCGGCGTCGCCGGGGCACGGCCCCGCATCCAATCGGCCACGTTCTGCCGGTTCTGCAGCACCAGGATGACCAGCATGACCCCGACGATCAGGCCCACCACCTTCAGCAACGCCATGTAGGGCCGGAAGGGCAGGCCCAGTTGATAAGCCACCTGGGCGACGAAATAGCCGTAGACGGCGGTAAGCGCGATGCGGCGCACCCAAATATAGATGTAGTGCGCCGTCTCATCCCCAACCGGCGTCAGGCGCAGGCTGGGCGCCCCGGGCGACAGCAGGATGCGGCCAGCCAGCATGGTGCCCTGGACCAGCAGGCTGGACAGGATGATGCCCAGGGCCGCCATCGCGGCGGGCTTGGGCGGATGGGTCAGGGTCTGCACGCCATAGGCCGCCAACGCGAAGGTGACGATGGGCACGGCGTCCAGCAGCGTCCGGGTCAGCAACAGGCCCAGGCGTACCCACACGCTTTTCACCGGGCGGCTTTCCAGCACCCGGCGGGGACGGGCCAGGGCCCAGAAGGTGGCCAGCCGCGCCACATAGCCGGCGATGACCACCAGCAGCACCTCACCCACCAGGATGCCCCACTGCTCCCGCAGGCGGGGATCGGAGACCTGGCGGTCCACCCACCGATAGGCCTTGGGCAGGTCCAGCAGCGCCTGGCCGGCGGCCGCGATCTCCTCGCTCAGTTCCTCGATACGGTCGGACAGGGCGTCCAGGGTGCGGGCGCCCAGCGTTTCCACCGCCGTTTCCGCCGTGGCGGTGGCCGTCGCCACGGCACCTGGGGCCGAGGTTGCGGCGAGTGGGGGGACGCCCGATGGAGAGGCAGGGGCTGTTGAAGCGCTGGCGGCGGCGGACGGGTTGGCATCGGCCAGCAGCTTAAGTTGGGCGATCAGAGCGTCGCGGCGCTGGGGATCCTGAAGGGTCTGCAGCAGGGCCGCGGCCTGGGATGCGGCAGCCTGGGACCCGGCGGCCTGGGACGTGCCCTGGGACGTGCCCTGGGACATGGCGGGCGGCGTGACGGCGGGCGGCGCCTGTACCGGGACGGGCACGGGCACGGCTTCAGCCGGGGTGGCCACCCCACCCCCCTGGGTATCCGGGTGCCGGGCTTCCGGATGGGACACCGACGGATGGGGGACTTCCGGGTGGGGATCATCCGGGGAGGGCGCGGAGCTTTCCTCCGTCTTCTGGTCCCCCGTCTTCCGGTCTGGCGTGTCCTGGGTGGCGGGAACCATTGTCTGTGCCCAGGCGGCCCCTCCCCGGAATGACCATGGGAATGGCGAGACCAGGAACGCCAGAAGCAGGAAGAAAAGGGGGAGGGGAGATTTCCGCATCATCCGCAACCATAGGGTAGGGCAAAAACAGGGGGCGAGGGGGCCGAACGGTAACCTTAACGGGTAGGCCTGCCAACGGTCTGGGCGCGGGATGTTGCCGTAAAGCACAGATCCCGAAGGACAGTTCCGGCCCAATCGGCCGCTGGGGCGTAGGCAGGCGCGGCAGGGCGAACTATCTTGCAAATATGGCGGCGGAACGGCGGAGGGATCAGCCGCCCGACATTTGACGCGACGGCTCCGGCCGAGACTCCCCTAACGGTGGGCCACGCCATCGGCGCAGCCTCCGGTTGACCAGCCGATCGAGGCCCAATCACGGTATGAGTTGGCGGCGCATGGAGCAGACGAAGACACGGGAACGGCTTAACGCCCATAGCTTTTCCTTTGCCAGCTTGAAGGATGATGGCCTCATCCGCCTCGCCGCCTTCAAGGGCCAGCCGGTCCTTGTGGTCAACACCGCGTCCGCCTGCGGCTACACGTCGCAATATGCCGAGCTTCAGACCCTGTGGTCCCGGCTGCGCGGTCGGGGGTTGATGGTCGTGGCCGTGCCGTCCAACGACTTCGGGGCGCAGGAGCCCGGCGACCCGGCGCAGATCGCGCGCTTCTGCGCCACAACCTATGGCGTCGACTTCCCCATGGCGGCCAAGCAGACGGTGGTGGGGCCGGGCGCCCATCCCTTCTTCCAATGGGCGGCCGGCTGCGTGGGCGAGGCCGGTTGGCCGCGCTGGAACTTTCAGAAATACCTGGTCACCCCGGATGGCCGCCTGGCGGAAATCTGGCCCTCGCCCGTGCGGCCCATGGCCGACGTGGTGGTGGAGCGCATCCTCGATCTATTGAACAAGGCCAACCGCCAGAGCCGGCTTCGTTAAGTCAGGCACGACTGGCGCCGGCCACGGCTGGCGCCGGCTGGATCTGTCTGCGATTTCAATTCGCCGCGGCGACCAGGCCCATGTCCGGCCAGACGCGGTCGGCGGGCATGATGACGCGGGCGGTGGTGCCCGTGCCGGGCTCGCTGTCGATCTCCAGCGTGCCGCCGTGCAGTTCAACCAGCGCCCGCACCAGGGGCAGGCCCAGGCCTGCGCCGCCGGCCGTGCGGGTCAACGGATTCTCGATCTGGCGGAAGGGCTCCAGGGCGCGGCTGATGTCCTCCGCCCGCATGCCGATGCCGGTGTCGGTCACGGTGATGACCAGGCGCCCGTCCTCGTCCACCACGGCGCCCAATGTCACGGTGCCGCCCTTCAGGGTGAACTTCACCGCGTTGGCCAGCAGGTTGGACAGCAGTTGCTTCAACGCCACCTCATCCGCGCGCAGGCGGGGCAGGAAGCCGGCGTAGTCGGTCTGCAGGTTGATGCCGCCCCGGATGGCCCGTTCCTTCACCACCCGCAGGCAGGAGACGAAGACACGCGGCAGGTCCACCATGTGCTCGTTCAGCTCGCGCTTGCCGGCCTCGATCTTCGACAGGTCCAGGATGTCGTTGATCAGATCCAGCAGCATGCGGCCGCTGTCGTGGATATCCCGGGCGTATTCGGCGTAGGCGGGGTTGCCGATGGCGCCCAGCGACTGGCTGCCGATGATCTCGGAAAAGCCGATGATGGCGTTCAGCGGCGTGCGCAGCTCATGGCTCATGTTGGCCAGGAACTCGGTCTTGGCCCGGCTGGCGAATTCCGACTGTTCCTTGGCCAGGCGCAGCGCCACCTCGGCCCGCCGGCGGTCGGTGATGTCGTCGGCCGTGCCCTGCAGGGCGTAGGCGCGCCCGGCGCCGTCCAGCAGCACCCGGGCGGAGAGGGAGGCCCACAGCGTGCTGCCGTCCTTGCGGCGGATTTCGGCGACGAAGTCCTGGACGGCGCCCCGATCCACCACGTCGCGCGGGAAATCCGCACGGGGGCGCGGGTCGATGAACAGCTGCGCCCAGGCATCGGCCACGGCCGTGGCCAGTTCCCCTTCGGAGGCGTAGCCAAGCATGCGCACCAGGGCGGGATTGGCCGAGAGGAAGGCGCCGCCGACGCTGATGGTGAACATGCCCTCCACCGCGTTCTCGTAGATGTCGCGGTACTTGCGCTCGCTGGCATGCAGGACAGCGTTGGCCTGTTCCAGGCTTTCCATCAGGACGACGCGGTCATAGGCGCGACGGCGGCTGACCATCAGCACCAGGCTGACGCCGAGGGTCAGCGCCAGGCCGAAGACCAGCACGGCCTCCACCTCCCACCATTGGCGGGCAAGGCCGGCGACCAGGTCCCCCGTCATGTCCAGCCACCACATGCCATCGCCGATGGAGATGGCACGGCTGAATTCCGCAGTGGCGGTGGCGGCGTGGCCGGTCTGGACGAAGGCGGCCTCGCCCCCGCGCGACCGCAGGCTGAGGCGGGTCCACAGGGCGGGATCGGCCTGCCCGTCCATGCGCAGGGTCAACAGGTCGCGCAGGTCGATGCGGGCCACCAGCGCCGTGCCGACACCCGGGGTGACGCGGGCGAGCAGCAGGCTGGCGCCGTCGCTGCCCAGGCGAACGGTGACGCCGCCGCCCGTGGACCCGCCCGTGGACGCGCCCGCGGCGGGCACACCAGTGATGGGCACGGCGAACGTGAGGTCGGCGAAGCCGGGGGAGGCCTCATCCGCGCCGGCGGGGCCGGTGCGCAGCACGCGTCCGTCCGGCCCCACCCAGGACACGCTCCGGATCTCTGGCCGAAGATCGATCAGCAGCGCCACTTGGCGGTCGAACTCCGCGGGCGCGGGGTTGGCGGTCAGGAAGTCGCCCTCGGCGGCCAACGTGGCGGCGATGCGGTCCAGACGCTGCTGCACATGGCGGCTGCGCGCGTCAGCCTCGTCCGCCAGCCGGGCCTGCGCCACGCCGGAGAGCATGGAATGGACGTAGAAGGCGGCCAGGACGGTCAGGGCAAGGCCGGACAGCGCGGCCAACAGGGGGCCGCGGGTCAGGAAAAAGACGGCCGGGCGGCGGCGCCGCGCGGTCTCCAACACCGACATCCTTATCCGTACCTTTCCGCTTTCCCCGCTCCGATCCCCCAAGACCGAATTCCTCAGGGACCGGGCCCCCCTGCGTCGCGCAGGGCGACAGGATAATCCCATTCCTAGCGCCAAAGAAACAACAGCGGGTTAACGGCATGTCACAAAGGGTGTGAATCCCGGGCTCCGCCCGCAGGGGACAAGCAGCCGGGCGCCGGGTATATCTGGGTTTCCACCCAGCCAGGTGCCGCCCTTGACCAAGACACCCGACACCCATCCCGTCCTTCCGGATCCTGACGACTATGTCGCCAGCCCCTGCACCCGCGTCTGCCGGATCGACACGCGCACGGACCTGTGCGCCGGCTGCCTGCGCACGCTGGAAGAGATCACGCATTGGGGCGCGATGACACCGGACCAGCGGCGCGCCGTGCTGGCCCAGGTGGCGGACCGCCGGCAGGCCGCGCGCGCCAAGCGGCGCTGGCGCTTCGGCGCCGGGACTTAGTGGCGTGGCTTAGGAGAAGGGCGGGGGAGGCTCAGTCCGCCTGCGGGTCCGGTTCCCCGCCGTCGGCGAAGACGCGGGCGCCCCACATCAAGCGCTCAATCTCGCGGATGCGGTCGCCCTGGCGGCGCAATCGCTCGGCATTGGCAACGGTGCCGCCCGGCGATCCGCCGGGCACTCTGGGGGGCCGCTTGGGGCCGTCCTCCCTGCCATTACCGTCCACGCCAGCCATCGACCGCCTCATCGACCAGGCGCCGATGCGGCGGCGCCATCACTGCTTCATGCCAGTGATATGAAGCGTATCATGGCCTATGCCACCCCGCACCCGGGAAAGGCCGGCAAATCATTCGGACAGGGTGATAATTAGGGAACGGTGTGACCTGTTTTCAACGGTCGGCCCCGCAGCAGGCTCCCCCTGCCTTTTCCTGGTCCGCGACCGCGGGCCCCGGAGTTTTCCGGGGAGCGGCAGCGGACTGGAAAACGAGGACGGCAAGCGGCCGGATGGCCGCGCCCGCAGGGCAAACTAGCGCGAAGCGCTGAACCGCCGCTGGCCTTACCGTGACGCGGCGTACCGCCGCTCGATGGCATCCCACAAGGTGGACTCGATGGCGCCGCCGTTCAGGCGGTTGATCTCCTGGATGCCGGTGGGGCTGGTGACGTTGATCTCGGTCAGATAGTCGCCGATGACGTCGATGCCCACGAACACCAGGCCCTTGTCGCGCAAGGTACCGCCGATGGTGGCGCAGATTTCCCGCTCACGCTGGGTCAGATCGGTCTTGGCGGCGCTGCCGCCGGCATGGAAATTGGCGCGGGCCTCGCCCTCCTGCGGCAGGCGGCTGACGGCGCCCACGGGCTCTCCATCCACCAGCAGGATGCGCTTGTCGCCCTGGCGGATCTCCGGCAGGTACTTCTGCACGATGATGGGTTCGCGGTAGAGCTGGGTGAAGGTCTCCAGCAGGGCGCCCAGGTTCTCGTCGTCCGGCTTCACATGGAAGACGCCGGAGCCGCCGTTGCCGAACAGCGGCTTCACGATGATGTCCTTGTATTCCCGGCGGAAGGCCAGCACCTCGTCCTTGGCGCTGGTGATCAGGGTGGGGGGCATCAGGTCGGGGAAGTGGGTGACGAACAGCTTCTCCGGCGCGTTGCGGACGGAGGCCGGGTCGTTCACCACCAGGGTCTTGGGATGGACGTGTTCCAGCAGGTGCGTGGCCGTGATGTAGGCCATGTCGAAGGGCGGGTCCTGGCGCATCAGCACCACGTCCACGCTGGCCAGATCCAGCGTCTCCGCCGCGCCGAAGGTGTGGTGGTTGCCGCGCTCGCGCCGCACCTGCAGCGGCCGGGCGGTGGCCACCAGGCGGCTGTGGCGGAAGGCCAGGTCCTGCGGCAGGTAATGGTAGAGGGTGTGCCCCCGCCGCTGCGCCTCCAGCGCCATCATGAAGGTGCTGTCGGTATCGATGTTGATGGAGTGCATCGGGTCCATCTGAATGGCAACGGACAGGCTCATCCTCATCTCCCCCACCCCGGCCGCGCCGGCGGTGCTGTAAGGCCTAGTTCAGGCGATTGCGCAAATGCTGGACCAGGGTCGCCGCCTGGTGTAGCAGCTGGGCCGGCGTGCCGGCCCGGGTTCCCAAATCCATGAAGGTCTCGAACGCGGTGATGGCCGTAGAGATATGGCCGAGCTGCGCCCGCAACAAGCCGGACTCGCGCCACAGCGCCACCTGGCCCGGCGCCATCAGCAGCATGGCCTCCACCGCCTCGGCCGCCAGATCGGGCCGGTCGGCCCGCATGTGCAGCAGCTTCACATTATTGTGCAGGCGCAGCAGCACGTCGCGGTTGCCCACGGGCGCATAGTGGTCGGGCTCCAGCTCCGCCGCGGTGCCCGAGGTCTGTTTGATCAGGTCGCGCAGCTCCACCACGCTCAGGGTGCGGCCGCCGCCGAAGGGATCGATGATGGCGCGTTCGCCGCCGTGATCCAGGCGGATGAGGAAATGGCCGGGAAAATTCAAACCCACCATGTCCCAGCCCTGGGCCCGGGCGGCATGGATGTAAAGGATGCCCAGCGCCACCGGCAGGCCCCGGCGCCGGTCGATCACCCGCGCCAGGTTGGCGTTCTGCAAGTCCTCATACGTCGTGCTGTCGCCCTCATAGCCCATGCGGTCGACCAGAACGACGCGCAGGGCGTCCAGGCAATCCTCCAGCGCCAACGATGCGGGGGCCTGACCGCCACCCTTCGCCACCCGCCTGCCCACGGCGGCGGCGATGGCCGCCAGGTGCCGGCGATAGGGGGCCAGCGCGCCCTCGCCACCGGACAGGACCGACAGCGCCAGCGCCGCTTCCGCCAGGTCGATCTGGCCATCCGCCATCAGGCCCACGGCGCGCAACAGCGCACGGGCCTGCGTCCGGGCACGGCCCGGACGGCTGCGGTTCCGGCCGTCGGTCTGGGGCCCCTGGCTGGTCACGGACTGGACGCTCCCTCCTGCTATGGGTGCGTTTGGGGACATAGCGCATCGCCGGGGCGGGTGTCGACCATCAAAGGCCCCCGGTGGCCCGCCAGGCATCCGGCAGATGCACCGGCCAGCGGCGGGGACGGACGATCATCAGGTCGAAGCGGATGGCATGGCGCGCCAGCCGGGGACGGGCGGCGACATAGAGGCCGGCGGCCCGTTCCAGGCGCCGCCACTGGCCCGGGCTGACGGCCAGATGCCCCAGCTCCTCCGTCGGGCGGGCCTTGACCTCGACGATGGCCAGCAGGCCGCCCCGGGCCGCGACGATGTCGATTTCCCCCGCCGGGGTGCGGCACCGGCTGGCCAGCACGCGATACCCCTTCAGCCGCAGGGCCAGGCGGCACCAGGCCTCCGCCCAGCGTCCCAGGCGCTCGCCGGAGCGGCCCTTCAGCGTCTTTCTTGCCAGCCGCTCAGCCCGCGTCATCTTTGGCCCGCGTCATCTTTGGAAAGTTCCAGCGCCCGTTGGTAGACCTGCTTGCGCGGGGCGCCGCTGGCCTCCGCCACCGTGGCGGCGGCGTCGCGGACGCTGAGGGTGCGCAGGGCCGCGCGCAGCAGGGCGTCGATGTCCACCGCCTCTCCATCCGTTTCCGCCGGCGGGCCGATGACCACCACCACCTCGCCCTTGGGCGGGCCGTTTTCGGCATAGTGGGTGGCCAGGCCGGGCAGGGTGCCGCGCCGCACCTCCTCGAACAGCTTGGTCAGCTCGCGCGCCACCGCCACCTCGCGCCCGCCCAGCACCTGGGCGGCATCGGCCAGCAGGTCGGCCAGGCGCTGGGCCGACTCGAACAGCACCAGGGTGGCGCGCACCGGCGCCAGTTCCTCCAGCGCCGCGCGGCGGGGGCCCGTCTTGTTCGGCAGGAAGCCCGCGAATAGGAAACGGTCGGAGGGCAGGCCGGCCAGCACCAGGGCCGTCAGGGTGGCGCTGGCGCCCGGCAGGTGGGTGACATGCAGCCCCTGCTCCCGCGCCTCGCGCACCAGCTTGTAGCCGGGGTCGGAAATCAGCGGCGTGCCGGCGTCCGACACCAGGGCAATGGCCTCGCCAGCGGCGATGCGGGCCAGCAGCTGGGGCCGCATGCGGGCGGCGTTATGCTCATGATAGGCCAGCAGGGGCTTGCGCACCTGGTAGCGGGCCATCAGCTTGGCTGTCACCCGCGTGTCCTCGCAGGCGATGGCGTCCACGCCCTTCAGCGTTTCCAGCGCGCGCAAGGTGATGTCGCCAGCGTTGCCGATGGGGGTGGCGACGACATGCAGGCCAGGCGGCGGTTTACGCGAGCCGACGCTGCCGCTAGGCTCTGCCCCGTCCCGCGCGGCATCGTCATCGATCAGGGTGTCGTCGGACAGGGTGTCGTCGGGGACCTCGCCGGCATCGACGTCGTCGACAGGCGGTTGCTGCGGTTTCATGAGATCAACGGGTGGGTTTGCGATGAGGTATGCCGGGATGTCCGCCAAGAGCATGGCGGCCAGGACCGCAGCGGCGCTGCTGCTGCTGGCCGCCGTGCTGGGCGGTTGCGCCAGCCAGCAGCAGCAGCGGCAGCCCACGGTAGCGGCCCCGGCCCCGCAGGCGCAAGCGCCGCAGCAGGCCGCCCCCCAGCCTCAGGCGACGGAACCCGCGCCCGGGACGCCGCCGGCCCCCGCCGCCGCCATCCCGGCGGATGAGACGGTGCGCGTGGCCCTGCTGCTGCCCCTGACCGGCAAGGCCGCCGGCCTGGGCGAGGCTATGCAGCAGGCGGCGCAGATGGCCCTGTTCGACACCGCCGACCCCCATTTCCAGCTGCTGATCCGCGACACCAAGAGCACGCCCGAGGGATCGGTGGCCGCGGCGCAGGACGCGCTGGCCGCCGGCGCCCGCCTGCTGATCGGCCCGGTCTATGGCGTGGACGCCAAGGCCGTGGCGCCGGTGGCCGGGGCCGTGCCGGTCCTGAGCTTTTCCAACGACGCCACCGTGGCCGACACCCACGCCCCCAATGGCGGCACCTGGGTGCTGGGCTTCCAGCCTCAGGACCAGGTGGCCCGCGTGGTCAGCTATGCCGCGTCCCACGGACTGACGCGCCTGGCCCTGCTGGCGCCGGTGGGCGGCAACGGCGACATGGTGGAACAGGCCATGCGCGAGGCGGCGACCAAGGCGGGGGCCGACCTGACCCGCGTGGCCCGCTATCAGCCCACGCAGAAGGACGTCAGCGACACCATCAAGCGCCTGTCGAATTTCGACCAGCGCCACGCCCAGGCGGCGGCCGCGCGCGAGGCGGCCAAGGACGGCAAGCCCGCGCCGACGACGGAGGAGCTGCCCTTCCAGGCCATCCTGATCGCGGAAGGCGGCCAGCGGCTGAAGGAGGTGGCGCCCCTGCTGCCCTTCTTCGACATCGATCCCGGCCCGGTGCGCTTCTTGGGCACGGGCCAATGGGATGAGCCGGGCCTTGGGCGGGAGCCGTCGCTGGTGGGGGGCTGGTACGCCAGCGCCGCGCCGGACGCGCGCATGGGCTTCGAGAAGCGGTTCAACGACGTGTACGGCCAGCGCCCGCCGCGCCTGGCCACCCTGGCCTATGACGCCACGGCGCTGGCCGCCGTGCTGGCCAAGGGCCACAAGGCCTATGTCCGGGAAAACCTGACGGACCCCAACGGCTTCGCCGGCATCGACGGCGTCTTCCGCCTGCTGCCCACGGGCCAGGTGGAACGGGGGCTGTCGGTGCTGGAGGTGGGCAAGGCCGGCGTCACGGTGGTGGACCCAGCACCCACCAGCTTCGCCCCCGCCACGCCAGGCTCCTGACGCGCCCGAGCCTCAGGACGCCAGGCTGTAGCCGTGTCAGGACGCCAGGCTGTTTGGGCCAAGCGTGGCCAGATCCAGCTCTTCCAGATCGGGCAGGCCAAGGTCGGCGGCCAGGTTCTGGGCCAGGGATCGTCGGGTGGCGGCGGCGGCCAGTTCGAACCAGGCCAACCGGGCGACCCGGCTGGCCGCCGAGCGATCGGTATCGCGCCGCAGATCTCCGGCGATGAAGCCTTGGCTCATGGAGCCAGCGGACGCCTGCGCATGACCGGCGTTCATGCCGGCGGGGGGGAACCGATCCAAACCATGCTCCATCGTCATGTCTGCCACACGCTGGGTGGGCGTCGGTTCACGCGGTGTTAATTAGATAGTGACCGATATGACGCGGTTCCGGTAGGGAAATTATGCCTAAAAATTAGTTAAAACGGTGTGCGGGCGCGAAAGCCGGGGTGCCCCCCACCGCGTTTCACCGGTGCCGGTACCGGTTTCAGCGGACGATCCGCCGGGGAAAAAGCTGGGACAGCAGGAACAACGCGGCCGCAGCAACCACCACCGCCGGCCCCGCCGGCAAATCCGCCCGGAAAGAGGCGCCGAGCCCGCCACAGACCGCCAGCGCCCCGATGACGGCCGCCATCCCGGCCATGACTTCCGGCGTGCGGGCGAATCGGCGGGCGCAGGCCGCCGGGATGATCAGCAGGGCGGTGATCAGCAGCACGCCCACCACCTTCATGGCCAGCGCGATGGTGGCGGCCATCAGCATCATGAAACCCACCTGCGTCGCCAGCACGGGCACGCCCTCAACCCGCGCCAGATCCTCACTCACCGTCATGGCCAGCAGGGGGCGCCACAACCAGGCCAGCATGGCCAGCACCACGGCCCCGCCCCCCCAGATCCAGAGCAGGTCGCCGTCGCTGACGGCCAGGATGTCGCCGAATAGGTAGGACATCAGGTCCACCCGCACCGTCTGCAGCAGGGCGACGGCGATGAGGCCCAGGCTGAGCGTGGTGTGGCTGAGCAGGCCCAGCAGCGTGTCGGTGGCCAGCTTGCGCTGGCGCTGCATCAGCACCAGCACGCCGGCCAGGGCCAGTCCCACCAGCGCCACCGCCAGCATCAGGTTGATGCCCGCGACGAAGCCCAGCGCGATGCCCAGCAGGGCGGCATGGGACAGGGTGTCGCCGAAATAGGCCATGCGCCGCCAGACGACGAAGCAGCCCAGGGGACCGGCCACCAGGGCGACGCCGATACCCCCGGCCAGCGCGCGCAGCAGGAAATCATCCATGGGGGTGCGGGTCCTTGGCGTCGCTGGGGGCGTGCGTATGCTGGCAGCCGGGTGGGGTGGTGCCGTGGCTGTGCGGCCCCGCGGAGGACAGCCACGCCGGCATGGCCAATGGATCGACCCCGAACAGGGCCTGGAAATCGGGATGGCGGCGCACATCCTCCGGCCGGCCGGCGCAGCAGACATGGCCATTCAGGCAGACCAGGCGGTCGGTGCCGGAGATGGCGTAACTCAGATCGTGGCTGACCATCAGCACACCGCAGCCGTGGCGGCGGCGGATCGCGTCGATCAGGGCGTACAGGGTGGCCTGGCCCGCCACGTCCACCGCCTGCGCCGGTTCGTCCAGCACCAGCAGGTCCGGCCGGCGCAGCAGGGCGCGGGCCAGCATCACCCGCTGCACCTCCCCACCCGACAGGGACTGGACCGGGCTGTCGGCCAGGGCGGCGGCCCCGACCTCGCCCAGGGTGGCCTCCACCGCCTCGGGCGTGACAGGCCCCCACAGCGCCAGCAGGCGCCGCACCGTCAGGGGCAGGGTGGCATCCACCGCTAGGCGCTGGGGCATGTAGCCGACGCGCAGGCCCGCCTTGCGCCACACCGTGCCACCCGTGGGCCGTTGCAGGCCCAGCACGCTGCGCAGCAGGGTGGACTTGCCGGCGCCGTTCGGCCCGACCAGGGTCACCACCTCGCCCGCCGTGACGGCCAGGTCCACCGACTGCAACACGGTGCGCCGGCCGAACTGCACCGTCAGTCCGGTGGTCTTGATAAGCGGTTCGGTTGAGAGCATGTGTGGGACCTGTCGGCGGGCGGCCTGCGGCGCGGGTATGCGTGCCCCCCGGCTTTACGGCATCCGAGCCGACTTGACAAACGTTATAATATAACATTGCATGCTGAGGCAGCCCGCCCGGCGCCTCTTTCACGCAGTTGGTTCCCCCATGTCCCCCTTCCGCATCCTGTCCCTGGTCGCCCTGCTGTGGCTGGCGTTCACCGTCCCGTCGCGGGCGGATGCGCCCCAGGTGGCGGCCCCCCCTGTGGTAGCACCCCGTGTGGTCGCAAGCGTGAAGCCTGTGCATTCCCTGGCCGCCAGCCTGATGCAGGGTGTGGGGCAGCCCAAATTGCTGGTGGATGGCACGGCAAGCCCGCACAGCTTCAGCCTGAAGCCGTCGGACGCCGAGGCCCTGTCCCACGCCGACATCGTGTTCTGGATGGGCCCGACGCTGGAGCCCTTCCTGGTGAAGCCGCTGGCCAGCCTGGCCCGGGGCGCCCACATCGTCACCCTGATCGAGGCGCCGGGCCTGCGCCCCCTGGCCCTGCGCGGCGCCGGCGCCTGGATGGACGGCGACGGCGCGCCGGCCGACGGCCATGCCCACCTGGTGCCGGCCGTGGCGGGCGGCGCGGCCGACGCCCAGATCGACGGCCACGCCTGGCTGGACCCCACCAATGCCAAGGCCATGGCCCGCGCCATGGCCGACGCCCTGATCCAGCGCGACCCCGCCAACGCCGGCCGCTATCGCGACAATCTGGCCAACCTGCTGCGCGCCCTGGATGCCCTGGACGCGGAGATCGGCGCCATCCTGGCCCCCATCAGCGCCAAGCCCTTCGTCGTCTTCCACGACGCCTTTCATTACCTGGAGGCCCGCTACCGCCTGGACGGCGTGGGCGCCATCACCCTGAACCCGGAGGTGCGGCCGGGTGCCGCGCGCCTCAGCCAGCTGCGCGCCCGCATCCAGGCCTCCGGCGCCGCCTGCGTCTTCGCCGAACCGCAGTTCGAGACGGCGCTGATCGGCACCCTGGTGGACGGAACCCAGGCCAAGCGCGGCGTGCTGGATCCGGAAGGCGCCCTGCTGCCCCCCGGCCCTGAGCTTTACGCCGCCTTGATGCGCGCCAACGCGCAGGCTTTGGCGGGCTGCCTCGGCGGGTAAGCTGTGTTAAGACCGCCCCCAGACTGTGACTGGTGAGGGCGGGATCATGCGGATCGGGATCGTGGGCTGCGGCGGCCGGATGGGCCGCATGCTGATGCGGGAGGTGCTGGGCACCCCCCTGGGCACCCCCGGCGCCACCCTGTCGGGCGGCACCATGCGGCCCGGCAATCCCGACCTGGGCCGGGACCTGGGCACCTTGGCGGGGCTGGAGCCCGCCGGCATCCTGTCCACCAGCGACGCCGACGCCCTGTTCGCCGCCAGCGACGCCGTCATCGACTTCACCACCCCCGCCGGCACGGCCGCGCACGCCGGCTTGGCCGCCCGCCACGGCACGGCCCTGGTGGTGGGCACCACCGGCCTCACCCCCGACCAGCAGGCCGCCATCGACGCCGCGTCCAGGACGGCCGCCCTGGTGCAGGCGCCCAACATGAGCCTGGGCGTGAACCTGCTGTTGGCCCTGGTGGAAGACGTGGCCCGCACCCTGGGACCGGATGTCTGGGATATCGAGATCGCGGAGATGCACCACCGCCACAAGGTGGATGCGCCGTCGGGCACCGCGCTGGGCCTGGGCCGCGCCGCCGCTGCCGGTCGCGGCGTCGACCTGGACGCCGTGTCGGACCGGGTGCGGGACGGGCACACCGGCGCGCGGGAAGCCGGGCACATCGGCTTCGCCACCCTGCGCGGCGGCGACGTCGTGGGCGACCACACCGTCATCTTCGCCGCCGAGGGCGAACGGATCGAGCTGACCCACAAGGCCGGCAGCCGCGCCATCTTCGCCCGGGGTGCGGTGCGCGCGGCGATCTGGGCGGGGGCGAAGGCGCCCGGCCTGTACAGCATGCGCGACGTGCTGGGCCTGTAGCCATGACCGACACCGCCGCCGCGCTTCCGGCACCCGTCAGCCGCTGGGCGCACCCCGGCCTGCGCGGGGCGCTATGGGGGCTGCTGGCGGTGGCGGTGTGGGCGGGGTCCTTCGTCGTCACCCGCATGGGCGTGAAGGCCGGCCTGAACGCCTTCGACCTGGTGGCCCTGCGCTTCGCCACCGCCGGCGCCTTGATGATTCCGATCTTGACCCGCAAGGGCCTGGCGTTCAACCGGCTTGGCCCCGGCGGCCTGGCCCTGCTGGTCGCGGGTTCAGGGGCCCCTTACGCCCTGATGTTGGCGGCTGGCGCGCGTTATGCCCCGGCCTCCCACGCCGCTGCGCTGACTCCCGGCCCCATGGCGGCCATGACCGCCCTTCTCAGCGCCCTGTTCCTGCGGGAACGCCTGCCCGCCGCCGGCTGGGCCGGCATCGCCCTGATCCTGGCCGGCAGCCTGCTGATCGGCGGGCCCAGCCTGGTCGGCGGCGCCGAGGCCGGGGCCGCGCTGGGCCACGCCCTGTTCCTGGGCGGCGCGCTGATGTGGGCCCTCTACGTCATCGTCCTGCGACGCAGCGGTGTGGGGCCGCTGCATGCCACCGCCATCGTCGCCACCGGGTCGGCGCTGCTGTACCTGCCGCTTTACGCCCTGGCCCTGCCCAAGGGCATCGGCCAGGCGGCGGCGCACGACATCGCGCTGCAGGCCATCTACCAGGGCTGCTTCACCACCCTGGTGGGCCTGGCTGCCTTCAACCGCGCCGTGATCCTGCTGGGCGCCACCGGCGCCGCCGCCCTGCCGGCGCTCATCCCGGTGGTGACGCTGGGCCTGGGCGCGCTGGCGCTGGGCGAGGCGCCCAGCCTGGCGGAGACGGCCGCGACCCTGCTGATCGGCGGCGGCGTCCTGGTGACCACGCTGGCGCGCAACCGGCGCCCTTCAAGAACCTAACTCACCCTCAAAAAACTTAACTTAATTGACCGCTTCGGATCACGGCGCGACAGTCGCGGGCGGGAGCCATCACCACCGCCGGACCATGCCGTGAAAGAAAAAGAACTGCGCATGGCGCTCGTCTGCTACGGCGGGGTGTCGCTGGCCGTCTACATGCACGGTGTGACCAAGGAACTGCTGAAGCTGGCCCGCGCCTCGCGCGTCTTCCATGGCACCCATGATCCCCGGCTGCGCGCCACCGGCAGCTACCAGGCCCTGCAGGAGGATCTGGCCCGCCGCATCGGGTACAGCAGTGGCGCGGGATTGGATGGCATCCCCCATACGCTGGACACGGAGGAGGTCTACGTCACCCTGTTGCAGGAGGTGGGGGCCCATATCGACCTGCGCATCGTCATCGACGTCATCGCCGGGTCGTCCGCCGGCGGCATCAACGGCGTCCTGCTGGGCCGGGCGCTGGCCCATGACCTGGACATGGATGCCCTGACGGAACTGTGGCTGGAGGGGGCGGATGTCACCAACCTGATGGTGGAGGACGGCCGGGCGAAGAAGTGGAGCAAGTGGTTCCTGAAGCCCTTCCTGGCCTATGGCCTGGGCCGGCTGATGCGCCTGGCGCCGGATGACGAGATGCGCTGGAAACTGTCCATGTTCGTGCGCTCGCGCTGGTTCAAGCCGCCCTTCGACGGCGGGCGGCTGATGGAAATGCTGCTGGACGCGGCGTCGGCCATGGGCCGGCCGGTCAGCCCCTACGCCTCGCTGCTGCCCGCGGGACAGTCCCTGTCCCTGTTCGTCACCGTTACCGACTTCCACGGCTTCCTGCAGCGCATCCCCGCCCATGATCCGCCGTCGGTGGAGGAGCGCGAGCATCGCCACGTCCTGGAGTTCCACTACCGCCGCTGGCCCGGCGGCCAGGTGGACACGGATTTCGGTGAAGGCGCCGTGCCCGGCCTGGTGTTCGCCGCCCGCGCCACCTCATCCTTCCCTGGCGCCTTCGCGCCGGCGGCCCTGCGCGCGCTGGACGGCCTGCTGGCCCGGCGGGGCCAGGGCTGGCCGGAGCGGGAACGTTTCCTTAAGCAGAACTTCCGCCGCTACCAGGCGGCGGGCGTGGACCCGGCGCGCATCAGCTTCATCGATGGCAGCGTCCTGAATAACAAGCCCTTCGCCGAGGCCTTGCGCGCCATCTCCGGCCGCCCGGCCTATCGCGAGGTCGACCGCCGGCTGATCTACATCGACCCAGACCCCGCCCATCTGAAGCGCGTGGCCAAGGCGGAGACGCCCGGCTTCTTCCGCACGCTGAAGGGGGCGCTGTCCGACATCCCGCGCAATGAGCCGGTGCGCGATGAGCTGGTGTCCATCGATCACAACAACGCGCGGGTGCGCCAGTTGCGTTCCGTCATCGACGCGGCGCGGCCCGGCATCACCCAGCTGGTGCACGAGGTGGTGGGGGGTGAACCGCCGGCGGAGCTGACCTACGCCCAGATCCACGACTGGCGGGAGATCGCCAACGGCCGCGCGGCCAAGGAGGCGGGCTTCGCCTATGAGGCCTATGTGCGGCTGAAGCTGACCTCCGTCCTGGACGCCATGGGGCGGCTGGTGGCGGTGGGATGCGGCTATCAGCCGGGCACCACGGCCGCGCGCCAGGCGACGGACGCCCTGCACGCCTGGGCGCGCGCCACCGGCATCACCCCCGACCAGGTGACGACCTGGAGCCTGGAACGGCGGGGGGATGGCATGCCGGGGGGTGACGCCCCGCCCTGGGTGCGCTTCCTGCTGGCCTTCGACGTCGGCTTCCGCGGGCGGCGCCTGCGCTTCGTCATTCGCGCGCTGAACGAACTCTATGCCCGGGTGGACGAGGCGGAGTTCGCCGACGTCGCCGCCCGCGACCTGGATGAGATCAAGGCCAACCTGTACGACTGCCTGGAACGGCTGCGCGTCTACGAATCCGGCGCCTTCCTGAGTGCCGAGGAGCGCGAAACCCTGGCCGTGCCCTTCGTCGAGCCGCTGGCCATGGGCCGGGCGCCCGACATCGCGGCGGTGGACCGGGTGATGTGGGACCTGGCGCGGCGCATCGACCTGAACGCCATCAACCAGCAGGTGGACGAGGTCTTCGCCCTGATGGGCCTGAACATGCTGGGCGTGGCGGCGCGACGGGAGCTGTTCGTGGCCTATGTCGGCTTCGCCTTCTGGACGTG
>NZ_BACU01000484.1 GCF_000333275.1 Azospirillum sp. B4 | reverse complement strand
AACAGGCCGGACAGGAAGATAAGCGGCGTGAAGACGAAGGTCATGGCCGCCGACAGATGGTCCCACTTCACACTGATCAAGCCCGTCAGCACGCCGAAGGTGGCCATCATGGTGGACCCCAGCACGACGAACAGCAGCACCAGCGCCGGGTCGGCCATGGGCGCCTGCCAGAAGACCAGGAAGCCGATCCACACCGCCGCCCCGCTGGCGACGCCGGCGGCCATGGCCGACAGCACGTAGGCCGCCAGCATCTCGGCGGCGCCCACGGGCGCCATCAGCTGGTCCAGGATGGCACCTTCCATCTTGGCATAGAGGATGGAGAAGGACGGGATCTGCACCGATTGGGTCAGCAGCGACAGGCTGACCAGGCCCGGCACTAGGAAGGCCAGGATGGCGTCGCCCTCGGGCGTGCCGCGCTTGTCGCCCAGGCCGAAGGCGAAGACGGTGAAGTAGAGGGCGGCCGACAGGCCCGGCGCCACCAGGAACAGCATGGCCAGCTTGCGCAGGCGCTTGGTCTCCCGCCCCAGCAGGGTCAGGAACCCCAGGGTGTTGAACCGGCCGAGATGCCGCCGCGGACCGGGCCGGTAGGCGCCCGCCGGCAACGGCATGTCGGCACCCGTTCCGTTGGTCCCCACCCCATCCGCCGGCATGTCCATGGTGTCAGGCCTTCAGCTTGTAACCGGTGGACACCATGCGCAGCGCCACCAGCCAGAGAACCAGGTTTATGCCCAGCATCACGGCGATGCCGGTGAGCAACGTCCCGTCGGTGCGGCCGATGAAACCGTAACGGAAACCGTCGATGAAATAGAAGAAGGGGTTCACGTGGGCCACGGTGTGGAAGAAGCGTGGCGCGCTGTCCAGCGTGTAGAAGGTGCCGGACAGGAAGGACAGGGGCGTGATGACGAAGTTGGTGATGGCCGCCATGTGGTCGAACTTGTCCGCCCAGATGCCGCCGATGAGGCCCAGCAGCGACAGCAGCATGGACGCCATCACGGCGTGGAACAGCACGAAGAAGGGCGCGTGCATGCCCAGCGGCACGATCAGCTGGATGACGATCCAGGTGACGAAGCCCACCATCAGCCCGCGCACGATGCCGCCAGTGACGAAGGCGGAGACGAATTCGAAGGACGACAGGGGCGGCATCAGCACGTCGACGATGTTGCCCTGGACCTTGGACACCAGCACCGAGGACGAGGTGTTGGCGAAGGCGTTCTGCGCCATGCCCATCATGATGAGGCCCGGCCCCAGGAAGCGCAGGAAGGGCACGTCGCCCACCATGCGCACCACGCCGCCCAGCGCCAGCGCGAACACGGCGTAGAACAGCAGCGTGGTCACCACCGGCGCGGCGATGGTCTGCACCCAGACCTTCAGGAAGCGCCGTATCTCCCGCTTCGTCAGGGTGGCGAAGCCCACCCAGTTGATGGCGCCCAAGGCACGGGGGGCCAGGACGGGCGCGGCCGACACGGCGCCAGGAAGGGGGGATTGCTGCAGCAGGGTCATGGAATCAGGCGCCCGAGCGTGGAGGTCCGGGAACAGGCTCCCGGCAAGGCTGGGGCGACCTTAACGCCGGGGCGCCGTCCCGGCAATATGAGCAGCGTCACAGGAGACGCGCGATGGCATGGCGAAAGCGCCGGCGCCGGCGCTACCATGGGGCATGACCGACGACCTTTTCGATACACCCCCACGCACGCCCACACGCCCCGCGCCCGTCGGGCGACGCGGCCCCAAGCGGGTCAGCGCCGCCTATCTGGAGCGGGCGGCCCTGCATTACCTGGAGCGCTTCGCCGCCTCCACCGCCGCGCTGCGCCGGGTGCTGATGCGCAAGGTGGAAATGTCGGCCGCCGCCCATGGCACGGACCGGGAGCAGGGGGCGGAATGGGTGGAGTCGCTGATCACCCGCTATCAGCGGAGTGGCTTGCTGAACGACCG
>NZ_BACU01000485.1 GCF_000333275.1 Azospirillum sp. B4 | reverse complement strand
CTTCCAGCATGCGGCGCAGCAGTTCCACGTCTTCGGAGAAGGTGGGGTCGGTGGCGCACAGCTCCTCCACCTTGCGCACGGCGTGCATCACCGTGGTGTGGTCGCGATCGCCGAACTTGCGGCCGATCTCGGGCAGGGAGCGGGCGGTCAGCTGCTTGGACAGGTACATCGCCACCTGTCGCGGGCGGGCGACCGCGCGGGCACGGCGGGCGGAACTCATGTCCGCCAGGCGCATGTTGTAGTGTTCCGCCACCTTCTTCTGGATTTCCTCGATGGTCACCCGGCGGTTGCTGGCGCGCAGCAGGTCGTGCAGCACCTCCTGGCTTGATTCCAGGGTGATGGCCCGGCCCACCAGCTCGGCATGCGCCACGATGCGGTTCAGGGCGCCTTCCAGTTCACGCACGTTGGACGTGATCTTGTGGGCCAGGAACTCCAGGACCTTCTGCGGAATCTGCACCCGCATCTGCTCGCCCTTGGACTGCAGGATGCCCAGGCGCAGCTCATAGGTGGTCGGGTGGATGTCGGCGACCAGCCCCCAGCCCAGGCGGGAGCGCAACCGCTCCTCCATGCCTTCCAGGTCGGACGGGCTCTTGTCGGCGGAGATGATGACCTGGCGGTTCTGGTCCACCAGGGCGTTGAAGGTGTGGAAGAACTCTTCCTGGGTGCTGTCCTTGCCGCTGATGAACTGCACGTCGTCGATCATCAGCACGTCGACGGAGCGGAACTGCTCCTTGAACGCCATGGTGTCCTTGTACCGAAGGGCCCGGATGAACTGGTACATGAACTTTTCCGCCGACAGGTAGATCACCCGGCGGGCGGGGTCCTTCTTGCGGATGTGCCAGGCGATGGCGTGCATCAGGTGGGTCTTGCCCAGGCCCACGCCGCCGTACAGGAACAGCGGGTTGAAGGTCACGGCGCTGGCGTCGGCCACCCGGCGGGCGGCGGCGAAGGCCAGCTCGTTGGGCTTGCCCACCACGAAGTTCTCGAAGGTGAAGCGGGGGTCCAGCAGCGCCGAGACGTCGTCGCGCTCCTCCCCCAGGCTGGCGCCCCCGATGAAGGCCGGCAGGGCCGGCGCCTCGGGCGCCCCGTTCAGGGATGCGGCCCCGTTGACCTCGTCATAGGTGGGCAGGCGATCCGCGCCGGTTTCCGATAGGGCGGCGGCATCCATGGCGGTGCTGGCGGCGGCGCGTGCGGCGCCGTTCAGGCCGGCCCCCAGCGTGTTGCCGAGCGGGCCGGCATCGCCCCGCGGCGGGGCCACGACGATTTCCACGGACTGGACGCCAGGGTTCTCCCCCGTCCACAGGGCACGGATGCGGTCGGCGTAATGGGTGCGGATCCAATCGCGCATGAAGCGCGTGGGCACGACGATGCGCACCTGCCCGCCGATGAAGTCCTCGACGGTCAGCGGCTTCAGCCAGCTGCGATACGCGGTTTCACCCACCTCGTCCTTCAGGCGCCCGCTGACACGCGCCCACTGCTGATCCAGAGATGCCTGAACCGACATTCCCGCTTCGCTCCTGCCCCAACGCCTTCCGGACCCGGACTATCAACCTCGACGACATGACCGGCCAACGACAGCCGGCCTGACAGCCGGATCAAATCGGACCGGAACCTTTATGGCGGGACGCCCCGTTCACCCCCAGGCGACAGCCTGTGGGCCGGAGGTTCGGGCGACAGCCCGGGGCCGCGTGAGACGGGGATGGGCCGGACACAGCCGGCATGACGGTGACCAAGACCGGAACCCCACCGGGTCCGTTCCTTATCGACACCGCCCCAACCCCGCTTCGCCAGCCCCTGTCGTCGGCCCTGTCCCGGCCGGTTCCGTGACCGCCTTTCCTCCCACCGGAATGTGACCGGCGCCGGGCTTCCGGGGCATCACCCCTGCCCCGCACGGCACCATTCCGCTGAAATAACAGGCAGACCAAAACTCTAACGCGCAAACAAAACCGCGCATCTTACGGGACTCATTTTAAAGAATCTCCCGCAGATACATGATCTTCTTCAAAGATTCAGAAATCTACCGGTGCCAGAATGACGTAGAGCGCCAAGCGTCGACATCAATATTCATCTGCCATCGGTTTGCGCAGGCGTTCCCGCCGCTTGATTACTTCATCGTGGAGAACGACCCCGCACATCGGCTGATGCTAGTCGGGCCGTCCGGGACTCGCAATAGGCTCGAAAAGGGAACAAACGAAAAAGACCGAATGATACTCACCCACCCCCTCTGGCGCCCACCCTTCGGACTATTCTGTAAGAATAGGTGGATGTGAACGCAGTAACGGGGCACCGGAAATGAAAGGGCCGCGCCCCCGCCGATTCCGGCAGGACGCGGCCCTCGCACATTTCCACGGGGCAAGAGCGGAACCACCGCCTCGACGTCTGGGCTGAAGGCCCGCGCCAAGGCGACGGCGGCCAGCGTATCAGCCCAGAGCGTTGATGCGGATGGACAGGCGGGAGAGCTTACGCGACACGGTGTTCCGGTGCAGCACGCCCTTGGAGACGCCCCGCATCATTTCCGGCTGGGCCAGCTTGAACGCCTCGGCGGCGGCGGTCTTATCGCCGGCTTCCAGGGCCAGCTCAACCTTCTTCACGAAGGTGCGGATACGGGACACACGGGCCCGGTTGACTTCGGTACGGACTTCCGTCTGACGGATACGCTTTTCAGCGGACTTATGATTAGCCATGACAAACCCTTTTCGAACACGACCCTTGCCGTGGAAGGCCGGGCTTATACCCCCTCCCCACGAAACCGTCAAGCGGCACGGCCCTAAAAACCGGGCCAGACTAGACCAAAATCCGGCGGGCACGTCCCTGCTTTGGGCATCCCCGTCCCCCGGATTCAACGAGTCTAAAGCCGAACACCGGCGATTCTGTCGATTTCCCCCAAGATGATGGGGTTTTACTTGAATGCTCTACCGCCCCTAGGGGGTCATCTTTGGTGATGACTCACTGCGGGCGCAGGACGAAGCGCACCATGGTTTCCGCCTGCCGGCCGGCGCCGTCCCGAGTCGCCGTGATCTCCAGCCGCTCGCCTTCCCGCGCCCAGCGCCCCGTGCCGGCCGGCCGCCAGCCCAGTTGGGGCAGGGTCTGGGTGTAGAAGGCGACGATGGCGTCGGTGCCGACATCGCCCTGGGCCGCCGATTCGACGATGCGGCCCCCCGGCTGGTCGAAGACGACGGCGGCGCTGGCCGGCGCCGTCAGTCCCGGCATCAGGGGCAAGTCCTCCACCCCCGGCACGAAGCCCGGTTCCGCCGGCCCCGCCCGGCCTGGGCCGGCCGCCAGCAGCAGAAGGGCGGAGAAGGCGGCGGAGAGGGCGAAGCGCATTCAGTCTTCCGGGATAACGCGGGCGGTCGGCAGCCCTTAGGGTGCCTGAGCCAGCAGGGTCGGGCAACGCCCAAGGCCGCATGCGTCAGCGCTGGCGCCGCGCGCAAAAGAAGCTGGATCGGCCGGCCTGCACCAGCCGCCGCACCCCCCCAGTGCGATTGATGTCGCAGTCGCAACCGGGGCACCCTTCCCCCTCCCGTCCATAGACGGCGAAGGAGTGCTGGAAATAGCCCAGTTCGCCATCCGACTGGACATAGTCGCGCAGCGAGCTGCCGCCGGCGGCGATGGCCTCGGTCAGGACATCCCGGATGGCAGGCACCAGGCGCTGGGCGTCCCTGCCCGCCACGCTGGCCGCCGACCGCTCCGGGCTGATGCCGGACCGGAACAGCGCCTCGCAGACGTAGATGTTGCCCAGGCCGGCGACCACCCGCTGGTCCAGCAGCGCCGCCTTGATGGGCGTCATCTTGCCGGCCAGCCGGGCCGAGAGGGTATCGGCATCGAATTCATTGCCCAAAGGCTCCGGCCCAAGCTTGGCCAGCAGGGGGTGGCTGTCCACCTGCCCATCCGCGATCAAATCCATGAGGCCGAAACGGCGGGGATCGTTGAAGGTGACGACGGCGCCATCGTCGGTTTCCATGACCACGTGATCGTGGGCGCCGGGCGCGCCGGCCGGCCCCCGGCTGACCACCATGCTGCCGGACATGCCCAGGTGGATCAGCAGCGTGTCGTCGTTATCCAGCCGGACCAGCACGTACTTGGCCCGGCGGCCGATGCCGGCCACGCGGCGCCCGGTCAGGCGCTGGACGAAGCCCGCCGGGAACGGCGTGCGCAGGTTGGGACGGTGCTGGGCCACGCGCACCAGGGTGCGGCCCTCCATCTTCAGGGCCAGGCCCCGGGCCACGGTTTCGACCTCGGGCAATTCAGGCATGGGGAGGCGCTTTCAGGGGGATGGGGTCACAGGTGGATAAGATGGGCGCCCGGGGGGGTGGCCTGCAACAGCGTGACCACGCCGGCCGTTTCCACCGTCACGTCATCGCGCAAGGCGGGCCTATCCAGGCCCAGGACGCGCCAGCCCATCTCGCAGGCGATGACGCGCACGCCCAAGGGCGTCAGCGACTCGGCCAATTCCGCCAGGGTGGCGATGTTGCCGGCGGCGTACTGCCGCTCCCGATCCGCCGGGGACGATCCGTCATCGGCCGCGCCCAGGCCCGTCCAGCCATCGCCCGCCAGCAGGAAGGGCAGGGCGCCGCCGGTGACGAACAGCAGGGTGGGCCGGCCGATGGCGGCGGCGGCCGTGGCCAGGACCAGGGCGTAGTGCACCCGGTCGAAACCGCCGGATTGCAGCACGATGGAGAGGCCGGGCTGATCAGTGCCCATGGCCATCCTCTCCCGGCAGGCCGGTGATCGTCGGATGGCCGCCGCACAGGGGGCAGTCCGGGTCGGGCTTGACCCGCACGGTGCGGAAGGACGCCCCCAGGGCGTCGTACAGCATCAGGCGGCCGGACAGGCTGTCGCCGATGCCCAGCAGTTCCTTCAGCACCTCCAGCGCCTGCAATGACCCAATGGTGCCCGCCAGGGCGCCCAGCACCCCCGCCTCGGAGCAGGACGGCACCAGCCCCGGCGGTGGCGGTTCGGGAAAGACGCAACGGTAGCACGGATGGGGATGGCCCTCATGGGCCTTGCCCAAATAAGCTTTAAACGTGGAAATCTGCCCGTCGAAGCGCAGCATGGCGGCCGACACCAGGGTGCGGCGCTCGAAATAGCAGGCGTCGTTCAGCAGGAAGCGGGTGGCGAAGTTGTCCGACCCGTCGGCCACGATATCGTAGGCGCGCACCAGGTCGCGGACGTTGCCCGGCCCCAGGCGGGTGCGGTGCGCCTCCACCACCACGTCGGGGTTGATGGCGCGCATACGGGCGGCGGCGCTGTCGACCTTGGGCACGCCCAGCGAGGTCATGTCGTGTACCACCTGGCGCTGCAGGTTGGACAGCTCGACCGTGTCGTCATCGACGATGCCGATGCGCCCCACCCCGGCGGCGGCCAGGTACAGCAGCAGGGGCGCCCCCAGGCCGCCGGCCCCCACCACCAGGACCGAGGCGCCCAACAGCCGCGCCTGCCCCTCACCCCCCACTTCCCTCAGGATGATGTGGCGGGAATAGCGCTCGATCTGTGAGTTATTAAAATCCATGTGCGGAGTCTTGAGTGGCCTCAAACGCCGGCGGGGCATCCGCCCCTTGGCTTATCCTCGCTTTCCGGTCCGCTGCCGCTCCCCGGAAAGCTCCGGCGGCCGCAGTCGCGGCCTAGGTGAAATGAGAAATGACCGTAGCGAAGGCAAGGGGGCCGGCGCTGTGACCGGCCCGCTTGATCCTCAATCCAGGCCCCTCAATCCAGGCCGTCGAACAGGCCGGTGGACAGGTAGCGTTCGGCGAAGCTGGGCAGGATCACGACGATCTGCTTGCCCTCGTTGCCCGGGCGGGCACCCAGTTCCAATGCTGCGGCCAGCGCTGCGCCGGAGCTGATGCCCACGGCGACGCCTTCCAGCTTGGCCACCTGGCGCGCCGTCTCGAAGGCGCGCTGGTTGGAGATGCGCAGCACCTCGTCGATCAGGTGGGTATCCAGGATGTCGGGCACGAAGCCGGCGCCGATGCCCTGGATCTTGTGGGGGCCGGGCAGGCCGCCGGACAGGACGGGGCTGTCCTCCGGCTCCACCGCCACCGCCTTGAAGCTGGGCTTGCGCTCCTTGATCACGCTGGCCACACCGGTCAGCGTGCCGCCGGTGCCCACGCCGGAGATCAGGAAATCAACGCCGCCGGCGGTGTCGGTCCAGATTTCCTCGGCCGTGGTGCGGCGATGGATTTCCGGGTTCGCGGGATTCTTGAACTGCTGCAGAATGTAGGCGTCGCCGGCCTCGGCCGCCAACTCCTCCGCCTTGGCGATGGCACCCTTCATGCCCTGGGCCGGCGGGGTCAGCACGATCTCGGCGCCCAGCAGCTTCAGCATGCGGCGGCGTTCCACCGACATGCTTTCCGGCATGGTGAGGATCAGGCGGTAACCCTTGGCCGCGGCCACGAAGGCCAGGGCGATGCCGGTGTTGCCGGAGGTCGGCTCGATCAGCAGGGTGCGGTCGGGGGAGATGCGGCCGTCGGCCTCGGCCGCTTCGATCATCGCCAGGCCGATGCGATCCTTCACGCTGGACAGCGGATTGAAGAACTCGCACTTGCCGATGATGTCGGCCTTCACGCCGTGGGCCTCGGCCAGGCGCTTCAGGCGCACCAGCGGGGTGGCGCCGACGGTTTCCAGGATGCTGTCATAGACACGGCCGCGGAAAGCGGCGGAGGCGGTGGTGTCAGCCATGGTGGGGTTCCGTTCCGTTAGATGCTGAAGTCCAGCTTGTGGGTCGCTTCGCTTTCGATGCCGGCACGGTGGGCGCGCAGGCACAGATCCTCAATGGTGGTCTGGTCCAGGCGGCGCATGCAGTCGTCCTGCAGTTCCGCCCACAGCGGGCGGACGACCTGGCGCCCCAATTCCGCCCCCACCGCGTCCTCGATGGGGTCGGTGGCCTGTTCCAGGGCGCGGACGATGCGCACGATCTCGCCCACGGTGATGCGGCGGCGTTCGCGCGCCAGGCGGTAGCCGCCCCGGGGGCCGCGCACACCGGCCAGGATGCCCGCCCGCACCAGGGCCTGCAGCACCTGTTCCAGATAGCGCTTGGGGATGCCCTGGCGCGCCGTGATCTCGCCCGACTGCACGGGCTCCGATCCGGCATTGTAGGCGATGTCCAGCACCACCTCGATGGCGAACATCAGCTTCTTGGAAATCCGCAGCATCCCTTCCCCCATTTCTTATTAGACCGCCTTCGTGGCCGTGACGCCGGTGGACCCGAAACCGCCGGCGCCCCGGGCGGTCTCATCCAGGCTGGCGACCTCGTTCCACCGGGCGCGCTCGTGGCGGGCGATCACCATCTGGGCGATGCGCATGCCGCGTTCGATGGTGAAGGGCTGGTCGCCCAGGTTCACCAGGATGACCCCCACCTCGCCCCGGTAATCGGCATCCACCGTGCCCGGCGCGTTCAGCACCGTCACGCCGTTCTTGAGCGCCAGGCCGGACCGCGGGCGCACCTGCGCCTCGAAACCGACGGGCAGGGCGATGGCCAGGCCCGTGGGCACCAGGGCGCGGCCCAGGGGCGGGATCACCACCGGGGCCGACACGGCGGCGTGCAAGTCCAAGCCGGCGGCCTGGGCGGTGGCATAGGCGGGCAAGTCCAGATCCTGGCCATGGGGCAAACGGGTGACGGCGACGGTGACGGGTTCGATCATCAAACGGGTTCCGGACTGTTGCTGGTGGTGAAGGTGTCGGCGATGGCCTGGGCCAGGCGTATCGCCCCGTCGGTCTTGAACAGGCGCGGCCAGGCCTCGGGCTCCGTCCCCTGGCGCAGTAGATGCACCTGGTTGTCGTCGCCGCCGAAGGTGCCGGTGCCCGTGGCCACGTCGTTGGCCACGATCCAGTCGCAGCCTTTCCGGGCCAGCTTGGCGGCGGCGTAGGCCAGCACGTCGCGCGTCTCGGCGGCGAAGCCCACCACCAGCCGGGGACGCTGGGGGCCGGGCTGGGACAGGGTGGCCAGGATGTCCGGGTTCTCGGCCAGCGTCAGGGTGGGCGGACCATCGGGGCCCTTCTTCACCTTGTCGCCGGCGGCCGCGACCACCCGCCAGTCCGCCACCGCGGCGGCGCAGACGGCGATGTCGGCCGGTAAAGCAGCCTGGCTGGCGGCCAGCATCTGGGCCGCCGTCTCCACCCGCACCACGCGCACGCCGCGCGGGTCGGCCAGGGTGACGGGGCCGCTGACCAGGGTCACCTCGGCACCCAGCGCCGCCAGGGCCGCCGCCACGGCGTGGCCCTGCTTGCCGGAGGAGCGGTTGGCGATGTAGCGCACGGGATCGATGGGTTCATGGGTAGGACCGCTGGTCACCACCGCGCGGCGGCCGGCCAGCGGCTTGTGAATGGGCGGCCTCGGCCCCGCCTGCTCCGCGAAGAAGGCGGCGATGCCCGCCACGATCTCCATCGGCTCCACCATCCGGCCGGAGCCCACCTCGCCACAGGCCATGTCGCCGGCGGCGGGGCCCAGGCGGCGGATGCCGCGCCCTTCCAGGGTGCGGACGTTGGCCTGTGTGGCGGGGTTGGTCCACATCATCACGTTCATGGCCGGCACCACCATCACCGGCTTGTCGGTGGCCAGCAAGGCGGTGGTGCCCAAGTCGTTGGCCATGCCGGCCGCCATGCGCGCCAGGATGTCGGCGCTGGCCGGCGCCACCACCACCAGGTCGGCCTCCCGCGACAGGCGGATGTGCCCCATCTCCGATTCGTCGGTCAGGGAGAACAGGTCGGTGTAGACCTTCTCCTCCGACAGGGCCGCCACCGACAGCGGCGTCACGAACTGCGTCGCCGCCTGCGTCAGCACGGCGCGGACGCGCACGCCCCGCTCCTTCAGGCGGCGGATCAGTTCCAGGCACTTGTAGGCCGCGATGCCGCCGGAAATGACCAGCAGGACGCGTTTGCCATCAAGAACGCTGTGATCTGGGGTCGCGGTCAAAGGGCACCTACGGGAACCGGTTCCCCCAAGGGATATCAGGGAAACGGAACGCTCGGTCGGACAATCTTATCAATGCACGGCCAGGCGTTGTGAAATCAATAGATATGGAGTCGACGCGCTTTGCGCAAGCGACAGTTCAAGCCGCCACCACAGCACAGGCGGCAGAGAATCGGACTTGAAATTCCCCAAAAAAGTGCCCCGGCGGAGTCCTGGGAAGGACAGCCGCCGGGGAGACTTTCAAATCAAAGACCGAACCTAAGACCAGCGGCACGAGGTTATGACTCGTGCCGCTGTAGGATGCGACTGCATCCGCCGGAGCGAGCACCGCAGGGCGCAGCGAGGAAGCCCCAAGACACGCATAGGGGCCAGCGGATGCTGGCGCCCGGCGACTGAGGGCATCAATGCCCGCCATACAGGCGGATGAGGGCGGAGATGTTCTCGGCGCCATGGCCGGCCTCGCGCGCGTCTTCCAGCACCCGCAGGGTCGCATCCGCCAGGGGGGTGTCGGCCTTCACCGCGTCCGCGCCGGCGGTGGCGTAACGGAAGTCCTTGGTCATCAGGTCCACGGGGAAGCGCACGGCGAAATCGCCGGCCTGCATCATGCGGGCGTAGTTGGCGGCCGCCGGGCTGGCGATCGGCAAGGTCGTCAGGATGTCGAGGACGGACGCGCCATCGAACCCCGCCTTGCCCAGGAAGCCCATCATCTCCGCCCAGGCGGCCAGCTGGATGCCCAGCAGGCTGTTCACCGCCAGCTTCAGCACCGCACCCCGCCCCACCGGGCCGACGTGGTGGACGGCGGCGGCCAGGGGCGCCAACGCATGCTGGGCCTGGTCATAAGCCGCCGCCTCGCCCCCCGCCAGGACGATCAGCTTGCCGTCCTGCGCCTGGGGCAGGGAACCCACCACCGGCGCCTCCAGGAAGGCGGCGCCCGTGGCCGCCACCGCCGCCGCCAGCTCCGCCACCCACGCGGGGGAGACGGTGCTGCATTCGATGGCCAGCGCGCCGGGGGCCAAGCCCGCCAAGGCGCCCGTCCGCCCGTCCAGCCAGACCGCCCGGGACGCCGTGTCGTCCGCCACCATGGCGATGACGATATCCGCCCCGACCGCCGCCGCGCGCGGGGTGGCGGCGGCGGTGGCGCCCTGGTCCGTCAGACCCGCCACGGGGCCTGGGGAGCGGTTCCACACCGTGACGGCGTGCCCCGCCTTGACCAGGTTCGCGGCCATGCGGGCGCCCATGGCCCCCAGGCCCAGGAATGCGATCTTGCTCATGCCCTGATGCTCCTCCACGCTCACCAGGCGACCGTCTGGCCCTGGTAGTCCAGGTATTGCAGGCCGGGCTTGCCGGCCTGGGCGGTCACCACGTCGACCACGCGCGGAATGCTCTCCGAGATATCCAGCATGGCTTGCGGCCCCCCCATGTCGGTGCGGACCCAGCCGGGGGCGATCACCAGCAGGGTGCGGCCATGGGCCGGCTGGCGCGCGGCGTAGGAGCGCATCAGCGTGTTCACCGCCGCCTTGCTGGCGCGATAGACCTCCCACCCGCCGCTGATGTTGTTGGTGATGCTGGCCAGGCCGGACGACATGACGGCGATGGTGCCCTTGGGCGTCACCAGATCGTCCAGCGCCTCGACACAGCGCATGGGCGACAGGGCGTTGGTCACCATCACCCGGGTGAACTCCTCGGTTGACACCTGGCCGACGGTCTCCTGCGGATCGTTGGTGACGCCGGCGTTGACGAACAGCACGTCGATGCGGCGGCCCTCCAGGCGCTGACGCAGGGCCGCGATCTGTTCGGCGTGGACGATGTCCACCGTCTCCACCGTCAGGCGGCCCTGGGACGCTTCGGCCGCCTGGTGCAGGGGACCGGGCCGGGCGTCGGGCCTGACGGTGCCGATGACCTGCCAGCCGCGCGCCAGATACTCCTGGGCCAGCGCCAGGCCCAGGCCGCGGGAGGCGCCGATGATGAGCGCCGTGGGGCTGTGGGGGGCGGGGGAAGTCGACATTGGGGAAACCCTCTTCTGCTGGGGCACGCCGGCCATCCCGGTAGCGGTCAGGGCCGGCGCCCGGGGGAAGGCAGATGCCTGATATGGGACGGCCCCGGCGAAAGTCAGGGGCCTGCGACCAAGATGCCCCCGCGCCACCGCAGGCGCGATTGAAAGAATGTCATCTGCCCGCTGCCCAGCCGGCATCGCGGCCTTGACCTAATTTCACCCGGGTATTATATGCGGGCAGCAATATCACCCGGGTGAAATAGGATCACATCATGCAGGGCCAGGACAGGAAGGCCGCCATCGCCGACTACAAGAAGCGGGAGGGGGAGCCCGGCATCTACGCCCTGCGCTGCGCGGCGTTGCCCGGCACCGTCTGGGTCGGCCCCACGCCGACGCTGGACACCATCCAGAACCGGCTATGGTTCAGCCTGCGCCACGGCGGCCACACCCACCGGGGCCTGCAGGCCGCCTGGACCACCCACGGCGCGGACGCCTTCACCTTCGAGGTGCTGGAGCGGCTGGAGCCGGAGGAGAGCGCCTACCTGGCCCGCGCCCAACTGAAGGACCGCGCCGCCCACTGGCGGGCGATGCTGAAGGCGGAAATGATTTAGCGGCATGAATTTCTCATGCCCTAAGCAGGTTCCTCCAGATCGGGCCACACATGGCCCGGCCTGGAGAAACCTGCCGACTCTATGGTTCAGCAGATTTCCGAGCCCGCACATGTGTGGGCGGAGTTCGGAAAGTCTGCTTAGACCGCGGCCGCCGGACCTTTCCGAGGAGCGGAGCGGACTGGAAAGGGAGGAAGCCAAGCGGCCGGATGGCCGCGCCCGGCGCCTGAGGGAACTCAAACAGGTCGCTTGGGGATGTCGAGGCCACGCTGCACCGCCGGCCGCGCCAGGCCGCGGTCCAGCCAGGCGGGCACGTGGGTCAGGCTGGCGTAGTCCACCAGGTCACCGGCGCCGTAGAAGCCCACCAGGCCGCGCACCCAGCCCAGCATGGCGATGTCGGCGATGGTGTAGTCCGCGCCCATGATCCAGGGCCGGTCGGCCAGACGCCCCTCCAGCACGCCCAGCAGGCGCTTGGATTCATCGGCGTAGCGCTTCAGCGGGCGCTTGTCCTCGTAATCCTTGCCGGCGAATTTGTGGAAGAATCCCACCTGGCCGAACATGGGGCCGATGGCCGCCATCTGAAAGAAGACCCATTGCAGGGTCTCATAGCGGGCGGTGGCGCCGGCCGGGATGAACTTACCCGTCTTCTCCGCCAGGTAGACCAGGATGGCGCCCGATTCGAACAGGGCGATGGGGGCACCTTCCGGCCCGTTGGGGTCGATGATGGCCGGGATCTTGCCATTGGGGTTGAGCGACAGGAACTCCGGCGTCCAGCTCTCGTTTTGCATGATGTTGACGAGATGCGGCTCATAGGCCAGGCCGGTTTCCTCCAGCATGATGGAGACCTTCACGCCATTGGGCGTGGGCAGCCCATAGAGCTGGATGCGGTCGGGATGCTGGGCCGGCCAGCGGCGGGTGATGGGAAATGCGGACAGGTCGGTCATGGGGAGCCCTCCGGGTAGCACCGGCGGGAATTGAACCGTCAATCCGCCAGTACTTCAACGACGGGTGTCACAACCGGAAGAAAAGGGGCGGGCCGTCACCGGTCCCCGCCCTCTCCTCCACCGCCCCTTACTTGGCCTGCACCACCTCCACAACCTTGGCGTCGGGCTCGCTCCAGCCCTTGGCGCCGGTGTGGCCGAAGCTGCGGTTGGCCTCGGTCCAGGTCAGCTGGGTGACGCTGCCGCCGCCCTGCTCATAGGCGTAGGTGAAGCCGTCGTCCTGGAACAGGGTGAAGCGGCCGTCGGCACCGGGATAGACCTTCACCCGGGATATGGTCTGCTTCTGGTGCGTATTCTCGATGGGGGAGCCCAGCGGCAGGATGGAGCCCGCCTTGACGAACACCGGGATGCGGTCGATGGGTGCGGCCACCGTCACCGTCTGGCCGCCGCTGTAGCGCTTGTCCGTCCAGAAGTCGTACCAGTCGCTACCGGCCGGCAGGTAGACCTGCTTGGTGGTCGCCCCCTGCTCCGTCACCGGGGCCACCAGCAGGGCCGGACCGAACATGTACTCATCCCGCATGTCGGTCACGGCCGGGTCGTCGGGGAAGTCCAGCGGCAGGGCCCGCAGGAAGGGGGCCCCCGTCTGGTAGGTCTTGTAGCCCAGGGAATAGATGTACGGGATCAGCTGATAGCGCAGCTTCACGTACTTCTCCAGGATGGCCTGGGCGTCCGGACCGTAGGACCAGATCTCGTTGGCCGGGCGGCTGCCGTGGGTGCGCAGCACCGGCAGGAAGGTCGCGTACTGGAACCAGCGGGTGTACAGCTCGGGATAGTCGTCATAGCCGCCGACAACGGCGCGCGCCGGCGTGGGGTCCAGCAGCGGCGCCTTGGCCGGCGTGTGCTCCTCCGGCAGGTATTGCCAGCCGCCGGTGTCGTTGCTCCAGTAGGTGATGCCAGACGCGGCGAAGTCCAGGCCGGTGGGCACCTGGCGCTTGAAGGCGTCCCAGGTGGGGGTGATGTCGGACGACCAGACGATGGCGCCGTTGCGCTGCACGCCCAGATAGGCGTCGCGCGACAGGATGACGGTGCGCTTGTCCTTGAAGTCGCGGCGGAAGCCGTCATACAGCGCGCTGGTGTGGAACAGCGGGTAGACGTTGAAGTACTTCGTGCCCGGCCCGATGTGGTAGTAGCTGCCGTTGGGTGGCAAATCCGGCTCCGTCTCGTCCGACCACAGGCTGTCGAAGCCTTGGCTCAGGATGTTGTCGCGGATGGTGTTCCAGTACCACTTGGCGGCGTCGGGGTTGGTGGTGTCGATGTCCGACCCCGCCTTGTCATAGGGCAGGCCGTTGGTGGGCGTGCCGTCCGCCTGGCTCAGGAACCAGCCGTTCTTTTTCAGCAGGTCATAGTAGCGGCCGTCGGACGTGAAGCGCGGCCACACGCTGATCATGGTCTCGAAGCCCATGTCGTGCAGCTGCTTGTTCATCGCCTTCGGGTTCGGCCACAGCTCCGGCACGAAATCGAACTGGCCCATGATGGTGTAGTAGAACCAGTCCACCACCAGCACGTCGGCCGGGATGTGCCGCTCACGATAGCCCTTGGCCACGTCCAGCACCTCCTGCTGCGAGCGGTAGCGCTGTTTGGACTGGATGTAGCCGTAGGCCGACTTGGGCAGCATGGGTGTGGCGCCGGTCAACTGGCGGTAACCGGCATAGATTTCATCGGCGGTCTTGCCCGCGATGACGAAGAAGGAGACGCGGTCGCCCACCTCCGACGTCCAGCGGGTGACCTCGTTGAAGCCCGGCTCGATGGTCGTCTTCGACGGGTTGTCCCACAGGATGCCGTAGCCGTAGTTGGTGATCATGAAGGGCACGCAGGTGCTCTGCCCGCCCGGCGCATTATAGTCGTTCCAGCAGCGCACCACATGACCGCGATGGTCCAGGAATCCCTCCTGGTTCTGGCCCAGGCCGTAATAGTGCTCATCCGCCGGGGAGGCGAAGACGCCGTTCACGGTATAGAACGGGTCGTCCGTGGGCCGGCGGTCGTGCAGCAGCTGGCTGTTGCCGTCCTTGAAGTTGGGCGTGCCCATGGACCAGCCGGTGAAGTCCAGGATGGTCTTGCCCGAAGCATCCTTGAAGGTGATGTGGGCGCCGTTGGTCGTGCCGCCGAAATAGCGGCTGATGTCCACGGCCGTCTGCTGCGGCGCCACGGTGTGCGGCGGCGGGTGCCAGCCGACGATGGTGGCCGACATCTGGCCGGAGGCCAGCACGGTGTCGCCGCGCGCGTCCTGGCCCTGCGTCCAGCCGGCGGCGTTGGCGCCGGGGATGATACCGTAGCCGGGACCGGCCAGGGCCGCGGCCTTCTTCAGGCTGAGGGTGACGCGGATGATGTTGGGGCCGTAGGGCTCCAGCACCAGGGTCTGCTCCTGGACCTTGTTGGACTGGTCCACCACCACGGGGGACTTCACGGCATCGGCCCGCGCCGACACCGGGGCCGCCAGCGCCATGGCGCCCATTACCACAGCTATGGCCGTGCCGAACCGGATGGCGCCCATTACGGGCCGCCCGCGCATCTTCATGGTGACTCCCCCTGAAATTCTTATGAAGCGAGGTTCTTATAAATCATATGATAGCGGTACCATCCGTGAAGCACGTCCCAGGGTCAACCCGAAAAGCCCGGTGCCACAGCCGCGATTGTTCCCCAGCGGCAACGGTGCGTGCCGGCAACGCCGCCTATCGCCGGGACCGCCAAGGTCTTAAGTGTAGGGACGCGGCGCCATCGCGGGCGCCCGATGAGGATCGCCCATGACCCATGAGCCGGCTGCCATGCCCCGCCTGAAGACCCTGACGCGCCTGCACGCGGCCTATCGCGACGACATCGCCGACCTGGTGACCCGCCGCCCCCTGCCCGGCCCCGCCGTGCCGCAGCTGAGCCCCTTCCTGTTCCTGAACCACCACGGGCCCCAGGTCTATCCGCCGCGCAACCAGGGCCTGCCCTTCGGCCCCCACCCCCATCGCGGGTTCGAGACGGTGACCTTCATCCTGGACGGGGAGCTGACGCACGCCGACAGCGCCGGCCATGAAAGCGTCATCAAGGCCGGTGGGGTGCAGTGGATGACGGCCGGGCGAGGCGTGGTGCATTCGGAGCTGTCGCCGGCCGACTTCCGCCGCCAGGGCGGCCCGCTGGAGATCCTGCAGCTGTGGGTGAACCTGCCGGCCCGGCTGAAGTTCGCGGAGCCCGGCTATACCGGCCTGCAGCGCGACGCCATCCCCGCCCTGCCCACCGATGACGGGCGGGGCACCGTCAACCTCATCGCCGGAAGCTGGGGCGGCGTGACCGGCCCCATCCCCTCCCTGACCGGGGTGTTCATGAGCACGGTCAGCCTGTCGGCCGGCGGCACGGTGCGGTTCGAGGGGACGGACGGGCGGAACGTCTTCCTCTACGTCGTGCGCGGCGCCGTCACCGTGGGCGGCGGCGCGGCCCCGGCCCACCACCTGGTCGAACTGAGCCTGGAGGGCGACAGGGTGGAGATCACGGCGCAGGAGGACGCCGTCCTGCTGTTCGGCCATGGCGAGCCCATCGCCGAACCGGTGGTGGCCCACGGCCCCTTCGTCATGAACACGCGGGAGGAGATCATCGCCGCCATCCGTGACTATCAGGCGGGGCTCTTCGAGTAATTCCGTCAGACGGGCGGCGGCCCGATCGGGGCCTCGCCGGCATCACGTTTGGGCCGCCGGCCGGTGCGGGTTGTGGAAGATGGCCTCCACCGGCAGGTCGAACAGCACGGCGATGCGGTAGGCCAGGTCCAGCGACGGGTCGTGCTTCCCCGTCTCCAGGGCGTTGACCGCCTGGCGGGAGACGCCCAGCCGCTCCCCCAGGTCGCCCTGCGTCCAGCCCCGCTCGGCCCGCAGCACTTTCAGCGTGTTGCGCATCAGTGGCTGGTCCGGATGAAGGGCGTGACGAGGCCGAAGGCGGCCCAGAAGGCGGGATAGACCAGGAAGCCGGGCATGTGCGCCAGCCTCACGTAGGTTTCCAGGAAACCCCAAGTGGTGGCGACGATGAAGGCCAGGGTGGCGGCGACGATGAAGCGCTTGGCCATCAGGGCACGCACGAACTCATCCGCCTGGCGCATCATCCGCAGGGTCACCCACAGCTGGGCGGCGATGCAGGCGCCGGGCACCAGCGCGCCCAGCCACAGCAGCGGCCCCTGGAGGTCCAAGCCGCCCCAACTGATGACGATGATGGAAAGGACATAGAGGGTCATGGAGGCGGCGGTGCCGATGGCATAACCGCGCGTGGCCAAGGCGAAGGTGTCATTACTGGACATGATGTCGTGTTCTCCTGACGTTTTGTCAGGTAAACATGACTCACTCCGGGTGTCAGGTCAACCTGACTTTTAACCTCTCCCCCTTGAGGCGATTTCCCCGAGTCGCAAGCCGGCACATCCGCGATAAGGTAGAAAATCCACGTCTTTCGTATAGGCGGGTCCGCTAAGGAAGCTTTAAGGATGGCGCCGTAGTATCCCCGCATACCAGGTGGGACAAGACTCGCGCGTCGCCCGTGGACAGTCGTGTTAGACTTAATTTCCCGCCCGGTTTTTGATGCTTCTCCGTTACCGACCAGTAATTCACCCCTGGGTTTCCCCAGAACTCTGCCCCGCCGACAGGATTTCGCCCCGGAATGAGCCGCGACGATCAACGCCAACCCCATGACCGCCGCCGCGCGCTGCGGGGTCTGCTGGGTGGCGCTTTCCTGGCGCTGATGGCGATGACGGCCCTGCCGCACGCGGCGCTGGCCGGCGAAGGCGGGGGTGGCGGCCAGAAGTCGGAGGACCCGGAGGTCCTGCGCAAGATCAAGATGAGCCCCATGCTGCTGCCGGGGCGGGACCGCTTCTCTTACGTCCGGCTGCAGGTGATGCTGGTGGTGCGCATGAGCAAGCACCTGAATGAGGAGGTGGACACCGTCACCAACCTCAGGCCCCGCATCAATGGTGAGCTGACCGAGGCCCTGACCGTCGACCACCTGGCCCGCAACACCCTGACCACCGCCGACGTCCAGGCCCTGAAGGGCCGCATCATGGAAGTGGCGAACGAGGCGGTAGGCAAGCCCATGGTGGATGAGGTCCTTATCGTGAGCCTGCTGGTCGGCTGACATGCCCGCCGGCACCCATGCCTTGCACGCCCCGGGGCTGTGCAAGCCGCCCAAACCTGCTATAACCCGCCCCGGCGTCTCCGTAGCTCAGCAGGATAGAGCACAGGATTCCTAATCCTGGGGCCGTGGGTTCGAATCCCGCCGGGGACACCATTCCCTATATGCGTATATAAATCAATGACTTAGGCGGCAGGCCACGGCGTCGCGTGTACCAGGTCTGTGTACCAGACTATGTACCAGCTAGCTGCGACTTCGAGAATCGGGCCGTTTAGAACGAGCTGCACCTTATGGATGTACAGACCTTAGAGCTACTATAGTTCTGACGGCTATCCCTCAGACGGGACAGACCGGGAGATCCGATTTTGCGAGGTATCAATGACTGATCTTGACGTAGTTGTAGAGAATCGCTGTAGAGCGCTGACCGCTGAACTCGGGGCAATGAACAGTGACCCCTATGTTCGCGAAGCTATTATGAAACTAGCTATTCGTGCTCTTAGCTGGGGTCTTCTCGAGGATCTGAATCCGTTACCCGACCAACTTGCTGATGATTTATCTTTGATGGCGGATGTAATTCGGGAGCATGGCCAGGAAGAAGGCCACTGACCCAACGAAAAACGACCATTGCCCTGCAACCGCCCCGGCCCCCGGAAACCCAGGAAAACCGGGGCTCTTGCACGTTGCACGCCTTATATGGTCATAACAATGTACAACCGTGATCCCTACGAAGGGCTAACGCCCCGTCGCCCAAAAGCTGGGTCAGAAGTCGTCTTCGGGGCCCGGCGGATCACCGCTGGTCGCCTCCCCAAGTGCCTCCTTGATGCCCCTGCGGGTAACGCACCCATCCAGCACGGCCCGTTTCAACTGCCGACTGACAGTCGCCGGATCGATGGCCAAGGCGACGGCGATTTCCTTCTGACTTCCATAACGGCAAGATCGGAGCGCCCCCAAGATGCGGGTCAAGGTGTCATCCTCATCCTCGCTGACAATCCAATGATCGTCCGCAAGGGCGAACACGCGTGACTGCGTGCTGGCACCACCCTTCTGGCGGAACTTCCCGAACTCCAATCGGAAATGGGCATTCCCGGGACGGGCGTCGTCCGGACGCTTCAAGCCTATGATGACCTCAAAAGTGGTCTCCAGGGCTGTTGATCCCCGGTAGGCTTGCCCGCCTTTACTCGCGTGGTGGACCAGCATCACCGACACGTTGCGCTGCTTGAATCCCAGAAGAAGCCCCATGATGGGCTTGAAGGCCACCGCGTCGTTCTCGTCCGCCAAGCTGTCGCTAAGGGTCGTGTAGTTATCCAGGAAGACGACTTCCGCTTCCTCTTGATCCACACGCCGTAGAAGTTGCGCTTGGCCGTTTGGGCAACTGATATCGTAAAAGGGCCCGCTGTCCGGGGCTTGGCCTTGCCGGGCGATGATCTTCAAGTTGTCCGCAAGGGCATCATGGTCGATGCCGGACACCGCCCGGGTAAGCGTTTTCAAGCGTTCCTGAAGGTCCTGGACATGCATCTCCCCATCGACCAGCAGCACCTTGCGGGGGCGTCCTGCCGCCCATCCCGCGAAGCTACCGCCACCAGCCATGGCAATCGCCAGGGTCAGCGTCAGCATGGTCTTGCCGACACCCGACGCCGCCCAAATCATTACGGATTCGCCCTGACGTAACCATGGTTCCATCACCCACTCGCGGTCAGGGAAGTTGCGGGCCATAAGGTCGCGGTAGGTGACAGCGGTAATCTTGCGAGGTGCATTCGATACGGACCTGAACAGCCCCCCAGCCAGCCCCTTGTAGACATCGGCTGGAGCCCGCACGGAACGAAGCTGGTTGGTTGAGAAATGTGGATTGTGCTGATGCACGACTACTCCGATAGCTGTTGATGTGTTGGGCCAACGGAAGTCACCCATCCGACCCGGTGCCAGTATCGAAGAATAGCCCATGTAATCCCACGACTCATTTTTGGCAGGTTTTTGCCACACCTTGTGCTGCAAGGTATACAAATTATCAGTAATATCAATGACCTAACGATATGCATCCAAAATATTATTAAGATATTAGATGGTGGTTTTCGCCGGTTATACCAGCCATCACTTGAATTGGTATGACAATGACCTTTCATCCGTGTACTGTATTTGGAGTTGATGCATTGGCATAGCGATCCTGAATGCCACACCAAGTGTCATGGAAAACAAGGACTTAGCTGTTCGTGTCATGAACTTCGCTGACACAACAAGTCATTCCGCTTCAGACTTCTTCAAGAGCCCTGTAGACACTTGCCCGGCTAATCCCAAGGGCCTTGGCGATATCGCTACCGCCCATACCCTGGGCCTTCAGATGACGGACTTCATCCGCCTTCGCCATGGCGGTGGGCTTGCGTCCCTTGTACTTGCCATCCTGCTTGGCCTTGGCGATGCCTTCGCGCTGACGTTCCAACATGATGGATCGTTCGAACTCCGCGACGCCCCCCAAGATGGTCAGCATCAACTTGCCGGTGGCCGTGCTGGTGTCTATGCCCATGGACAGCACCCGCAGCGCAGCCCCCTTCTGCGTCAGGGTGTCCACGATTTCCATGAGGTGCGCCACGGAACGGGCCAAGCGGTCCAGCTTCGTGACCACCAGGATATCCCCGTCCCGTGCCCAATCCAGGGCCATGGCCAACTGTGTACGAGCATCCCGGTCAACCGAAGACACTTGTTCCACGAACATGCGCTCGCACCCTGCGTCCGACAGGTCCCGTTGCTGGGCTTCCAGCCCGGCGGTCTGATCTAAGGTCGAAGTACGTGCGTAACCGATCAACATCTCTAGGCCCCATGTCTCAATAGGTTCTAAGAGATGTCTACACGACTGTCTCAGAATTGGCAATGCCATTCATGTGAGACACCGCGACGTCACCGCTGCGACGTCTCACATGGGCTTGGTTCATTGGCACAGATTTGTGCCTCATCCCGCGACCGTATCGGTCAAAGAAATCACCACACCAGTGTTTGTCGAATAATATCGACTATACCAGAGAAATGATCACGTGATTCAGCGGCTCTAGTAACGTGCGCGCCCTGAAGTCCGTCCCCATAAGAACAATCGAATACAGGTTTTCTAGCCGCTTGAGAATATGGTATAAGACTATGTAAGTTTGGAATCATTCCAAGATTGTAACTGCCATCAGCCCAGTCAACAACCTGATCTATCGTTGTTAATTTGTCTACAATATTTGACTGGACATTTTGCTCAATTATCCTGCCGAACATATTCCATCCGCGAGTCATTTTTTCAGAATTGTTTCTAATATTGTGACTTTGAATCACATACCCAAGGAATTTTGGCGTTCCGTCAGGAAGCTCAACGTCATTACCGTTCCACGCCTGATGACACTGTGCCCATTCACGGTGCCAAAGCACCAATTTTTCTCCTAAATTTCTTGTCCCCTCAATGGAAAATAAATCTGGGGCCATTGGTATTATAAAATAATCACTCGAAGCTAATACAGCCCTATTTATAGCACCCAAGCTCGGACCGAGGTCCACCAAAACTACGTCTGCTTTGATTTTATTTGCAGCCCATTTAATATATCTATGTATTGCACTTTGAACGCGCACAGCCGCTTCACTGCCGCCCTTTGCTGCACTCCATGTGTCACCAAGTCTATCTTCAAAATCCGTTAACCTTAGGTCACCAGGAACAATATAAAGAGTCGGATATCTCGGATTAAATTGAATTGGAGACCTTTGTCCAACGTCACCGACCCCCTTTGCCACTTGTTCAATATTCTTCCATATACTATTTCCATCAGGTGACCATGATTTCCTAATTGCAGCATTTCTTAACGTATGCGCCGTTAGATTCGCCTGACCATCACAGTCGACCATGAGAACAGTCAGTGACGTGCTGGCTAACAGATGGGCAACATGGAACATGTACGTTGTTTTGCCGACACCACCTTTATTATTAAATATGCTTATAGTTCTTGCCATTTAATCTCTCCCTGCACAACAGCACTTTTTAAAGGTGCTGACATTTCCTTTATGCCCGACAAAAGGCATATAGCGACCCTTGGTTTCTCGATCAAGGGGATTTGGCAATCATAAAGTGACAGTAATTTGCTGACTAAGTCGTCGAGTTTGCGTCGACATTTTGAGTGGTACCCCCAGGGGGGCTGGAAACAGACCCTTTCAAACCTACTTCGGAGTTTATTGTCATTGTTATTGTTCGACTTCGTGGAGCCACGCAGGCTACCTGAAAATCTTTCAAAAGACCCCCAGGGGGATGTCACCCGAACACCGCATGAAATACCGGTTCTATTTTCTGTAGGTTGGCCCGTTTATGACGCTAGCTGTGTAGTCCCCAGGCTGGTCATGGGCTTGCGATACTTGGTCAATTGAACACCCCCACCACCTGCACCTTCTCGATCTCCGTCCGCAGGTCCACCAGGTGGCCCTTGCTGTAGCGGCCGAACGTGATGTCGCCGCGCCGATGCCCGACGATAAGTTTCACGGTGCTAAGAGGGACCCCGACGGCCTCCATGTGTTCAATGAAGGTCGCGCGGAGACCGTGCAGGACCGGCATCAACTTTAGTTCGCTGGTCATGTCCCGCCACAGCTTGCCCACGTAGTTGGCACGGGCGCCGGGTGGTCTTTCCAACGATCCCTGGGCCGGTGAACAGCCACTCGTCCGCCGGGCGATCTTGGATCATCTCCCGTATAAGGGGCTCAATGGCGCTGTGGACGGGAATGTTGCGGACTGCCGCTTTGGTTTTGCCCCGGCGGATTATCAGCCATAGGCCACCATCCTCCTTGGTCTCGACATCGCCGACCTTCAGACCGGCCAAATCGCTCCGCCGGGCGCCCGTGTAGAGGGCTGCCTTGGCGAACCGCAGGAGAGTAGCCCGCGTGGCCGGACGCACCCCACAGGCCGCAGGATCGGCGTTAAACAGGGTCCACAGTTCGTCTGTCGTCCAAGCGCGGTGGTTGGTTTCCTCATCCTCACCTTCGGCATCCGGATTGACGGTATAGCCCTGGTCCGTCCAGGGGTTCTCACTGTCCTCCAGATGGCCGCGCTTTTTCAGCCAACGCCACCAGGAAGACAGGTGCGATATCTCCTTATTGATCGTCGCGGGCTTCACACCGCGCCCCGCGATTTCCTCCCGCACATAGCGCGAGGCGACCCGGCGGGGAATGTCGTCGATCAGGACCAGGCGTTGTGTCGCCATCCAGTCAAGGAACGCCTGGGCCACCTTTCGCTTCTCCGCGATGGTCTTCACGGCCCCCTTGGTCTCGCGGAGCCAGGGTTCAAGCAGCGGCGCCAATGGATCAGACGTGCCGTGAGCCACCCGGTGGTAGAGTTCGAATTGCTCCATATATCGGGGGTCATCGGGATCATCCGTGCCAATGACCTGGGGGATGACCCGTGCCGCCGTCTCCCGGGCCAGGTCTGCGGCCAACTCCCGCTCCGTCAACCGCTCATCACCGAGGTCCACAGCAATCCGGCTGGGGCTGGCCTGGGCGATCTCTCGCTTGGCGATTAGGGCGTTGGACAACACCAAGTCTTCCATCTTGGCGCCGCGCCGGTGGTCCTCGAACTCACGACGGTAGCGCCCAAGCAGGACATCCCGTTGCGTGCGGGCCTGGATGACGGAATGGGTCTGTAGGCTTTTATGAATCTCAGCGCTGCCATAGACCGCACGCAGATCGTTGGGGACGCGGAGGCGGAAGAACCAGGTAAGATGCTTCTGGATCAGGTGGCGATTATCAGGCATGGGCGTTTCAGTCTGGTGTGTACCAGGTGCGTGTACCAGGAACACCATTCCAATGTCATGATATTATTGGATTCATAGGGTTGACCCCAGGTGCGGCACCCATCCCGCCGGGGACACCATTTCCCCCGCCTTTGTAAAATCAATGCCCAAGCAGATGCCCGCCACCTTGATGGTGGACCGGATCCGTGTACCAGCTCCGGTGCGCAAGGCGGGGCGTGGGGCAGTTCCCCATATGCCCCAGGGAACGCCCCTATCGCTTCACAGGGGTATCCCCCCTCACTTCAGATTATCGATCGCCACCGCCGGCAGCGTGTCCGCCGGCGTGAAGCCGAAGATGCGGCCGTAGAAGTACAGCTCCGCCTCCTGCGCGCGGATGATGCTGTCGGCCTTGCGGAAGCCGTGCTGTTCGCCCTCGAACTCGATGTAGGCGACGGGCACGCCCTTGGCCTTCAGGGCGGCGACGATGCTGCGCGACTGGGCGGGGGGCACCACCGCGTCCTCCGCCCCCTGGAAGGTGATCAGCGGGGCGGAGAAGCCGTCCAGGTGGTGCAGGGGGCTGCGGGCGTCATAGACGGCCTTGCCCGCCGGGTAGGGGGCCACCAGGCTGTCGAGGTAGCGGCTTTCGAACTTGTGGGTGTCCTTGGCCAGGGATTCCATGTCCGACACGCCGTAATAGTTGGCGCCCGCCTTGAACACGGGGGTGAAGGCCAGTGCCGCCAGGGTGGTGTAGCCGCCGGCGCTGCCGCCCCGGATGGCCGCCCGATTGGCGTCGGCCAGGCCCGCCTGGTCCAGGTAGGCCACCACCGCCGTGGCGTCCTGCACGTCGGTGACGCCCCAATTGCCGCGCAGGCGGTTGCGGTAGGCGCGGCCATAGCCGGTGCTGCCGCCATAGTTCACATCCACCACGGCGAAGCCGCGGCTGGTCCAATATTGGATGTTGAGGTCCAGCGCCGGCTTGCTGGCGCTGGTGGGGCCGCCGTGCACCTTGACCAGCAGGGGCGGCTTCTCCCCCGCCGGCGCCCGAAAGCCGGGGTTGGTGGGGGCGTAGTAGAAGGCGTGGGCCGTGCGGGCCTGGCCGTCCGGGCCGGCGGCGGTGGGGAATTCGATGGGCTTGGCCCGCGACACCAGGCCGGCGTCCAGGCTTTCCGGCGCCGGGCGGCGCAGCACGGTGTGGGCGCCGGTCGCAAGGTCGACGCTGATGACCGCCGGCGTCTGGTCGGCGGCGTAGGCCATCATCACCGCCTGGGTCCCGGCCAGCGTCACCCCGCCATAGGCGACGAAGGGCAGGGACAGGTCGCGCACCGCCCCGGTCTTGAGGTCCACCACCGCCAGCGTGTCCACCCCGGCGCTGCCGTAGCGGGCCATGGCGTGCCCGTCACCGGTCAGCGCGTAGTTGGACTGGCCCAGGTTCCACAAGGGGCCGCCGAACTCCGCCGCCTTGCGCGTCACCGGGCGGACCATGCCCTTGGACCAGGCATAAAGGTTCCACCAGTCGCTCCGGTCGGAGAGGAAGTAGAGGGTGCCGTCGGCATCCCAGCGCGGTTCCATCACCGATTCATCATGGCCCCCGGCCACCACGGTCACGTCCGTCAGCCCGCCGGCCGTGACCGTGGCGACGTACAGCGTGGTGGTGTCCCAGGGCATGTTGGGGTGGGACCAGGCGATCCAGGCCAGGTGCCTGCCATCCGGGCTGGGGCGCGGATAGGCCACGAAGTCGCTGTCGCCGAACAGCACGGTGCCGGCGTCGCCGGGCTGGTCCGCCGTCTGGGGCTGGTCCACCGCCAGGGAGACGATGGCGTTCTTGGCCTCCCCCGGCGCGCTGTGGTCTTCCCGCACGCAATAGAGATGGCCGGGCGCGCCGGCGACACAGTCGGCGTAGCGATAGCCGGGGGGCGTCAGCGCCGCCGCCGCGCCGCCGGCGACCGGTGCCGTGTACAGGCGCTGGTCGCTGAAGTTGCTGAAGTACATCCGGCCGCCGGACACCAGCAGGGCGCCGCCGCCATATTCGTGGACGCGGGTGCGGGCGTTGACCTCCGGCCCCGTCAGTTCGCGGATGCCGCCGGCGCCGTCAGGGGTGACGACGGCGTAGCGCCCCTTCTCGGCCGGCCGGCTTTCCAGCCAGTAGGGCACGCCGCCGTCCACCACCAGGTCACCCAGGCGGATCTCGCTGCCGGCCAGGCGCGCCGCCGTGATGGGCGAGGCCCAGGTGCCGTAGGGGGCGGTCTTCGTCTCAGCGGCAGTCACCTCGGTCATCATCCATCCCATCAGCAACGCCGCCATCGCGGCCCGTTTCGCCCCCATGCACCCTGTCCCCATATGTCCGCCCCCATCCGCCTGATTTATCCGTGATTTATCAAGGAATACGTCCTCATTGTCGCCAGTGTGCCTCAAGCCCGGGCCCGCCGCCAACGCCGATGCGGGGGGCCCATGCGGGGCGGGCGGCTTGACGAGCGCGCCGCATCGGCCGATCTAGGCCCCTGTTCCATCGTTTCCGTCTTGCCGAGTTGTGGGGAGGCCCCATGGGCACCGCCGTTCGCCAGCCTGCCATCCATCCGGCCGCCAACCGCACGCAGCCCATCCGCACCGCCGCCGGCCTGGTCGACGCCGGCCTGGCCGATGCCGCCGCCCTGCCCCGGCTGGAACAGGTGGCGGCCAGCTTCGCCGTCTCCGTCACCGACCAGATGGCCGGGCTGATCGATCCCACCGACCCGAACGACCCCGTGGCCCGCCAGTTCGTGCCCAGCGGCGATGAGCTGACCACCACGCCCGGCGAGATGGGCGACCCCATCGGCGACGGGCCGCACAGCCCGGTCAAGGGCATCGTCCACCGCTATCACGACCGCGTGCTGCTGAAGGCCGTCAACGTCTGCCCGGTCTATTGCCGCTTCTGCTTCCGCCGCGAGATGGTGGGCCCGGGCAGTGAGACCCTGGACGGCGCCGAGCTGGATGCCGCCATTGCCTACATCGCTGAGCACGAGGAGGTGTGGGAGGTCATCCTGACCGGTGGCGACCCGCTGATCCTGTCGCCCCGCCGCCTGGCCGACATCGTCACCCGCTTGGACGCCATCCCCCATGTCGGCGTCGTCCGCTTCCACACGCGCGTGCCGGTGGTGGACCCCGACCGCGTGACGCCGGAGTTGGTGGCCGCCCTGAAGGGCCGGCGCATCGCCAGCTGGCTGATGCTGCACGCCAACCATTGGCGGGAGTTGGACGAGAAGGCGCGGGACGCCATCGCCCGGCTGGTCGACGCCGGCATCCCGCTGCTGTCGCAGACCGTGCTGCTGAAGGGCGTCAACGACGACGCCGAGACCCTGACCCGCACCTTCCGCGCCCTGGTCCAGGCGCGGGTGAAGCCGCACTACCTGCATCAGGGGGATCTGGCCAAGGGCACCGGCCATTTCCGCACCACCGTGCGGCAGGGCCGCGCCCTGATGCGGGAACTGCGTGGCGATGTCTCCGGCCTGTGCCAGCCCACCTACGTGCTGGACATCCCCGGCGGCCACGGCAAGGTGCCCCTGACCGCCGACTACCTGGCACCCGACGGCGAAGGCGGCTGGACCGTCACCGACCCGCGCGGCGGCCGGCACGCTTATAGTGAAGAGGCCTGAATCAGGCCTCCCTCAGGCGCCGGCGGCCCCATCCGGGGACTTGGCTATCCTCCCTTTTCAGTCCGCTGACGCTCCCCGAAAAGGTCCGGCGGACGAGAGGAGCGTCCTGCAGCGGCATGATTTGAAAACCATGCCGCTGGGGTCACGCTCCCTCGGGCGGCTGCGGCTGGCTGCGTTCGGGCAGCACCATCTGCACGGCGGTGCCGAAGCGGCGCACGGCGTGGAAGGCGCGGGAGTGAAAGTGGCGGCGGACCAGCACCACGATCACCAGGGTGGTGGAGGCCATGAAGGCCAGCGGGTGGACGAACCAGCCCAGGGCCGCGAAGCCGAAGTAATAGGCCCGAACCCCGGCGTTGAAGCTCTGCACCGCCAGCGACAGCAGCGCCGCCGCCGCGTCCGCCGCCTCCTCCACATCCACGCTGGGCGGGTGGTTGGTGGCGTCCGGCATGGCGCCGATCAGGGCGCAGGTGTAGTTGTACTGCCGCACCGCCCAGGTGAACTGGAAGAAGGCGTAGACCAGCACGCCCAGCAGCAGGAACAGCTTCACCTCCACCAGCGCGCCCGAGGCCGTGCTGGTGACGTGCATCTTCTCCACCAGGGCCGCCAGCCGGTCGGCGTTCACCAGGGCGCTGAGGTCGCCGGCGATCAGCAGCACGGTGGTGGAGGCGAAGAACGACACGCTCTGGATCAGATGGCCCAGCAGCTGGCCATCCAGCAGCCGCACCTCCCGCTGCTGCATGTTGCGCATCCACACCTCCCGCACCGTGCGCATGTGCAGGTTCAGGCTGGCCGGCGCGCCCGGCAGGCGGAAGATGACGTTATAGCCGCCCCATAGCACCGCGAAGGTGATGAGGGCCAGGACGTCCAACGGTGCCAGGTCGAAGGGCATGGGGGGCGGGTCAGGCGGGCGGGGCGGGGGAAACCGGCGCATCATGCCCCGGATGCCCCGCCCGCGCGAGGGGAAGGTTGCGCCAGTGTAAGGTCAGGCCGCGTGAGGTCAGGCCGCGTCGGCCTGACGCTCCGGTGCCGCGTCGGCGAAGGCCGGCAGGGCCAGGCAGGCCGCGTCGATGGCGGCCAGGGTGGGGCAGGCGGACAGGTCGGCGTTGAAGCGCCGGGCGTTGAACATCTGCGGCGCCAGCACCAGGTCGGCCAGGCCCGGCGTGTCGCCGAAGCAGAAGCGCCCCGCGTGAGGGCGCACCATGGCCTCCACCGCCGCCAGGCCGGTTTCCATCCAGTGGCGCACCCAGCGGCCGGCCTTGGCCTCATCCACGCCCATCTCCCCCTTCAGGTACTTCTGGACCCGCAGGTTGTTGATGGGGTGGATGTCGCAGGCGATGGCCAGGGCCACGGCCCGCGCCTGGGCCCGCAGGATGGGGTCGGCCGGCAGCAGGGGCGGGATGGGATGCACCTCGTCCAGGTACTCCACGATGGCCAGCGACTGGGTCAGCAGGTGGGTCCCCGCGTCGTCCGTCACCGCCAGTGTCGGCAGCTGGCCTTGCGGGTTCAGCGCCAGGTAATCCGCCTTCAACTGCTCCCCGCCATCGCGCAGCAGGTGCACCGGCACCTGCGCCGCTGTCAGGCCCTTCAGGTTCAGGGCGATGCGCACGCGATAGGCGGCGGAGGAGCGGAAGTAGGTGTAGAGGGTGAGCATGGGTTGGCAGTCTTTCTCTATTATCTAAAAAATCACCTGAACTCGCAATCAACTCTCATCTGATTTGAGGGCATTATTCTATATACGTCGATATAATTATCGATAGACATCCCGGCAACGATGTATATTTTTCCCAAAAACATTATCACGTGCTGATTATTCCTCAATAAAATTGCAAATTCGCCAATCTTCTTTTCATCTTGTCCTGGGTATTTGAGGATTTTATCCTCTGAATGGAGATTCGGATCATATAAATTCTGGTAATTGTGCTTTCTGCCGACATTAATGCCGTCTTCTTCGGAAAAATGAAGCGCCACATCCTTATCGTCAAACTGCGTTCCGAATCGCTCATCTAAAGGAGACATCGCAATTGGGCGATAAGGTACGCCTGGCCTAAAAATCCAAAGTTCAGTTTGGAAATCACGGCCATGGCCGAAGGGTGTGTAATGTAGATATATGAGATGTTTCTGGCCATCGCCCGCGACATCCAAATTATAAAACTGATCTATCGCCGAGGCAGGGGCGTCACCAACCATACCTAATACCGTCGGAGTTCCATCACCCTTGGGCTCTCCGTCACCTAAGGGGTGGCCGTATAGCTTCCCTGGATATTTGACAAGTAACGGATCGTCGCTTCCCAAGGGGCGCGGAAGAGTGATGCCCGTGCCCGCATAGGCATCGTTCAAGTACTCCTCTCCATAAACGACATCAGGGTGGCGCTGGGCCAAGCGCCGATGCGCTTTCTGCACCGCCTGGCAAACTGGCTGATCTGCGCCATGAACTAGCTGCCAACCTGGACGCGTTGTCTTGGCGTTGGATGGCATAGCCGTGAGCCCGGCAATGAGCGTCATCGCTGCCCCAACTGCGACTAGACGCGGCATTTTAAGCGCACCAATGCTCTTGGCCATTTCGAACCGCCCCTGATCACCTTTCCTCCCCCCAACTTAGGATCGCTCTGCTGCAGCTTGATGCTCTTTCCAGTTAATGCCGTCTGAAGCCACGAGGCGGGCAAGTCCTTAAGGCATGGGAACAGGGACGGCTTCGGGCGCCACCGGTTGCGGCCGGTACTCCGCCACCGTCTGCTCGATGGCGCCGAAGATGCTGGCGCCCAGGGCGTCTATCATCTCGATGCGCACACTGTCACCGAAGCGCAGGAAGGGCGTCTTGGGCTGGCCTTGCAGCAGGGTTTCCACCGTGCGCACCTCGGCCAGGCAGGAATAGCCCACGCCGCCCTGGGCGATGGGCAGGCCCGGCCCGCCGTCCGGCCCCCGGTTGGACACGGTGCCGGAACCGATGATGGTGCCGGCGACCAGCGGCCGGGTGCGGGCGGCATGCGCGATCAGCTGGCCGAAATCGAAGGTCATGTCGACGCCGGCGTTGGGCCGGCCGAACGGCTGGCCGTTGATGAAGGACAGGAGGTCCAGGTGCAGCTTGCCCTCGCGCCAGGCGTCACCCAGCGCGTCCGGCGTCACCGCCACGGGGGAGAAGGCGCTGGACGGCTTGGACTGGAAGAAGCCGAAGCCCTTGGCCAGTTCAGCCGGGATCAGGCCGCGCAGCGACACGTCGTTGACCAGCATGACCAGGCGGATCAGGCCGCGCGCCTCATCCGCCGACACACCCATGGGCACGTCGCCGGTGACCACCGCCACCTCCGCCTCCAGGTCGATGCCCCAAGCCTCCTTGGCCATCAGGATGGGATCGCGGGGGCCGAGGAAACTGTCGGAACCGCCCTGGTACATCAGCGGGTCGGTCCAGAAGCTGGGCGGCATGTCGGCGCCGCGCGCCTTGCGCACCAGTTCCACATGGTTGACGTAGGCCGAGCCGTCCGCCCACTGGAAGGCGCGGGGCAGCGGCGCCATGCAGGCGGCCTGGTCGAACGCCGCGAACGGGGCGATCCCTTCGTCCAGTTCCACCGCCACCTCGGCCAGGCGGGGCGCCACCTGGGCCCAGTCGTCCAGCGCTTGTTGCAGCGTGGCGGCAATGCCCGGCACGGCGCGGCAGCGCGCCAGGTCGGACGACACGACGACCAGGATGCCGTCGCGCCCCACCTTGGCCTGCAAGGCGCCATCCAGCGTCTGGTCCAGCGATTTCAGGGTTGCCAGCTTCATGAGGAGCCCTTTCCTTCTGTCCCGCCCCGCCGCACGCCCGGAAAGCGTCGGCGGGTGGGCAGGGTTGGCAGGAAAAGCGGCACCCTCAAGGCGGCCAGCCCGTCCGGAAAAGACGGGGGCGCCTTGAGGTCACACGAATGAACGGGGCGTTTCCTCCCAACCCGTCTTCCACCCCCCGGGGCGGTTCCCGTTACGGAGACCCCAATGACAGGATGGACAGCGGTCGGTTTTATCGTTTCAAATGAAACGTTATAAGTACAGTAGGCTGTGAGGGTTCCGCTGTCAAGCCGCCCGCCACCGGTCTCGTCGCCCGCCACCGTCTTGTTACAGGTTCTCGCCAGCCATGCCCCCCGATTTGCAGCTGAACCGCTTCCTGCCCTATCGGCTGAACATCCTGTCGAAGAAGGTCAGCCTGGCCCTGGCCGCGCGGTACCAGGAGCGATTCGGCCTCAGCATTCCGGAGTGGCGGGTGTTCGCCACCCTGGGCCAGGAACAGCCGCTGTCGTCCAACGACATCGTGGACCGCACCGCCATGGACAAGGCCAAGGTCAGCCGGGCGGTGAACCGGCTGGTGGACGCGGGTCTGCTGGACCGCAAGCCCCACCCCAAGGACCAGCGCCTGTTGCGCCTGTCCTTCAGCGCCAAGGGCCGCGACCTCTACGCCCAGGTGGCGCCGGAGGCCTTGGCCTGGGAGGCGCGGCTGCTGTCCGTCCTGACGGAGGCCGAGCGCGCCCAGCTGTGGTCGCTGATGGAAAAGCTGGAGCAGCGCGTGGCGGAGGAGATCCCCGCCAGCACGCCGTTGTCGGATGGTTTGGATTAGTTTTTACTGGCGGCCGGAAGTGAAAGAAGCAATGCAACCCCATTCAGATGAAATCAAGGAAGCGGCGAAACATCCAGGCGGATGGGTTTATCGAATTGCCGGTACCTTTGGGCCTGATGAGCGCGTGCCTCCCGAAGCTATCGTCGGAGCATGGAAGGTGGCGCTTAACGGCAAGATCGAAGGAAGCTTCACCTTCAATCCCAGATATGACCCAGCCCTTTACCCAAGCTAAATGCGGTTGCGGCGGCGTGGGATTTCTCCCACGCCGCCGGACCATTCACACGCTGACCGTCCCGGTGAAGGGCAGGTCGCGGATGCGCTTGCCGGTCAGGGCCGCGATGGCGTTGGCCACGGCCGGCCCCAGGGGGGGCACGCCCGGTTCGCCCACGCCGGTGGGCGGGTTGGCGCTGGGAACGATGTGGACCTCCACCTTGGGCATCTCATCGATGCGCAGGCAGCGATAGGTGTCGAAGTTGGATTGGTCGACCACGCCGCCGGTCATGGTGATGGCGCCGAACATGACCGCACCCAGGCCATAGCCGATGCCGCCTTCCATCTGCGCCTTGACCACGTCGGGCGTGACGGCGATGCCGCAGTCGACGGCGCAGACCACCCGCTCCACCTTGATGCGGCCCTTCTCGTCCTGCGACACCTCGGCCACATGGGCGACGACGGAACGGAAGCTTTCCGCCACCGCCACGCCGCGCGCCCAGCCCTTGGGCAGCGGCTTGCCCCAGTCCGCCTTTTCCACCGCCAGGTTCAGCACCGCCAGATGGCGCGGATGCTTTTCCATCAGCTTGCGGCGGAAGGCCACCGGATCCTGCTTGGTTTCCGCCGCCAGCTCATCGATGAAGCTTTCCACGGCGAAGGAGGTGTGGGTGGACCCCACGGAGCGCCACCACAGCACCGGCACGGGCGAGGTGGTGGTGTGCAGGTCGACCAGGCGGTTGGGGATGTCGTACGGGATCTCCGCCGCCCCTTCCACCGAGGTGTTGTCCGGCTTGCCCTTCTGCTCGAACATGCTGCCCGCCATGATGCTCTGGCCGACGATGCGATGCTTCCAGGCCAGCAGGGAGCCATCGGCGCCCAGCTTGGCCTCCATGCCGTGGACGTAGATGGGGCGGTAGCGGCCGCCACGGATGTCATCCTCCCGCGACCAGATCAGCTTCACCGGCCGCCCGGCCAGCTTGCCGCCCTGCACCTTGGCATCCGACAGCGCCTTGGCGATGGCGACCCCCTCGACGATGTAATCCGATTCCAGGTTGGCGCGGCGGCCAAAGCTGCCACCGGCGTAGACGGTGTTGATGGTCACCTGTTCCGGCTTCAGGCCGGCGGCCTGGGCGGCGTTGGCCTGGTCCACCGTCTGGAACTGGTCCCCGGCCCAGATCTCGCATCCGTCCTTGCCCAGCTTGACCACGCAGGTCAGCGGCTCCATCGGCGCGTGGGCCAGGAAGGGGAAGCTGAATTCCGCCTTCACCACCTTGGCCGCCTTCACCGCGTCCACGTCGCCTTCCTTGGTCACCAGCTCACCCGGCTTGGGCAGCAGGGCCTTGTAGTCGGCGATGATGGCGTCGGTGCCGCGCTTCTCCGCCTGGCTTTCGTCCCAGGTGACCTTCAGCGCCTCGCGTCCCTGGTGGGCTGCCCAGTATGAGGTGGCCACCACGGCCACACCGCGCGGAATCTCCACCACCTCGACCACGCCCTTCACCGCCTTGGCGGCCTTGGCGTCCACGGCCTGGGCCTTGGCGCCAAACTTGGACGGGCGCCGCACCACCGCCACCAGCATGTCGGGCTGGACGACGTCGATGGCGAACACGGCCTTGCCCGTGCTCTTCTCCACGCTGTCCTTGCGCGGCAGCCGGGTGCCGATCAGCGTGAAATTCTTCGGATCCTTCAGCGGCACGTCGGCCGGCACGGGCAGGGCCGCCGCCTTGGCCGCCAGCTCACCGAACTTGGCGCTGTGCGTGCCGGACGAGATCACGCCCTTGGACACGGTGATGTCCGATGCCGACACGCCCCAGGTCTGGGCGGCCGCGGCCACCAGCATGGCGCGGGCGGTGGCGCCGGCCTGGCGCAGCTGGGTCCAGGAATTGTAGGTGGAGGTGGATCCGCCGGTGCCCTGGATGGGGCCGAAGGCGCTGTTGTTGTACAGCTTGGCGTTGGCGGCGGCGTGCTCCGCCCGCATCTGCGCCCAGTCGGCGTCCATTTCCTCCGCCACGATGGCGGTCAGGCCGGTGAAGACGCCTTGCCCCATCTCCAGGTGCTTGACCAGCACGGTGACCGTGCTGTCGGGCGCCACCTTGACGAAGGCGTTGGGCTCTAAGCCCTTGGCGGCCGGGGCGGCCAGCGCGCGCCGGCCGGTGGCGGTCCAGGTGAAGCCCACCATCAGGCCCACCCCGGCGCCGCCGGTGACCTGCAGGAAACGGCGGCGCGACGTGCTGTCAAGATTCTCGGGCATGTGTCCATCGGGCATGGTCAGATCTCCAGCGCCTTGGCCGCCTCGTGGATGGCGGCGCGAATGCGGACATAGGTGGAACAGCGGCACAGGTTGCCGTTCATGGCGCTGTCGATGTCCTGGTCGGTGGGCTTGGGCGTGTCGGTCAGCAGCGCCACCGCGGACATGATCTGGCCGGACTGGCAGTAGCCGCACTGGACCACGTCCAACTTGATCCAGGCGTCCTGCACCGCCTTGGCCACCTTTGCCTGCGGGCCTTCCGCTATGCCCTCGATCGTGGTCACCTTGGACCCGGCGATGGACCCGATGGGGGTGGAGCAGGAGCGCACGGGCTGGCCGTCGACATGCATGGTGCAGGCACCGCACTGGGCGGCGCCGCAGCCGAACTTGGACCCCGTCTTGCCCGCGATTTCCCGCACCGCCCAGAGCAGGGGCATGTCGGGATCGGCGTCGACCGACCAGGGCTTTCCATTGAGGGTGAGTTTGATGGGCGGCATGGGTTGGATTCCAATCCTGGGGGCAGGTCGTGTTGGACATCCCCCTTCCCGCCGCCAACGCCACCCCTGCGGGGGCCGCGCGGGCGAACGCCTTCGTGGTTCCAGTACCGATGCGGGCGGACGGGAGAGGAAGGCGGCAGGGAATACGGGATGCGGACGGCGGGCAGCCCCACGCCCGTCGTAAGAACTGCATTTACCACATCGGTGTAGAAATGGCCAATTCGGCCAATTGGAGGACTTGCGGATTGGTCTAATTCTTCCCATATGGGGACCAATCGCGGCATCGTTCCACGCCTTTACTTGGCGATGCCCGTTATTTCCATTCAAATATAGCGTTTGTTTCGCGTCTTCCCAACAGCGGGGTCCATTGTTCGTTCGCGGCTTTCCTGCCGGCGCCAGCCATTGCACCCTAGGCGCGCGCGCGGGCCTTTTGTATCTTCCCCAGTGACGGCGGTGAAGCCTTGGGCGCCAAATGGTTAGGCGTCTGGCCGGGCATGGGGGATATGATGCGGCAGCGGTGGGCGCGTCCGGTGGGGATGCTGATCCTGGGCCTGGCCCTGGCGACCGGTTCGCCGGCCTCGCGCGCGGCATCGGCCGCCGCCCCAACCACCACCGGCACAACTACCGGCACGCTGGAGCAGGTGCGCCAGCGCGGCACCCTGCGCTGCGGCGTCAACACCGGGCTGCCGGGCTTTGGCGCGCCGGACAGCCAGGGGGAGTGGACGGGCCTGGACGTGGACATCTGCCGCGCCGTGGCCGCCGCCGTGCTGGGCGACGCCCGCAAGGTGCAGTTCATCCCGCTCAGCGGCCGGCAGCGCTTCAGCAGCCTGCTGTCGGGGGAGATCGACCTGCTGTCGCGCAACACCACCTGGACGCTGAGCCGCGACACCGAGGGCATGGAGTTCGCCCCGCCGGTCTATTACGACGGCCAGGCCTTCATGATCCGCCGCTCGCTCGGGGCCCGCGGCGTGCGTGAGTTGAACGGCGCCACCATCTGCGTGCAGCAGGGCACCACCACAGAGCTGAACCTGGCCGATTACTTCCAGTCCACCGGCATGAGCTACAAGCCGCTGGCCATCGAGGACCTGCGCGAACTGGTGGACGCCTTCTTCCAGGGCCGCTGCGACGCCTACACCACCGACGCCTCGGCCCTGGCCGCCACCCGGGCGGCGCAGACGGTCAGCGCCGACGACTATCTGATCCTGCCCGAGCTGATCTCCAAGGAGCCGCTGGCGCCGGCCGTGCGCAAGGGCGACGGGCAGTGGTTCGACATCGTCAAATGGACGGTGTTCGCCCTGATCGAGGCGGAGGAACGGGGCGTCACCAAGGCCAACGTGCGCGACAACCTGGCCTCAAGCGCGCCGGGCGTGCAGCGCCTGCTGGGCGTGGGCGCCGGCGTTGGCCTGGGCAAGGCCCTGGGCCTGGATGACCAGTGGGCCGTGCGCATCATCACCCAGGTGGGCAACTATGGCGAGGTGTTCGAGCGCAACGTGGGCCGGAACTCCGTCCTGCGGCTGGAGCGGGGGCTGAACGCCCTCTGGAACCGGGGCGGCCTGATGTATGCCATGCCCATCCGGTAGGGACCGGGAAAAGCTGGCGATTTCGACAGGGATGGGGCATGGGCCGCAGGCGGCGATTGTGTCGGAAGCGGTTTCAGGGCAAGTAGACAGCAACAGAAAATTTGACCGGCCTTAACAGCGCCCGCGGGTTCGCCCCCGGGGGCGGGCCGGCCACCGGGGGATAGGTTTCAATGCAGCAAAAGCGCTTCACCCTGTTCGTCCTGGGCGCGATGGTCGCTGGCATCGCGGTCGGGGCGGTGGGCCACAGCCTGCCCGCGGCCGACGGCGATGCCCTGGCCAGCACCCTGTCCATCGTCACCGACGTCTTCCTGCGCCTGATCAAGATGATCATCGCGCCCCTGGTGTTCTCCACCCTGGTGGTGGGCATCGCGCATATGGAGGATGTGGCCGCCATCGGCCGGGTGGGTGTGAAGACGCTGGGCTGGTTCCTGTTGGCCGGTATCGTTTCGCTGGCCCTGGGCCTGGTCATGGTGCAGATCCTGCAACCTGGCGTGGGCATGGCCCTGCCCGACCCCACCGCCGGGGGCAAGGCGCCGGATGCCGCCGTCTTCACCCTAAAGAATTTCATCGAGCACACGGTTCCCCGCTCGGTGATCGAGGCCATGGCCAACAACGAGATCCTGCAGATCGTCGTCTTCTCCATCTTCGCCGGCATCGCCATCGCCTCGGTGAAGGAGAAGGTGCCGGCGGTGGTCCACCTGGTGGAACAGATCGCCACCGTCATGCTGAAGATCACCAGCTACGTCATGATGTTCGCGCCCTTCGCCATCTTCGCGGCACTGGCGGTCACGGTGACGAAGCAGGGCCTGCAGGTGCTGGGCACCTACGTCCAGTTCGTGGGCGGCTTCTACATCGCCATGGCGATGCTGTGGGCCCTGCTGCTGCTGGCGGCGGTACCCTTCATCGGCGGCCGGGTGCGCGAACTGGTGGGCGCCATCCGCCAGCCGGTGCTGCTGGCCTTCTCCACCGCCAGTTCCGAGGCGGCGTACCCCCGCACGCTGGAACGGCTGCAGGCCTTTGGCGCCGCCCGCAAGGTTGTCAGCTTCGTCCTGCCGCTGGGGTATTCGTTCAACCTCGACGGCTCGATGATCTACTGCACCTTCGCCACCATGTTCATCGCCCAGGCCTATGGCATCCACATCAGCATCGGTCAGCAGGTGGAGATGCTGGGCCTGCTGCTGCTGACCAGCAAGGGCATCGCCGGCGTGCCGCGCGCCTCGCTGGTGGTCATCGCCGCCGCCCTGCCCTACTTCCACATCCCACAGGAGGGCATGCTGCTGGTCCTGGCCGTCGACCATCTGCTGGACATGGGCCGCAGCGCCACCAACGTGGTCGGCGTCTCCGTCGCCGCCGCCGTCATCGCCAAGTGGGAGGGCCTGCTGGGCAAGGGGCACCTGGCCGACGGGGAAGAAGACATCTAACCAGGCGCTCGAAAGTCCCCGGGGCGGCGGAATGGCGCGCGCCCACCAACGGCGAGCCTCCGGGCTCGCCGTTTTTGCTTGGGGCACCTTCGCCCAAGCCCTTGCTTTGCCGGGCCTTGCCCCGGCCGCCTGCGGCCAGGTGCCCTACCCCGTTCGATGGGCGATGGTTTGGGGCGGGTGCCGCCGTGGAACCGCATGTACAGTAAGGGTATGCCGCATGGCCGCTGACATCAGCGGCCATAAACCCGACATCCCCCTGTCATAGCCGTCTGCCATGCTCATATATGCCCCATGGCGACGGCTGGCCCATTCCGCGTGCTTTTAAAGACGGAGTGGGCCTGGAACCCGGAAGCCTGGAACAGGCTTGGACCAAGCCCAAGAAGGGAGGGTGAGACATGATGATGGCGCACCACGAACCCCGCCTGACCGACCTGCTGGAGGACCCCGTTGTCCGTCTGGTGATGGAGCGCGATGGCGTTTACCGCGACGATGTCCTGAAGCTGATGCGCAGCATGGCCCAGAAGACCGCCAAGCCCGCCGTCAAGGCGGCACCGGTGAAGCCCCCCGTGCCGGAACCGGCGCTGGGGCATGCCTGAATCAAGGACCGTTGATTAACCCCGGGATGAGCTGCCAGTGGGCAGGCTGGCAGCATCCCGCCGATGAAGCGCCGGCCTGATGTCGCGCACATCGCCAAATGAAAAGGGCGGCCCCAAGGCCGCCCGGTAAACGCCTGCTTGTTGCGCAAGTTCAGCGTTCAGCCGGGGCATCCGATAGTTGGGCGGGTACTTTGGACTGCGCGGCGTTGCTTTCACCAGACGACGACCATGCGGCGAAAAGGATCATGCCCACGGCGGTCAGCAGCAGCAGCAGCCAGCGGCCGGCGCTTTTGTCCGTTCTGGGTCCCATCTGCACCAGTGGCAGATCCGCCACCGTCTCGCTCGCGTCGCCGTTCATCTTGCCCCCGGATGTCCGCTTCCTGGGTTGATCCTGTGCGTGAACAATAAAGTTACGCGGCGGGGTCATCAAACCCCCCTTTAGGTATAGTTAGTCTATATTTTCATTAAAGAGATTCTCTGTGTCATAGATCACACACCTTCGGCCCCAAGAGAAATTTAAGTCAAATGACCTGTTAATGGATTAAATGGCACAGACACCGTTGTCTGCTGCACAGCAGCGCGGCGGCATCCTGGCGTCCATCCCCAGGCATGGGGCCCCGTCCACCACCGTTTCGGGATGGGGTTGAAGGACAGACACCCGCCCTGATAGCAAAAGGGCGGGACCTTGCGGCCCCGCCCTTATCTATGCCTTCCGCAGGGGATGGCTTACAGGATGAACTTGCTGAGGTCGGCGTTCTTGGCCAGGTCCGACACCTTCCCCCGCACATAGGCCGCATCGATGGCGACGGTGCTGCCGCCCTGGTCGGCGGCGGTGAAGCTGATCTCCTCCAGCAGGCGTTCCAGCACGGTGTGCAGGCGCCGCGCGCCGATGTTCTCCACCGTGCTGTTGATTTGCACCGCCAGGCGCGCCAGCTCGTCGATGGCGTCGTCGGTGAAGCTGAGGGTCACGTCCTCGGTCTTCAGCAGGGCCACGTACTGCTTGATCAGGCTGGCCTCAGGCTCGGTCAGGATGCGGCGGAAATCCTCCTCGGTCAGGGGCTTCAGTTCCACACGGATGGGCAGGCGGCCCTGCAGTTCCGGCAGCAGGTCGGACGGCTTGGCGACGTGGAAGGCGCCGGAGGCGATGAACAGGATGTGGTCGGTCTTCACCGCACCGTGCTTGGTGTTGACCGTCGTGCCTTCGATCAGCGGCAGCAGGTCGCGCTGCACGCCTTCACGGCTGACGTCCCCGCCGCCCCGGTTCTCGGAGCGGGCGGTGATCTTGTCGATCTCATCCAGGAAGACGATGCCGTTCTGCTCCACGGCGTGGATGGCCTCGGCCACCACCGTCTCATTGTCCAACAGCTTGTCGGATTCCTCGGCCATCAGCACGGTGTGGCTTTCGGCCACCGTCATGCGGCGGGGCTTGGTGCGGCCGGCGAAGGCCTTGCCGAAGATGTCGCCCAGGTTGATCATGCTCATGCTGCCGCCGGGCATGCCGGGGATGTCGAAGGCCGGGGCGGACGCGGCGTTGTCCTGCACCTGGATTTCGATCTCCTTGTCGTTCAGCTGGCCTTCGCGCAACATCTTGCGGAACTTCTGCCGGGTCTCGGCCGAGGCGCCCTCTCCCACCAGGGCGTCCAGCACCCGTTCCTCGGCGCGCAGTTCGGCCTTGGCCGCCACTTCCTTGCGCAGGCGCTGGCGCGTCAGGGTGATGGCGATCTCCACCAGGTCGCGGACGATCTGCTCCACGTCGCGGCCGACATAGCCCACCTCCGTGAACTTGGTCGCCTCCACCTTCAGGAAGGGGGCCTGGGCCAGCTTGGCCAGGCGGCGGGCGATCTCCGTCTTGCCCACGCCGGTGGGGCCGATCATGAGGATGTTCTTGGGCAAAACCTCCTCCTTCAACCCTTCGGGCAGCTGCTGGCGGCGCCAGCGGTTGCGCAGCGCGATGGCGACGGCGCGCTTGGCGTCCTTCTGGCCGACGATGTAGCGGTCCAGTTCCGAGACGATTTCGCGGGGGGAGAACGAGGTCATCGCCGGGCTCACAGCTTTTCCAGGGTGATGTTGCGGTTGGTGTAGACGCAGATGTCGGCGGCGATGCCCAGCGCCTTGCGGGCGATGGCCTCCGCGTCCAGGTCGGGCAGGTCGATCAGGGCGCGGGCGGCGGCCAGGGCATAGGCGCCGCCGGAGCCGATGCCGATGATGCCGTCCTCCGGCTCCAGCACGTCGCCGTTGCCGGTCAGGATCAGGCTGGCGTTTTTATCGGCCACGGCCATCATCGCCTCCAGCCGGCGCAGGTAACGGTCCGTGCGCCAGTCCTTGGCCAGCTCCACGGCGGCGCGGGTCAGCTGGCCCGGATACTGTTCCAGCTTGGCTTCCAGGCGTTCGAACAGGGTCATGGCGTCCGCCGTGGCGCCGGCGAAGCCGGCCATGACGGACCCGCCGGCCAGGGGACGGACCTTGCGGGCGTTGGACTTCATCACCGTGTTGCCCACCGACACCTGGCCGTCACCGGCCACCACCACCTGCCCGTTCTTGCGGATGGAAAGGATGGTGGTGCCGTGCCACTGGATGGGGTCGTGGGTCTTGCCGTAGTCGGACATGGGAAGCGGTTCCGGTTGGAAAACGGGAAATCGGATAAGGGCCCACGGTATGTGGGATGGCGATGATGCGGGTCAAGCCAGGGCGGCGGTCGCCGCCCTGGCTCCCGCCCAAAACCGAAAGGCCGGACCCCTGGGATGGGGCCCGGCCTTGATGGCGTCAGAAAGGTCGTGAGCGCTTAAAGCGCGATGGCCGGATAGGCGTCGTTGGTGCCCCTCAGATCCAACTGGGTGAACCCGGCCGCCCCGAGGCGGTCGGCTGCGGCCTTATCGTCGGGATTGTAAAGGACGGCACCGTCGGGGTGGCCGGAAGCCGCCTTCGCGGCGGCAACGACTTTGAAATGATCCTGGAAGATCGTAGCGTTAGCGGATCGGGCGTTCGCGGCTTGATCCTGGGCGGCGGCGGCCGTCACCCCCAGCGCCGACGCCTGGGTCACAGAGGCCTGATATTGTGCCATCAAGTCGTCGGGTATGGCCTTTCCCGAGTCGGTCAGATTCTGGATTTGCTGCTGAATGGCACCGGTATCCTCGACGGCTGAAAACACCGCCCCATACGCGGCTTGCGCCGCCGCCTGCTGGTCATCCCGCCGCGTCGCCAGAACCTTCTCATCACTGGACAGCGGCACCTGTTCCATCGCCTTGTAGAAGCTGGTGCTGTCCGCCCAATATTGCAGGCCCTTCACGGCGTCTTCAGCGCTGACCTGGCCGCTGTTCACCAAGCCCTCCAGCTTCGCTTTGGCCTTGTCGTCCATCACGTTGAAGAAATCCGCGGCCCGCCCGGTCAAGGCCACCCCCAACTTGCTAACCGTCACCGCATCGCCGCTTGCCGCGGAGACACCGCTCTTGCCCTGGGTCGACACGGTACCAAACGTCTTCGCGACGGCGGACGCCTTGCCGGGCTGGAACAAGGCGCTTGCCGTATCGGACATCGTGGCTTGGCCTTTTTTACCCAGCGCGAATTTGAGAACCGACTGACCAGCGCCGGCATTCATCACGCTGAATAAATCGGAACTGGTCATGTCAACATCCCTCTGCCCTGACATTCAGATCGAGATCAATCGGGTTGACGATACACAAGCTTTTACGATCAAAGGCTACACCATCCGGCCCAAGACATTCCATCAAAGAGAGAAAAAATAAAATGGACTATCGTTTGTGAACGGGTCGGCAACGCCGTCGTTCGGGGCCGCCCCAAACCCCTCGACGGGCACATGCGCCCCCTGCACGAAAATGGTGCCGTAAATCACCGCCCGCAACGACCACCCATGCGCCAAACAGGGCCTTGCGGCCCTTTCACGGTAACAGCCTTGCTGCTAAGTAGTGTTTATGGACAGGAACGAACCAGCAGGCGCCCGCAGCAGCACTGTGGAGCGCAAGACCAAGGAAACGCAGATCAGCGTGACCGTGGATCTCGACGGTACCGGCCGCTACGACGTGTCGACCGGCATCGGCTTTCTTGACCATATGCTGGAGCAGCTGTCGCGCCATTCGCTCATCGACCTGACGGTGCGCGCGGTGGGCGACCTGCACATCGATTTCCACCATACGACCGAGGACACCGGCATCGCCATCGGCGAGGCCGTGGCCAGGGCGCTGGGCGACCGGCGCGGCATCAACCGCTATGGCCACGCCTACATCCCCATGGATGAGACGCTGACCCGCGCGGCCATCGACCTGTCCAACCGGCCCTACCTGATCTGGAAGGTCGGGTTCACCCGCGACAAGCTGGGCGAGATGGACACGGAACTGTTCAAGGAATGGTTCCAGGCCTTCGCGTTCGCCGCCGGTGCCACCCTGCACATGGAAAACCTGTACGGGGAGAACAACCACCACATCGTGGAGAGTTGTTACAAGGCCCTGGCCCGGGCCCTGCGCGCCGCCATCGAGATCGACCCGCGCAAGGCCGACGCCGTGCCCTCCACCAAGGGTGTGCTGGGCGGTTCGCTCTAATCCTTCCTTCTTGCCAGCCAGGGTTCGCCCCCATGACCGCGACCTCCCCCGCTTCCGTGGCGCTGATCGACTACGGCTCCGGCAACCTGCGTTCCGCCGCCAAGGCGGTGGAGCGCGCGGCGCATGAGGCGGGGCACCATGGCCTGACGGTCGCCGTCACCGCCGACCCCGACGCCATCGCCAAGGCCGACCGCGTCATCCTGCCGGGCGTGGGCGCCTTCGCCGACTGCATGGGCGGACTGCTGGCCGTGGACGGCCTGCGCGACGCGCTGGAGGAGGCGGTGATCCGCCGCGGCCAGCCCTTCCTGGGCATCTGCGTCGGCATGCAGCTGATGGCGCGCGAGGGCCGGGAGCATGGCGTTCACCCAGGCCTGGGCTGGATCGATGCGGTGGTGGAACGATTGGCGCCGGCCGATCCCGCGTTGAAAATTCCGCACATGGGCTGGAACGAGCTGGTGCTGGACCAGCCGGACCACCCCCTGCTGGCCGGCATCGCGGCCGGGTCCCATGTCTATTTCGTCCATTCCTATGGCCTGAAGGTGGGCGACCCCGCCCTGCTGAAGGCCCATGCCGACTACGCCGGGTCCATTCCCGCCCTGGTCGGCCGCGACAACCTGGCGGGTACCCAGTTCCATCCGGAGAAAAGCCAGGCCACCGGCCTGAAGCTGATCGCCAATTTCCTGGCCTGGACGCCCTGACCCGCCCCCGTCACCCAACCCGAGGTAGCCCATGACCGGTTCCCACCAGCCGGCCTCCCCCAGCGCCCAGGTCACCGTGGAGGTGGTGGAGCGTATTCGGGCCGGCGACATGGACGACCTGTGCGACGCCGCCGACCTGGCCATCCGCGACGGCGGCGGCTTCGGCTGGGTGACGCCGCCGGCGCGCGAGGCCATGGAGCGCTACTGGAAGGGCGTGATGGTGGTGCCGGAGCGCACGCTGGTGGTGGGCCGCCTGGACGGTGTCATCGCCGGGTCGGCCCAGCTGGTGCGCCCAACCCGCAACAATGAGGCGCAGAGCTTCGCCTGCACCCTGACCACCAGCTTCGTCGCCCCCTGGGCACGCGGCCACGGCCTGGCCCGGGCCCTGACCCTGGCGGTCGAAGAAGAGGGCCGCAAGGCCGGCTTCCGCATCCTGAACCTGGACGTGCGGGCGACGCAGCACGCCGCCATCGCGCTGTACCGCGCGCTGGGGTACATCGAATGGGGCAGCCATCCCCACTATGCGCGGGTGGACGGCCGGGATGTCCCCGGCCTGTTCTTCTATAAAGACCTGACGGAAACCGAGACCAGCCGGCACGAAGACCGGCCCCAATAGCAGGACCAGGGCGACCCCATGATCATCTATCCGGCCATCGACCTCAAGGACGGCAACTGCGTGCGCCTGGTGCGCGGCGACATGGACCAGGCGACGGTGTTCAACACCGACCCGGCCGACCAGGCGGCGCGGTTCGCCGCCCAGGGCTTCGAATGGCTGCATCTGGTGGACCTGAACGGCGCCTTCGCCGGCCGGCCGGTCAACGGCGACGCCGTGGCCGCCATCCTGAACCGGGTGAAGCTGCCGGTGCAGCTGGGCGGCGGCATCCGCGACCTCGCCACCATCGAGGACTGGCTGAAGCGCGGGGTGGAGCGGGTGATCCTGGGCACCATCGCCGTGCGCGACCCGGACCTGGTGAAGCAGGCCTGCCGCCTGTTCCCCGGCCGCGTGGCCGTGGGCATCGACGCCCGCGAGGGCCGGGTGGCGGTGGAGGGCTGGGCCGAGGCCTCCGACCTCACGGCCCTGGATCTGGCGCTGAAGTTCGAGGATGCCGGCGTGGCCGCCATCATCTACACCGACATCGACCGCGACGGCGCCCTGGGCGGGGTGAACGTGGAAGCGACGGCCGACCTGGCCTCCCACCTCACCACCCCGGTCATCGCCTCGGGCGGGGTGTCCAGCATCGCCGACCTGGCGGCGCTTAAGCGGCAGGAGGCCACCGGCATCACCGGCGTCATCTGCGGCCGCGCCCTCTATGACGGCCGCATCGACCCCGTGGCGGCGCTGGGCCTGCTGAACCGCCCCTTGGGAGACGCGTGATGCTGAAGCGCCGCATCATCCCCTGCCTGGACGTGAAGGACGGGCGCGTCGTCAAGGGCGTGAACTTCGTCGACCTGGTGGACGCGGGCGATCCCGTGGAACAGGCGCGGCTGTATGACGCCGCCGGGGCGGACGAGCTGACCTTCCTGGACATCACCGCCAGCCACGAGGGCCGGGACACAATCTTCGACGTGGTGCGCCGCACGGCGGAACAGGTGTTCATGCCCCTGACCGTGGGCGGCGGCGTGCGCACGGTGGAGGACATCCGCAAGCTGCTGCTGGCCGGCGCCGACAAGGTCTCGATCAACAGCGCCGCCGTCAGCCGGCCGGAATTCGTGCGCGAGGCGGCGCAGAAGTTCGGCGCCCAGTGCGTGGTGGTCGGCATCGACGCCAAGCGTGGCCCGGATGGGCACTGGGGCGTCTACACCCACGGCGGCCGCAAGGAAACGGGGCTGGACGCGGTGGAGTGGGCCCAACGCATGGCGGAATACGGCGCCGGCGAAATCCTGCTGACCTCCATGGACCGCGACGGCACCAAGAGCGGCTTTGATCTGGAACTTACCCGCGCCGTGGCCGACGCCGTGCCGGTGCCGGTGATCGCCTCGGGCGGTGTCGGCACCCTGGACCATCTGGTAGACGGCGTGACCCAGGGCCATGCCTCGGCCGTGCTGGCCGCCAGCATCTTCCATTTCGGCACTTATTCCATCGCCGAGGCCAAGGCCCACATGGCCGCCGCCGGCATTCCCATGCGGGGGGCGTGATCGTGGCCGATCCCCTGAAGGACCTCTACGCCACCATCCTGGCCCGCAAGGGCGGGGATCCGGAGAAATCGCACACCGCCCGCCTGTTCAGCCGGGGCACCGCCAAGATCGCCCAGAAGGTGGGTGAGGAGGCGGTGGAGGCGGTGATCGAGGCCATGCGCGGCGACCGCGACAAGCTGGCATCGGAATCGGCCGACCTGCTCTATCATCTGCTGGTGCTGTGGGCCGACGCAGGCTTGACGCCCGACGACGTCTACACCGTGCTGGCCGCCCGCCAGGGCGTCAGCGGCATCGATGAGAAGAAGAACCGCAAGGGCTGATCCCTACTCAACCATCCGCTGACGAGGAAGTGCCATGGCGTATGATTCCAACAACATCTTCGCCCGCATCCTGAGGGGCGAGATCCCGTGCAGGAAGGCCTATGAGGACGACCACGTCCTGGCCTTCCACGACATCCACCCGCAGGCGCCCACGCACATCCTGGTGATCCCCAAGGGCGCCTATGTCAGCGCCGCCGACTTCGGCGCCACGGCCAGCGACGCGGAAATCGCCGCCTTCACCCGTGCCGTCAGCCGCATCGCGGCGGAGGCGGGCGTGGAAGGCTCGGGCTACCGCCTGATCTCCAACCACGGCCCCGACAGCCACCAGGAAGTGCCGCACTATCATGTCCACATCCTGGGCGGGCGACAGTTGGGCCGGCTGGTGACGCCGCTGTAAAGGGCAGATTATTCCGAATGAAAAAAAGGCCGCCGGGGTTGCCCTGGCGGCCTTTTTCATTTGGGCATCCATGTGCCGGTCAGCGCTCGTCCGCCTTGATCCATTTGGTGACGGCCGGCGGCTCATAGGCGCGCAGCTTGTCCAGCAGGCTTTCGGCGGTATCGGCGGTCACCAGCATGTCGCGGTGGTTCTGCTTCATGAAGCCGGCCGTGACTACGCCGTCCAGGAAGGCGGTCAGGCCATCATAGAAACCGGCGACGTTGTAGATGGCGCAGGGCTTCTGGTGGTGGCCCAGCTGGGCCCAGGTCCAGACCTCGAACAGTTCCTCGAAGGTGCCGATGCCGCCGGGCAGGGCGATGAAGCCGTCCGACAGCTCCGCCATCAGGGCCTTGCGCTCATGCATGGAGGCGACGACGCGCAGGTCGGTCAGGCCGGCGTGCGCGATTTCCTTCTTCTTCAGGGATTCCGGGATGACGCCGATGACGTCGCCGCCGGCCGCCAGCACGGCGTCGGCCACGGCGCCCATCAGGCCGACGGAGGCACCGCCGTAGACCAGGCCGATGCCGGCCTCGGCCAGGGCCCGGCCCAGGCCGCGCGCGGCCTCAAGGAAGTGCGGCTCGAAGCCGGGGCTGGAACCGCAGAAAACGCACAGACGCCGCATGTGGTGCCCCCCACAAATGAAAACGCCGGCGCGTCCCCCTCAACGGAGGGGCGGCGCGCCGGCGCGATGCCAAAACCTTATTCCTTCAGGTCGGCCCACAGCTCCTTCACCTTGGCGAAGAAGCCTTCCGACTCGGGATGGGTGCCGCCCTTCTCCTCGCCAGCCTTCTCGAACTCGCGCAGCAGTTCCTGCTGGCGCTTGTTCAGGTTGACCGGGGTTTCCACCAGGGCGGTCACATACATGTCGCCGCGCTGGCTGCTGCGCAGCACGCTCATGCCCTTGCTCTTCAGGCGGAACTGGTGGCCGCTCTGGGTGCCCGGCGGGATGGAGACGCGGGCGCGGCTGCCGTCGATGGTCGGCACCTCGACCGTGCCGCCCAGGGCCGCCGTGGTCATGGGGATGGGCACCCGGCACTGGATGTTGGCGCCGTCGCGGATGAACAGCGCGTGCGGGGCGATGGCGAGGAAGATGTAGAGGTCGCCGGGCGGCGCCCCCCTGGCCCCGGCCTCGCCCTCGCCTGACAGGCGGATGCGGGTGCCGTCCTCGACACCGGCCGGGATGTTGACCTGCAGCGTCTTTTCCTTGCGCACGCGGCCTTGGCCGCCGCAGTTGCGGCAGGGGTCCTTGATCACCCGGCCGGCGCCGGAACAGGCGGGGCAGGTGCGTTCGATGGTGAAGAAGCCCTGCTGCGCCCGCACCTTGCCGGCACCATTGCAGGTGGGGCAGGTGACGGGCTGCGTCCCTGACTCCGCGCCTGTGCCGTTGCAGACCTCGCAGCCGACGGAGGTCGGCACGCGCACGGCGGTAGAGGTGCCCTTGAAGGCGTCCTCCAGCGAGATTTCCAGGTTGTAGCGCAGGTCGCTGCCACGGCCGGGGCCTTGGCCGCCACCCCGGCGCCCGCCCATGAAGTCGCCGAACATCTCTTCGAAGATGTCGGCGAAGCCACTGCCGAAGTCGAAGCCGCCGGCACCGGCGCCGGGGCGCCCGCCGCCGTTCTCGAAGGCGGCGTGGCCGAAGCGGTCATAGGCCGCCCGCTTCTGCTCGTCCTTCAGGACCTCGTAGGCCTCGCTGACTTCCTTGAATTTCTGCTCGGCCGCCTTGTCGCCCTGATTGCGATCAGGGTGATACTGCATGGCCAGCTTGCGATACGCTTTTTTGAGATCGTCGGCCGTGGCGGTCTTGGCCACGCCCAGAAGTTCGTAATAATCCTGTTTCGCCATGTCGGCCCTAAGCCCCTTCAGGGAATTGCCGGAACCGGGATCTTGTCGACGGGTCCGACCGGGCCGCCTGGGGCCCTGATCGGGTTCAGGCCCGCCCCCCGGTTTCGCCGGAGAACGGGCCCGATTCCCTAGTCAGTCATTGCCCGGATCGTCTTAACAAAGACTTAGGCGGACTTCTTTTTGTCGTCGTCGACTTCCTCGAAGTCTGCGTCGACGACCTTCTCCGACCCTTCGCCGTGGGCCGCACCGTGGTCTTCACCACCAGCGGCCGAGGCGTCCTGGCCGGACTTGTACAGCTCCTCGCCCAGCTTCATGGAGACCTGGGCCAGGGCTTCGGTCTTGGCCTTGATGTCGGCCACGTCCTCGCCCTCCAGCGCCGTTTTCAGCTCGGCGACGGCCTTCTCGGCCGCGGCCTTCTCGGCGGCCGGCAGCTTGTCGGCGTTCTCCTTCAGCGTGCGCTCGGTGGAGTGCATCAGGCCATCGGCCTGGTTGCGGGCCTCCACCAGCTCGCGGCGCTTCTTGTCGTCGGCGGCGTGGCTTTCGGCTTCCTTGACCATGCGCTGGATGTCGGCATCCGACAGGCCGCCCGAGGCCTGGATGCGGATCACCTGCTCCTTGCCGGTGGCCTTGTCCTTGGCCTGGACGTTGACGATGCCGTTGGCGTCGATGTCGAAGGTGACCTCGATCTGCGGCACGCCGCGCGGGGCCGATGGGATGCCGACCAGATCGAACTGGCCCAGCATCTTGTTGTCCGCCGCCATCTCGCGCTCACCCTGGAAGACGCGGATGGTGACGGCCGTCTGGTTGTCCTCGGCGGTGGAGAAGGTCTGGCTCTTCTTGGTCGGGATGGTGGTGTTGCGGTCGATCAGGCGGGTGAACACGCCGCCCAGGGTCTCGATGCCCAGGGACAGCGGGGTCACGTCCAGCAGCAGGACGTCCTTCACCTCGCCCTTCAGCACCGCGCCCTGGATGGCGGCGCCGACGGCCACCACCTCGTCCGGGTTCACGCCGCGGTGCGGCTCCCGGCCGAAGAACTGCTTCACCGTCTCGATGATCTTGGGCATGCGGGTCATGCCGCCGACCAGGATCACCTCGTCGATCTCGCTGGCCTTCAGGCCGGCGTCCTTCAGGGCGGCCTTGCAGGGCTCGACCGTGCGGGCCACCAAATCCTCGACCAGGGCTTCCAGCTTGGCGCGGGTCAGCTTGACGTTCAGGTGCTTCGGACCGGTCTGGTCGGCGGTGATGAACGGCAGGTTGACTTCCGTCTGCATGGCGGAAGACAGCTCGATCTTGGCCTTCTCGGCGGCTTCCTTCAGGCGCTGCAGGGCCAGCCGGTCCTTGCGGAGATCGATGCCGTTCTCCTTCTTGAACTCGTCGGCCAGATAGTCGATGACGCGGGCGTCGAAGTCCTCGCCGCCCAGGAAGGTGTCGCCGTTGGTGGACTTCACCTCGAACACGCCGTCGCCGATTTCCAGCACGGACACGTCGAAGGTGCCGCCGCCCAGGTCGTAGACCGCGACGATGCCGGACCCCTTCTTCTCCATGCCGTAGGCCAGCGCCGCGGCCGTGGGTTCGTTGATGATGCGCAGCACTTCAAGACCGGCGATGCGGCCGGCGTCCTTGGTCGCCTGGCGCTGGCTGTCGTTGAAGTAGGCGGGGACGGTGATGACGGCCTGGGTCACTTTTTCACCGAGGTAGTTCTCGGCCGTTTCCTTCATCTTCTGCAGGATGAAGGCGGACACCTGGCTGGGGCTGTACTTGTCGCCGTGGGCTTCCACCCAGGCGTCGCCGTTGTCGCCCGAAACGATCTTGTAGGGCACCAGGCCCTTGTCCTTCTGGGTCAGCGGGTCGTCGTAACGGCGGCCGATCAGGCGCTTGATCGCGAACAGGGTGTTCTCGGGGTTGGTCACCGCCTGGCGCTTCGCCGGCTGGCCGACCAGACGCTCGCCGCTCTGGGTGAAGGCCGTCATGGACGGCGTGGTGCGGGCACCCTCGACGTTCTCGATCACCTTCGCCGACGTGCCTTCCATCACGGCCACGCAGGAATTGGTGGTTCCCAGATCGATACCGATGACTTTGCTCATAGCTCAAACCCTTCCAATGTGGCTGACGCGCGACGGCCCTTCCGGCACCGGGGCGGTCCCCCTGTTAAAACGAGACACGTTCAACACGATCATGGCCCAGCGCCCCTTCCGGACACCTGCCACGGAACGGCCCTCCCAAACCAGGAAGCGGGAGCGACCGCATCGCAACGCAGATATAGGCAGGGCCGGCGCCGGCTGCAACCGGCTTTGAGGCATCCCGCCGCTGGAATCCGCGCCGTTCCACCCCTGGCATACGTCCCGCTATTCCTTACCGCGTATGGGAAGGAGCCTGCCACCAGGCCAGCGATAGGGGGCGGCGGGCAATGCCACCACCATTGCTGGGGCCGCCGCCAGGCGGCCACTTTCATTCGCCAAGTTACAATTTGTCAGAACTGATCGGTACCAAGTGAATGTCGTATGAATACCAGGGTGTTCACCTCCAGTTAGAATTAACGGCGATTTAACAAGCCAATTCACAGACCGTTATTGCTGCAAAAATTTAACTTAATCCCTGTTACAACCAGATCGGCCCCGCCAACGGCAACTTTGCGTACCGGTGGTTGAGGTTTTATTCTTCCTGTTGACTTGCATCCCCAGATCTGTGCTGTAATTACTTCAGAGGTCACGCGACCTCCGGGCGAGGGGTCGCCCGAACACCTGGGGCACAAAGTCATGACCGACACGCGCCGCTCTACCGCCATCGCCATCAAGCATTGCCTGGACAACCTGGCGCTGGACGCCCGCCGCAATAACATGGGGGAACTGGTCCACCTGCTGGGCCTGGCCTCCCTGGCCGCGGAGGACGCCGCCAAGGGCGCCGACACCCGTGGCGCCGGCCTGCAGTCCCTGCTGGACGGCACCCCCCAAGGGCGTTGCTGATCAGCGCTGCTGACCCGCGCCACCGGCCGGCAGGCCGTTCCCCGGGGGGATCGGGGACGGGCCTTTAAGCCGTGCATGCGTCAATACCAATAGCCGAGGCGGTTGAACTGACCGCCCCGGCCATTGGTATTCATCTGTTTTTTAAAGCCGGATCAGTTCTTGGCGGGGTCGTCGCCCTTGCGGCGGCGGTACCCAGCGTCTTCTTCATCCGAGTCGGGAAGGCCATCGCCCTCCCCATCCTCGTCATCGCCGTCCAGGACGTCGCCGGCATCATCCCAGGCGCTCGCCCCCCAGCCGCCGGCTGGCCAGTCGGCGGACAGGACCGGCGGCACCCCATCGTCACCATTGCCTGAGGCCTCGCCAGCGGGCAGGGATTCATAGCCGCCAATCTGGGCGCGGCGGATTTCACGTTCCAGCATGGCCACGGCGTCCACCGCCATGGGGGAACCGTGCAGCCCTTCCGGCAGGCCGTAGGAAAACACCGCCAGCGTGGCCCGGCCGCCGACGACGGCGCCACGCAGCCACGAATGGCAGCGCCGGCGGCGCCCATCCTCCACCGCCGTGTGGGTGAAGCGGGCCAGCACCTCGTCATCCGACAGGGTGTCCACGCTGCCCAGTCCCACCTGGCCGTCCGGCCCGTCGGCGAACTGGGCGGCGATGCGGCGCAGCAGCACGGCCGGGGGCACGCCGTCGCCTTCCTCGGCGGTGACGGCTTCCCAATCCAACCCGGCGGCCAGCGCCGCTTCCAAGGCCGACTCGGGCTCCATGTCCTCGGGCGGGGGATAGTCGTGCACCACCACCCGCAGCAATTCATCCGACTCGCCCGCGTCGGGGCGGCGGAAATGGCTGGTCTCCGGTCCGCCGGCCAGGTCGTCCGCCTCCTCGTCGCTGGTCCGCCAATCCCAGGGCAGGCGGAAGCGCAGGATATCGGCATGCACGATGTTGCGCATGGTGACGGTGCTGACCGGCCCCTGTTCGGCGTTACCGAACTCCATGCGCCCGATCTCGTCGCCCAGGCGATCGAGCAGCGCGCCCAGGCCAGGCACCCAGAACTCCTCACCCGGGACGTACAGCTGCAGGGTGGCCACGCACACCCGGTCCGGCGGACGGAACTCCGCCATCTTCCACACGAAGATCTGGGCCTCGGGGATGCGGGCGCCGGCGCCCAGGGCCTCGGCGGTGGCCTGTTCGGCCTGCGGGGCGGCGGGCAGGGAGGCGCAATAGGCGATCCAGCGCCGGTCGCCCGAGGCCATGGCGGTCACGCCGGGCGGCAGCAAGTGATCACGGTCCAGGTACTGCAGCGCGTCCTCGGGCTCCACGCCGTAATCGTTGGCGTAGGTGGTCACCGAGACCAGCAGATCCAGCGGATGGCCGCCAACGGCGCGCCCATCGGTGGAAGCCCACAGGATGGGGGATTGCAGGGCCAGGCCGCCATCATCGCGATAAACCCGGGTCCATGTCGCGGGCAGGCAAATGCGCACGGCCCCGCCATGCACGGCCGTCCACTGCCAGTCACCGCCGGCGAGGTCAATATCCAAAGTCCGCTGTCCCATGGCGCGGCACTCTAGGCAAGCCGGCCCCCGGTTGCAAACCCTCCGCCAGCAGGCCAGCCAGTACAGCCGCGCCCCCAGCACATGGCTGGGGGCGGCGATTCCGCGAAAATGCCCGCCCAACCAACGGCATTAGGCGAAGACTTGGCGCAAAACGAGGATCGCCAAGGCCCGGCCCCCCCGAGGGAACAGGCATCAGTTCCGCAGGCGATAGCCCCGGTGGAGCAGCGTGCCGGCGATGGCCAGCAGCACGACGTTCACCGCCACCAGCACCAG
>NZ_BACU01000486.1 GCF_000333275.1 Azospirillum sp. B4 | reverse complement strand
TCCTGGCGGCGGAAGCGGGGCTGGCGGATGCCGGCTGGTATGACCGGCCGGATGGAATGCTGGATTTGGAAACGGAGACGAACGACCGCCCCGATCTGCTGATTCGCCGCAGCCGCATGCGCTGGGAACGCATCACGCTGGAGGACGGCACGGTCGGCCGCCTGGTCACCACCCTGCGCTGGGGCGAGCCGGAAAGCGCCCTGGAGCGGGATTCGATCCCCTGTGATCGCGTTCCGCTCTAACCGACTAACCGGTCATCTCCTGGGCGGACAGGATGCCCTGCAGCGTGTCGCCGCCGGCGATGGGCACGCCGCTGCGGGCACCAGTCTGGTTGCCGTTGGCGGCGGCCATCTGGCTGCCGAAGCCGTTCATGCCGCCATCGTCACCCGGGCCACCCGTCTGGCTGGCATCCTCCAGGCCGCTCTTGCCGTTCTTGCCGGTGGAGGTCATCTGGCGGACCTTCTGTTCCACCTCGCGCATGATGGCGCGCTCAAGGTCAGCCCGCTGGTCCGCCGGCATGCCGGCCAGGTCCTGCTGGGTCAGGCCCTTGGACTGCATCGTCTCTTCGGCGATCTTCTGCTTCATCTGCTTGATCTGATAGGCCCAGTACCCCTGGAAGCCACCAGTGGTCATTTCCTTCAGCATGGTTTGGGGATCGTCGTCCCCCTTCAGCAGGTCGGCGAAGGCGCTGTCGGTTTGGGCGTTGGACAGGCTGCCGCTGCCACCGCCCACACCGCTGGTCGAGCTGGCGCCGCTGCTGCCGCCCGCGGCACCGAAGCCGCCATAGGCGTTGGCGGTGGACTGGGTGTGGTTGCTGGTGTTCAGGAACGACATGATCTTCGGTCCCTTGCCCCATGAATGGGAATGACGCGACATAGGCCCCGGCCCGGCGGCCGGGGACCATGGTTAACGTCTCTTTCCCAAGCAAGGGACGGGCCGTGGCCGGAGGGGTGGAAACCCAAGGCCATCCGCCGTCTTCGCCCGGCGGGCCTGCGGGACAGGATTGCCCCTGCCCGGCAGAAGATTCCGACACATCGGCAACAATTGCCGATGTGTCATTATCCAGCGCCCGCCGTTCAGCCGAAGCGTGCCAGCCGTTCCACCAGCAGGTCGAAGAAGGCGTCGCTGTCGGCCCGCAGCATGACGGTGGCGTTGCGCGGCCGGCCGGTGGTGTTCCAACGGTCGATGACCGTCTGGCCGGTGGTCAGCGGGCTGCCCGTCTCGATCTCCACATTCACCGTCTTGCCCTGGAAGATCTCCGGCCGGATCAGCCAGGCGATGACGCAGGGATCGTGCAACGGGCCGCCATCGGTGCCGTACTTGTGCTCATCATAGCGCTGGTAGAAGTCCAGCATCTCATGCGTCGCCTGGGCCACGCGGTTGCCCACGGCCTGGATGCGGTCCATGTGGCGGCGGGCCGTCAGCACCTGGTGGGTGACGTCCAGGGGGAACATGACGATGGGCACGCCGGACTTGAAGACGATGTCGGCGGCGTGCGGGTCAACGTAGATGTTGAACTCGGCGCAGGGGGTGGAGTTGCCCCCCTCCATCTGCGCGCCGCCCATCAGCACGATCTGGCGCAGGCGGGGGGCGATGGCCGGTTCCTTCACCAGCGCGCGGGCCACGTTGGTCAACGGCCCCAGGGGGCACAGGGTGACGCTGCCCGGATCCTCCCGCATCACCGTGTCGATGATGAAGTCGACGGCGTGTCGCTCCTGCAGGGGCATGGTCGGCTCGGGCAGCACCGGGCCGTCCAGCCCGGTGTCGCCGTGCACCTCCGGCGCGGTGTGCAGCAGGCGCACCATGGGCCGGTCGCAGCCGGCGTAGACCTTCACGTCCGGCCGCCCCGCCAACTCGCACACCCGCCGCGCGTTCTTCTCCGTCCAGGGCAGCGGCGCGTTGCCGGCCACGGCGGTGATGCCCAGCACCTCCACATCCTCCGGGCTGGCGAGCGCCAGCAGGATGGCCACGGCGTCGTCCTGGCCGGGATCGGTGTCGATGATGATCTTGTAGGGCTTGGCGGCCGTGGCGGCGGGGGGTGTCGGCGCGGTGGGGGTGGTGATCATGGCGGGACCGTCTAAGTCGGGCGGAAAGGCCGACACTTAGCGCGAAAAGCACTTGAGAGGAAGCGGCCCACCCCGTTTTATGGGCGCTGTCCACCCGCGGGCCGCCGGTCCGCTCCGCCTGCCGCCAGAGCCACCTCCCCATGCCCCAGACCGCCGTCCCCCCGCCCACCGCCGACCTCCCGGGCGGTACCCCGGATCCGTCCGGGGATCTACCGGGCCTGGCCGTGTTCGATTTCGATGGCACCCTGGTGCGCGGCGACAGCCTGCTGCCCTTCCTGGCGCGGGTGGCGGGGGGGGACACGCTGCGCCGCCACCTGGCCGGCAGTGTGGCCGGCGCCGCCGCGCGCCGCCTGCCGGGCCGCCGGCTCCCAGGCGCCGAAACGCTGGTCGCGGGCGGCGACCCGGCGGATGCGGACGATGATTTCAAGACGGCGTTCAAACGCCGCCTGCTGCGCCGCTGCCTGGCGGGGGTGCCGGTGGAGCGGGCGCGGGAAGCGGCGGCGGAAATGGCCGGCTGGGTACGCTGGCACACCCCTTTGCGCGACACCCTGCTGCGCCATGCCGACCGCGGGCACCGCATCCTGGTGGCGACCGGTGCCCTGACCCTGTACATGCCGGCCCTGCTGGCCGACCTGCCGGTGCACGACCTCTTGGGAACGGAGATGGCGGTGGATGCGGAGGGCCGGCTGACCGGCGAGATGGTGGCCGGCAACTGCGTGCGCGCGGAAAAGGCCCGGCGCCTGGCGCTGTGGATGGAGGCGACCGGGCCCTATGGCCGCCGCTGGGGCTATGGCAACCAGCCCAGCGACCTGCCCTTCCTGGCGCTGATGGACGAGGCGACGGTGGTGCCGACGGCGCATTGAGGGTGTTCAAAGCTTTATGTAAGGCGCCCGCACGCCCACCGGCGTGCCCAGGGTGAAGCCCAGCGCCTGGTCGGCCCGCCCCTGGTTCACCGCGATCTCCACCAGGCCGCTGGAGTTGACGTACCAGAAGGGTGTGCCCGGGGGCACCGCGCCGAAGGTGCGGGCGGGTTCCACCGCCTGGCCACCGCCCGCCCCCCGCACCCACAGACGGGCGTCGGGCGCCACCGTGCCGTCCAGCGTGGCGGCGCCTTGGGCGTCGGTGATGGGCCGCAGGCCGGTCCAGCCGTTGCCATAGCCGTCGATGTAGAGAATGCGCCCGTTGTCGGCGGCACCGCCGTCCAGGGCGGCGCCCACCAAATCGGAGGGGGCCAGCGGCCGGCCCCAATCCCCGGGCTCCCCGCCCCCGGCCACCAGGGCTGCCACCGGCGCGAACAGGTCACGACCGTGGAAGGAGGCGGACAGGGCGTCGGGCCGCCAGGTGATCTCCCACGCCTCGACCAGGCCGCCGGCGGCGGCGGTGTCGGCGATTAGCGGCTGGAACAGGCCATTGTCCGGTCCCACCAGCCAGACGGGGCGCCCCTGCGGCCTCCCCCGCCCGCCGCTGAGCCGCAGGGCCAGGGGCCGCCGGTCCGTGCCCACGCCGGGGTCGACCACCGCCAGGAAGACGGCCGGCCCAGTGGTGGCCGGCATGGTGTTGGCCGGCCCAGTGGTCGCCAGCAGGGACGCCAGGGTGGACGGCAACACCGCCGCCAGCAGGCGGCCGGCGGCCAGGGCATCGAAGGCGGGGGCGTCGTGCATCAGGTCGATGACGGCGGTGCCCGCCGGGGCGCGGGCCGCCAGCACCGCCCGCATCTGGCCGACATAGGGACCGGACCAGGTGAAATCGGTGTAGAGGAAGATCATGGGCGCCTCCCACGGGGGCCGGCAATGGGGGGCCGGCGATGGGGACCAAACCGGGTTCGGGCGTCATCATGGCAGTCGACGGCGCCTAAAGGAAAGGGCCGCCCGGTTTCCCGGACGGCCCCTCAACCTTGGTGATGCTGGCGGGTTCCGCTTAGTTGCGGCGGTCGCCCATCAGCTGCAGCAGGGACATGAAGATGTTGATGAAGTCGAGGTAGAGGCTCAGCGCGCCCATGACGGCCAGCTTGGTGTTGGCCTCGGTGCCCCAGGACTCGGCGTACATCTCCTTGATGCGCTGGCTGTCATAGGCGGTCAGGCCCGTGAAGATCAGCACGCCCAGCACCGACACCGCGAACTGCAGCGCGCTGGAGGCGAGGAAGATGTTGACCAGGCTGGCGATGATGATGCCGATCAGGCCCATGATCAGGAAGGAGCCGAACTGCGTCAGGTCGCGCTTGGCGGTGTAGCCGTACAGCGAGGCGCCGGCGAAGGTGGCGGCCGAGATGAAGAACACGCGGGCGATGCTGGCGCCGGTGAACACCAGGAAGATGCTCATGAGCGACAGGCCCATGACGGCGCAGTAGGCGAAGAAGACGGTGCGCAGCGTGCCCGAGGTCATGCGGTTGACGCCCGCCGACAGGGCGAAGACGAAGGCCAGCGGGGCCAGCATCACCACCCACTTCAGGGGCGTGCCGAAGATGGCCGCCACCAGGGCCGGGGACTGGGCCCCGAAGAAGGCCACAAGGCCGGTGACGATCAGGCCGACAGTCATATAGTTGAAGACGCGCAGCATGTGCTGGCGCAGGCCCTCATCAAATAGGGCCCGGTCGTAAGCGCCGGTGCTCGACGCATAACGATTGTAGGGTCCGATAGCCATGACGTTCCTCGAATGGTCCCAGGTTAAACCCAGGCGACCCCCATGGGCCGCGACTTCCATATTGTCCCACTGGCCCGGCGATTCAACGGGAAAGCGACCACGGCCCGAACGGGTTACACACTTGTAATGTAGGGCGGTATCGGCAACGGCAATGGTTCGGCTGCGGAAAAAGCGGACAGCGGTCCCTCAAGGATGGAAGGCCGCGCAAGGGGCAGCGGCAAAGGCCGGCCCTCCAAAAGGGGAGGAGCGGACTGGTGCGGGTGAAGGGAATCGAACCCTCGTCGTAAGCTTGGGAAGCTTGCGATTTATGATGACATCTAATTGATTTTACTTCATTAAAACCGCGTCATCTATTCCGTGTAAGCGCATCTGTAAGCTGACGCTGCTCACGACTCAAACGGACAACTCCCCCTGCGGCTCCTCCGGCGGCAGGGGTAACTCCCAACTGCTCACCGTCCGCAGGCCCGCCGTCTTGGCCAGGCGGACCAAATCCTGATCATCCGCATAGAGGGTCTTGGCGCGGCCCACGATGCCCACGGCCGCAATCTGCCGGTCGATCTTGACCTTCTGCCAAGGGGCGGTACTGCCGCCCTTCTTGTTCCCGGCCCCGAGGGCCGTTGCGGTCATAGCGGCCGTCTCCACCGCCGCCCGCAGATCAAAGGGCAGGATGCGAAACCGGCTGCTGTCGGTCAGGATGGAAAGGTAGCCGCCGCCGGCCGTGCCGGCATGAACCAGCACCTCAGCAATCACCGGCGTCGGGATGCCGATGATCTCCTGCTGCTGGGACAAGGTGGCAATGAGGTATTCCACGCGATCCTTGGCCCGGACCAAGGGCTTCTGGGTCGCGGGATCGGTGGGAACGTCAACATCCGGGTCAAGCAACAGCAACAGGAAGTTGGCGTCGAAGACCACCATCAGTGCAGCCCCTCGCCCTTGCCGCGCAGGTCGGCCAGGGTGGCCAGCGGATGCTCAACTGCCCGCCAGCCACTGCCTGGAACATTGCGGAGACGCTTGACCACGTCGGCCAAGGGGGCATCGTCCAGCACCTCAAACGCGGCGATGGTGAAGTTTACCATCCTCCAAGCGCCGCTGGGTTCCCGGCGCCAGCGCCCGATCCCTTGCACCCGAAGCGGCAGGCCGAAGATATGGGGCGCCATTTCACGAACGAGATCCCGGCGGGCCTGGCAGATATGAACCTGCCCAGCCTCCCCAACCTCCTGAAGGTGAACCGGCACGACATCGGCCAGGCCACCGATCTTGACCAACACGCCGTCAAGGCTGCCTTGCTCATTGAAGGCGCCATAGTCCACCGGCTTGGGACGAGTGCGGCCAGGGAAGTCGATGAGAACGGCACCGGCGTCCGTTAGCGTTCCCACCGCATTATCGTTGGCCAACATATCATCCAGGCAGCGAAAGGCCCGAACCGCATCCGCCGCCCCATCCCCCGCGCGGAGCGCCACCAAGCGAGCCTCCACCTTGGGACGGTCGACCGGATCAACCCGATGGACCATCTCCACACTGCCGGCGTCCAGGCGCACGAAATGGACGCTATCCTTGTTGCCAAGGAGCGCTGCCAGTTCCGCCATATACTCCGCCAGACGCGCCATGGGGATGGTGTCCGGCTGGAAGGCGTCAATCTTGAACCGTAGCTCGTCCATCAGATGCCTCTCGGGTCTGAGGATTATATGGGGACGGTGGTGGCGTCCATTGGGAACTATCGCCGGCGCGGATGGCGTTTACGCCTCATCGGCAAAGAAGTCCTCATCAATGCGCTTGAATTCCACGCTGCGGGCCACCTTCACCCCAACATTGTGCGCGACCATCAGGTCCGTCAGCCGCTGGCCATCGATCAGGATGATCCGCTGCGGCAGATGGCGGGCGAAATCAGCCGCACCAGTGGAAAAGGTGGAGGTGGTCACGAACACGCCCTTGCTCGCCCCTTCCCCAACCAGGCTGCCAACGAAGGCTTGAACCTCCGGCCGATGGACGGCGTTGCCGGGCTGGTAGCGCTTGGCCTGTACGTACACACGGTCCAGGCCCAAAGGGTCCTCGTTAATCACCCCATCAATGCCGCCGTCACCAGTGCGGGGCGTCAGCCGGGCGGCGGCGTCCTGCTGCGATCCGCCGTAGCCCATGGACACCAGTAGATCGACAATGATGCGTTCAAAGAAGGTGGGGGAGTTCTGAAGGATACGGGCCAGCAGGTCGGCCTTCAGCGCCGTCTGGATCGCCAAATGCGCGGCCTCGACCTGCTCCTCCGGTGTCGACACGCTGTCGGCGACCGCCAGGGGTGCCTTGCTCTCACCGTTGGCGGCGTCATCACCGGCCTGGGTAGTGCCGCGATAGAAGGCCCGGAATGAGGGATACTGAAGCAGGTCCCGAACCGACAGCCGTTCCGGCGCCGTCGCCAAGAGCTGGCGGCCCGCATCGGTAGCGACGAACCAACCCCGCCGGGGGTTGTCCAGCAGCCCCGCCTTGGTCAGGTAGGTCTTGGCCCAGTGCATGCGGTTGTTCAGGACAGGCTGACCACCGTTGGCGGGCACCTGCGTCCGTTCCTCCAAGGTCACGCCGAACATATCGGCCAAGAACGAGGCGGTGTCAGCCACGCGTTGCTCCCCCTTGGCGGCGAGCTGCAACAGGGGAAGCATGAAGGCTTGGTAGTCGGGAATAGGCATTTACCCAGGCCCCTAGAGCCGTTTAGTTCTGTTACCATAATGGGCACTTGCCAATCTGGCAAACCCGTGACGCCGTAGAAATCGAAACCTGTAGCACGACCTCAACTTTTCCAGAAAAGAAAGAGCGAGCGAATTTCACTGAACTCGCATGCCAAGCACTCCATCAAATAGATAGAAAATATCTATCTTTTAAACCCAAATCGAAATGGAAATTATGCAGCACATGGAACGTATTGTTGAAAACTATCTTCGTAGAATAGCCAGAAATCGCGAAACCGGGACAGCTACAGGCGAATTAACACATTACGCAGCTTTGGAAGAACTCATAAATGCAGTCGGTCACGACCTAAAACCGAAGGTATTTTGCGTTAGCCAGATTGCAAACCAAGGTGCCGGGCACCCTGACTTTGGCCTATTTACGGCCAATCAATGCCAGAAAGGTGAGCCAAAGCCGGGGATTCTACCAGAACGGGGGGTTGTCGAGGTCAAGAAGGTTACTGATGACACCTGGCTTACAGCAGATACTCAGCAGATTTCTAAATATTGGAAATATTATCGGTTGGTACTAGTTACTAATTACCGAGACTTCTTGCTGATTGGGGAAGACAGTGCAGGTAAAGCAGCAAAATTAGAATCCTTTAGCTTAGCAAAAGATGCCGTAAATTTCTGGGAGCGTTGCGCCAGGGCGAAAGAGACATCTGAAGAGGTGGGTAACGTCTTTGGCGAATATCTGCGCCGGGTCCTTAGCCACGCCGCTACTCTCCGTGATCCCAAAGATGTAGCTTTCTTTCTGGCCTCCTACGCGCGGGATGCCCTGGGAAGGGTCAAAGCCCAAGGAAATTTGCCCGCTCTAGCATTGGTGCGGACAGCGTTGGAACAAGCGCTGGGCGTCAAGTTCCAGGGGGAAAGAGGAGATGCCTTCTTCCGTTCAACTCTGGTCCAAACACTGTTCTATGGCATCTTTTCAGCCTGGGTGCTGTGGTCCAGGCAAACTCAGGCACCTTCAGGTCTCTTCGATTGGCGCACCGCTGTCTGGCACCTAAGAGTGCCGATGATCCGCAGTTTGTTTGGCCAATTGGCGATGCCGGATAAACTTCAACCATTAGGTTTAGTCGAGGTCTTGGACTGGGCGGCGGCTGCTTTATCGCGCGTAGACCGGACGGACTTCTTTGCCCGCTTCCGGGATTCCCATGCAGTCCAATATTTCTATGAACCCTTCCTAGAAGCATTCGACCCGGCCCTGAAAAAGGAATTGGGCGTCTGGTACACACCGCCTGAAGTCGTGTCTTATATGGTCGAGAGGGTAGATCAGACACTGAGGGATGACCTGGGCGTTTCCGAGGGGCTCGCCGGTGAGAACGTCTACGTTCTAGATCCTTGCACAGGCACGGGCTCATTTATAGTCGAGGTATTGCGACACATCTCAAGGTCGCTAGATGATCGGGGGTTAGGAGCCCTGAAGGGCCACGCAGTCAAAAAAGCTGCACGTGAGCGGGTTTTCGGCTTTGAGATTATGCCAGCCCCCTTTGTTGTCGCTCATCTGCAAGTGAGTGTCTTGCTCCAGTCCCTTGACGCCCCGCTGAGCGAAGATGGTACGGAACGAGCGGGTGTCTATTTGACCAATGCTTTAACCGGGTGGGAGCCAGAGCGGGACAAACCGAAACTCCCCTTTGCCGAATTGCAGGAGGAACGCGATAAAGCGGCCGAGGTGAAGCAGGAGAAGCCTATCCTCGTCATCCTTGGTAACCCGCCTTACAACGGCTTCGCGGGTATGGCCATTGAGGAGGAACGCACCCTAACCGAGGCGTATCGCACCGCTACGTCAGTGCGCCAACCCGAAGGGCAAGGGCTCAACGATCTCTATGTGAGATTTTTCCGTATGGCCGAACGCCGCATCACTGAAAAGACGGGTCAAGGTATAGTATGCTTAATCACTAACTACTCGTGGCTGGATGGCCTGTCGTTTACAGGTATGAGAGAGCGTTACCTTAAGCAATTTGATGCAATTCGCATCGATTGTCTCAACGGAGATAAATACAAAACGGGAAAGGTGGCACCTGATGGAAGTCCTGATCCCAGCATATTCTCGACAGATCATAACAAAGAAGGCATTCAGGTAGGTACCGCAATTGCCACTCTGGTCCGAAAAGTTGAGCACGTACCTGCCTCTGAGGTACAGTCTCGCCATCTTTGGGGACGCAACAAGACACAGCAGCTTATGGAAAGCGCCACAGCCGAACCGAAGTCTATTTATCTCCCCCATGTCCCGCAACGGCAGTTGGGTTTGCCATTTCTTCCAGCCGTAGCCAGCAAAAATTACTTTCTTTATCCAAGATTGACGGAATTATTTCCAGTATCTTTTCCAGGTGTAAAAACTAGCAGAGATAACTTCCTTGTGGACATTGACCAAGGAAGTCTCCGGAAAAGAATTGCAATGTATTTCGATAAATCCATTTCTCATGACGAAATTCGCAGATCATACCCCGCTATTATGACTAACTCTGGAAGATTCAAGTCTGAAGACGTTCGCAGCATTCTACTTAACAGAGGCATGCTATCAGAAAATATAATTCGATATCACTACCGACCCTTCGATGTGCGCTGGATTTATTGGGAGCCAGATACAAAATTACTCGACGAAAAAAGAGAGAAGTATAGGCCACACATATTTCGTGATAATTTATGGTTAGAGGCGAGAGAAAAACAAACCAAGGAAGAATTTAATAGAGGTGATGTAACAAAACACATCGCAGATAACATGGGAAATGGCTTATCAAACTTCTTCCCGATGTATCTCCGCGATGATCACGATCATGGGACTGGGGACGTAGTCAACAGGCGCCCGAATGTCAACCGGTCTGTGGGAGAGAAACTTGAGGCGCTCGGTGTCGGCGTTGAAGATCTCTTTTACCATGTCGTCGCAGTTCTCCATACGCCAACCTACCGCACAGAGAACGCTGGCGCACTCCGAATGGATTGGCCACGCATTCCACTGCCCGAAGCGGAGAGTATATTACGTGGTTCAGCGAAATTAGGGCGGCAACTGGCTGACTTGCTTGACCCTGAAAAACCCGTGCCGGGGGTTACGGCAGGAACTCCCAGACCCGAAATGCGAGGGCTGGCTGTGGTTAATCGGGTCGGAGGGGGGCATCTCTCCGAGACAGATATGAGCCTGACTGCGGGTTGGGGGCACCTGCAACGTGGCGAAATTGTCATGCCTGGCCAAGGTTTAGTCGTTGAGCGCCCTTATACGAAGGATGAGATTCAAGCTATTGAAGCCGGGGCAGAAGGGTTGAATTTGGACGTTGAGCATATTTTCAAATTAATAGGCCGAACTACTACCGATATCTATCTGAACAAAAATGTCTATTGGGCCAACATCCCCAGCGAGGCGTGGAAATATAACCTGGGAGGCTATCAAGTCATTAAGAAATGGCTGAGTTATCGGGAGCACAGTGTAATTGGACGAAATTTGCATGCAGATGAACTGCACGATGTAACCAAGATCACACGCAGGATTACTGCAATACTTTTGCTATCAGATGATTTGAATAGGAGCTTCGGGGAAATTTCATAGAATTTTTTAACATATTTCTCCCGAGTCCGGCAGGGCACCGTGACGGAAAACTGGTTTTGATGAAAAGCGGCGGCCTGAACCTGCACGATCATACGGCGCTCGTGCAGCGGCCCCCACCAGCCTGAGGCCCTGATCACGGGCGTCCCCGGCCACCGGGTAACCTGGATCGGCTTTGCCAACGCGGATCTGCGGCCCTCCGACCAACTGGACAATTAGGCAAACGCCAGGCTCTTAACGTTGTGGGCAAGGTGATCGAAAAGCCGATCCACCCGGTCCGCCTGCACATGATGGCCCAGGCTAGGCCGAAGGCTCTGGAGCGTGGCGCCCAAGTCGGCACGCAACTCGGCGATGATCTCCTCAACGACACCCTCCGCCAGCCCGGCCGCCTCGGCCGTCTGGCGCCAGTGCCGCAAGGCGATGTCCCGCACCCGGTAATGGCGGTTGCGCCCCACCGCCATGGCCAGCTTGACCCGGGCGGGGTCGAACGCGCGGGAGGTGGCGCCGTAAGGGATGGCCGACATCACATCGTAGAGCGGCGTCAGGCGGAAGCCGCCGGGGGTCAGGAAGATGGAAAAGTTCTTGGCGTGGCCGTCGGGGGCGGACAGCAGCCAGAACACCATTTGGGCCTTGAGGAAATTCCGCCGGTCCTGGTCGGGGGTGTCGCTGCGGGCCAGCAACTTCAGGATTTGGGCGATGCCGGGGCCGCCCCGATCCTCATACTTCTGGCTGCTGGGCACGCCCAATGCCTGGCAGAGGTCTTCCTGCGGCAGACGATAGAGGACGCCATCCACCGGCCGGCGGTCGGACCGTTCCACCACCAGTACCGTGATATCCTCAAACCGCTCGATGGTGGCGTTGGCGACAGGCAGGCCCAAGGCGCGGCACAGGGCCAGGCACAGCCATTCGTTTTCCACGCTGTCCGACAGGTCCACCCGCCCCTCCGTCAGGCCGATGGGGGGCTTGAAGATGTGCGAGGTGGGCGTGGCGCCCCGGGGAATGGCCCAGGCCCCCGAGGGCAGGCGCAGGAAGGCCGTCTTGTCCTGGGCGCCGGCGATGGAGATGCGGAAACCCTCGTCCCCCCGCTCGCGCCCAAGGGGGGCGGATTTCAGGTGGCGCAGGCGGCGGGCGATATCCGCCACCGGCACCTCGTCAGCCTCCATGCGGGTCGGGTCCCCGGGGTCGGCGCCAGGCGGCAGGAAGCGCAGGGCGCCGATGCAGTCCCGGCCGATGGCGGCCAGCAGGTCGAACGGCCGGTCGGATGCCGCCCCCTCGCGCAGGGCGATGCGGGCACGGATGGCGTCGCTGTCGGGCAAGAGGTTGTCGAAATAGGCGGCCACAGCCAGGCCGGTATGGGCCTTGGCCTGTAGGGGCAGGCTGAGCGATACCGGCAGGGCATCGGCACGGGCTTGCCAGTCGCGGTCATAGGTGAAGGAGACATCACCGCCACCGCCCCGCACCAGGACGCCCACCAGACTGCGCCCCAGATAGACGTCCAGCCTGTCCTTAAGGCTGCGAGAAGTGCGGGGCATCAGTAGTTGCCCGGTATAAAGTCGGTGACGCGGCGGGCGTCCACCGTGATTTCGGCGCCCAGGGCCGTCAGCAGGGCGAACAGCGTTTCCGTGGTGCAGCCCCGCCCTTGCTCCACATCCGAGATGGTCCGCTGACGCAAGCTGGCCTTGTCGCCCAACTGCGCCTGGGTCAGGCCGGCGGCCTGGCGCATCTGGCGCAGGGTGTGGCCAAGATCAGTGTTGCTGCGGATGCCCATAGCCTACCCTCAAGGCGGAATTGCGCCTGAGGAAACGGTAGGCGAAAAAGCGCCTAAAGTCAAATTAGGCGGATAAACGCCTATGGGTTTTGGCGGCGGTGCCGCCTTCAACGCTCATGCCCGGATCAACCCGACCCCATGACTGCTGAACGCAGCGGCCAGCACCCACCCGAATGCACTTCATCCACAGTGAGACGGGCACGGGCCATGGCGGGGCACTCCTGCTTACACAAAGGCAGGCTTACACAAAGGCGCTTACATGGGCGGTCCAAGGGGTCGATCGGCCACCAGGGCGATTCGCGGAACTGGCTTCCGACCTGCTTACACCGCCGCCGTGTAAGCACTGGTGTAAGCTAGCATGGGGCAGAATCAGGCTCAACGCGGCCCCACCCCGCACATCGCCGGGGCGCTAAGGGACTGATTTTCTAGGGAAGTTGTTGGAGCGGGTGAAGGGAATCGAACCCTCGTCGTAAGCTTGGGAAGCTTCTGCTCTACCATTGAGCTACACCCGCGCCGGGAAGGAGCTTATAGGGCTTTCCGGGGCGGCGTTCAAGCGGCAGTGCGACCGCCGCCTGAAAACGCGGAAGGAAGGGGCCCGACCGGATGGCGGTCAGGGGTCCTGGCCGTTGCGGTTGGCCGTGGGGCCGGACGGTTCAGCGAACCGCCCTCCGGCGTGGGCGGGCCAGCTTGGCGACGCCCGCGTCCCCGGTGGCCGGGGCGGCCGTCGCAGTGGCGGGAGTGACGGTCCGGCTGGCGGCCCGGCCCAGCATGCCCTGGGCCTTGGACAGCGACCCGGGAACGAATTCCAGGCCCAGGAACCGGTCCAGTTCCACCGGGCCCGGCAGCTTCAGACCCAGCACCGGCCCGCGGGTGAAGCCGAAGCGGTTGTAGTAGGGGGCGTCGCCGACCAGCAGCACGCTCTCATATCCCAGGGCCTCGGCCCGGGCCAGGCTGGCGCGGATCAGCTGGCCACCCAGGCCGGCAGACCGGTAGTCCTCGGCCACGGCGATAGGGCCCAGCATCAGGGTCATGGTGCCGTCGGCGGCCATCACCGGCCAGTAGCGGATGGAGGCCACCAACCGGGGCTGGGCGGCGGAATAGCCGGGCGCCTCGTCATCCAAGGCCACCATGCACAGGTCGGCCACGGGGGCGATGCCCCGGCGCAGGCGGTAAACGGTCTTGGCTTTGCGCTTCGGTCCGAAGGCGGTGTCGAGCAGGCGTTCGATGGCGCCGGCGTGCGCCGGCAGCTCAGTCGTCAGGATCATACGATTGGGGTGTCCCGGTTCTCTAAATCGATGGCGCCGTGGGCGCCTAGAGACCGGAACCGAGGGGCGTCGCCGTTAAGGGGCGAGGCTTCAGCATCCGGCCGTGATACGACCCTGTCGCCCGCAAGGCAGGCGACCGGAGGATCGTCGTCGAAGGAGGAGGCTGGCGTACATGCAACGCGCCGTCGGTAGTTGAACCTGAGGGCCTATATGAGGCCAAGCCCCCCCAGGCGCAAGCGTGTTTTTTGGCGTCCGCCCATCGTCCAGGGGGGATCGGCATCCCATCCCCAGCAACGCTGGGCGGACATCGGCCCATGATATGCTGGGTGAACCTTTGGTGACTCCGCCGCCTGGGCGCTTTCCGAGGCGCTTCGCGATCCCATCCGGCCGCAAGGACCTGGAGATTGGCCGCGAACGGGCCTAAGAAAGACGGCGAACGGGAATCGGGGCCGCCGCCCTCCGCGTGCCGGCGCGATCCGGTCGGGAGGTTGGAACGGCCCGGGAAAGACAGTCGATGTACAGCGAAACCACCCACGCCATCCGGGTCAGCGTGCGCCCGCAGTTCCTGGAGGATCAATCCTCCCCGCGGGAAAGCCATTACGTCTGGGCCTACACGGTGCGGATCGAAAACACCGGCGCCGAGACGGTCCAACTGCGCAGCCGCCACTGGCACATCACCGACGCCCGCGGCCGGGTGCAGGAGGTGCGCGGCGCCGGCGTGGTGGGCGAGCAGCCGGTCTTGAGCCCCGGCCAGTCCTTCGAATACACCAGCGGCACGCCATTGAGCACGCCGTCCGGCATCATGGTCGGCAGCTATCAGATGGAGCGCACGGACGGCAGCCGCTTCGACGTGCGCATCCCCGCCTTCTCCCTGGACAGCCCGCATGAGCGGGGTTCACTGAACTGATACCGCGTTTCAGCCGTAGATGGCATGAGACGGCGCGTGATGTCGCCGTCACAGCCGGCCGCCTCCCCCGGCGCTAGGCTTCCCGGCCGACCGCGCCAATCACTCCAGCCCCCAAGGAAGACAGACCGTGACCCAAGCCAAGAAAACCCCCGCCGACACCATCGTGGCCGGGCCGGTTCACGGGCGCCGCGACGTGCCAACCGCCCAAGGCCGTCCCAGCCGCGAGGAGGCGGAGGAGGCGGTGCGCACCCTGCTGCGCTGGGCCGGGGACGACCCCACCCGCGAGGGCCTGCTGGGCACCCCCGACCGCGTTGTGCGCAGCTATGAGGAGTTCTTCGCCGGCTATGCCTTGGATCCCATGGAGATGCTGGCCCGCACCTTCGAGGAAACCGATGGCTACGACGAGATGGTCGTGCTGCGCGACATCCGGTTCGAGAGCTACTGCGAGCACCATATGGTGCCCATCATCGGCGTGGCCCACGTGGCCTACCTGCCGCGCTCACGCGTGGTCGGCATCTCCAAGCTGGCGCGCGTGGTGGAAGTGTACGCCAAGCGTCTGCAGATCCAGGAGAAGATGACCTCGCAGATCGCCAACACCATCGACGAGGTGCTGCAGCCCCTGGGCGTGGCCGTGGTGATAGAGGCGGCGCACCAGTGCATGACCACCCGTGGCGTGCACAAGCCCGGCGTCTCCATGGTCACCAGCCGCATGTTGGGCGCCTTCCGCAACGACCCCAGCACCCGCCGCGAGTTCCTGGCCATGATCGGCAATCCCAGCCCGGCCGGCAGCATGTTCTGAGGCTTGAGGCCCCGCATCAACGAAAAGGCCGGTGGCAACAGCGCCACCGGCCTTTTCCTTTACTCAAGCACACCGCACCGCCTTATTTTCCCTAGGACGCGACCGCGTCCGCCGGAGCGTTTCGGGAAGCGAAGCGGACTGAAACGCGAGGATAGCCAAGGCGCGGATGCGCCCGCCCGGCGTTTGAGGGCGTCTTACAGAATCATCGCCGCGAACAGGTTGTCGCGGATGCCCTTGGCCAGCTGGGCGTCCATGTCGCGGGCCATGTCGCGCACCAGCTGCGACCATGTCTTTTCCCGCTGGTTCAGGGTCACGTCCTCGGACACCGACTGGCTGGAGGTGACAACCACCGAGGTGCTGCCGGCATAACCCTTGGCCGGCATGTCCACCTGGATCTCCACATCGACCCGACCGTCATAGCGCTGCGACTGGTCGGTGGTGAACCAGCCCTTCACACCGGTGGTGCGGGGCAGGTTCACTTCCACGATGCTGGCGTTCTTGATCACGACCCGGGCCTTGCCGCTGGAACCAGCGGCCTTAAGCCGGTCCTGCACCCACAGTCGCACCACCTCGGCCGGGGTCAGCTGCAGCTGGTATTCGATGTTGGGCGGCTTCATGGGCGAGACGTAGTCGTTCACCACCTCGATCTCGGCCACGTTCAGGGTGATGGGCGTCTCATCCGCGAAACCGAAGCCGCCCGACTGAGCCCAGGCGGCCCGTACGCCCACGCCCGCCGGCGCCACGACCAGGAGACCGAGAACAAGGGCCAGGAAGAGACGGCGCATGGATCACCTCGAGGACACTGGGGCGGTAAGCCGGATTGGTAGATGGCAATGCTTGTGTCATGACCCCGGCGACTGATCAAGCGTGACGCCCGGGATAAACCCCTACAAACGGCGGTGTTGACCGGCGACGACGCGACTCGGAACCCCCGCCGGAGGACCTAGCCTCAAGGATTCCAGGGCATGACGCCGGGGAATTCGGGTCAAGGGCGGTCCACAAGCCTGTCAAGACCGAATCAGGGGCTCCGCACGCCCCTTCGCGGTACGGAAACATGGGGGCCAGAGCGGACGCTTCCTCATTAATATCTTTTTACTTCAATGACTTGCTTTTATTGCCTGTTTTTTGCGCAAACAGGGCAGAGCCCCAGGACTCCTGGCCCGGATACCGCCCGTACACAGACTTATCCACAATTTCTGGGGACAGCTGGCCCGTCGCGTCTTCCCTGGCCGAAAGGCATGGAGCCCCCGCCATGATGGCTATCACAAGCGAGGCGGAGCCCCCGGCATGCCGGCCCGGCGGCGCCCCGGGAGATTGGTCCGCGCCGACGCGCCGACGCTTGTCTTGAACCCTGGGAGGGGGTACCCATGTATCTCACAGGCGGTGCCGTTCCGGGCCGCCGAGCAGCGGGCCTAGGCTGCCGTCCCTGGCTGGATGGAACCGAAGGCCGCCCCCGCACACTCGCTCGTTGGAGGAGGTTGCCGACATCATGAACACCCGTGTCTCGTTTCTGAACAGCCCTTTCCTGCTGGGATTCGACCAGTTCGAACGCACCCTGGACCGGATCTCCAAGTCAGCCGCCGAGGGCTATCCGCCCTACAATATCGAGCAGATCGGCGAAGATGGGCTGCGCATCTCCCTGGCCGTGGCCGGCTTCACCTTCGATGACCTGCAGGTGCAGACCGAAGACAACCAGCTGATCATCCGCGGCCGCCAGCACGACGACAAGTCGCGCATCTATCTGCACCGCGGCATCGCCGCCCGGCAGTTCCAGCGCAGCTTCGTCCTGGCCGACGGCATCGAGGTTCTGGGCGCCAGCCTGGACAACGGCCTGCTGCACATCGACCTGCGCCGGCCCATCCCGGAACCCAAGGTGCGCACCATCAAGATCAGCGGCGCCGGCGAGGGCACCGCCGAGCCCCAGACGATCGACGTTTCGCCGGACAAGAATCCAGCCCCATAAAAACCCGGTCTGGCCCATGATCGGGCCATTTTCCGCCTTCACCCTGACAGGGCTCCAAGAGCCTGTCTTTCCTCACGTTGCGAAAAGCGAGTGACCATCATGACCGACAGCTTCGACACCGAATTCCAGACGCTGAGCGACGACGCCCTGCGCCACCTGTCCAGCCAGGACTTCGCCGCCTTCGGCGTCAACGTGCTGGCCTATGTCAAGCCGGTGGTGACCCAGGGCATCCTGGGCTACGCCATCCACGCCGCCGACGGCACGCCGCTGGCCGTGGCCGCCTCCCCCGAGGTGGCGCTGGCCTCCGTCCGCCAGCACGACATGGAGCCGCAGCGGGTGCATTGAGCCCTTTGGCGCGGCCGAAGCGGCTTCCCTCCCTTTTCCCCCTGACGTCCAGGAGCGCCCGCGGCATTTGCCCTGCGGGCGCTTTTGTTTCTTTGTTGGGCGGCCCGGGGGTTGGCGGCCCGCTTCCTCTTGATTGTATATGGTGGCGGGGTGGCAGCCCCGGCGGGCTGTGGCCCGGCCCTTCCAACGCAAGAGAGACATCCCCATGCGCTTCCTGAAACGCGCCGTCACGGCCCTGCCCCTTATGGTGGCGGGCGGCACCCTCCTGGCACCAGGCCTGCCCCACGCTCAAACTGGATCCCCCGCCGCCGGCTCCCCTGTGGCCGGCGCCTGGTCGGGCGAGGTCCAGATCGCCAATCGCCCCGTCGGCCTCACCATCGTCTTCCAAACCACCCAGGGCCGGCTGACAGGCGTGGCACGCTTGGCGGCACCGATGAACTGCCGCATGACGCAGGACTATGCCGGGAACAGGAAAGTCGACGGGAAGCCCATCATGGTTTTCGAGATCGTGCAGACCGACGGCGGGTTCTGCGACCGTCTGGGACGGGGCACCCTGGAAGTGACCCTTGCTGACGACACGCAGTTGAACGCGACGTTCAAGGATGTGCGCGGCCAGAGCCCGATTCAGGCCCGGATGACGCGCGACGCCGCCCGCTGATCCACCGCCAATGAAAAAGGGCCGGCACCCTTTCAGGCGCCGGCCCTCTCCATTTCCAATTCGTTCTGGGAACGACTTAGAAGTCCATGTCACCCATGCCCGGGGCGCCGGCCGGAGCGGCCTTCTTCTCGGGCTTCTCGGCGACCATCGCCTCGGTGGTGATCAGCAGGCCGGACACGGAGGCCGCGTCCTGCAGGGCGGTGCGCACCACCTTGGTCGGGTCGATGACGCCGAAGGCGAACATGTCACCGAACTCACCGGTCTGGGCGTTGTAGCCGAAGTCGGCGCTAGCCTGGTCCAGCAGCTTGCCCACGACGATGGAGCCGTCGGTGCCGGCGTTGAAGGCGATCTGGCGCACGGGGGCCTGCAGGGCCTTGCGGATGATGTCCACACCCACGCGCTGGTCGTCGTTGGCCGGCTTCAGGCCGTCCAGGGCCTTGGTGGCGTACAGCAGGGCGGTGCCGCCGCCGGCCACCACGCCCTCTTCCACCGCGGCGCGGGTGGCGTGCATGGCGTCGTCAACGCGGTCCTTGCGCTCCTTCACCTCGACCTCGGTGGCGCCACCGACGCGGATGACGGCAACGCCGCCCGCCAGCTTCGCCAGACGCTCCTGCAGCTTCTCACGGTCGTAGTCCGAGGTGGTCTCCTCGATCTGCGCCTTGATCTGGCCGATGCGGGCCTCGATGTCTGCCTTGGCGCCCACGCCGTCGACGATCGTGGTCGCGTCCTTCGTGATCACCACCTTCTTGGCGGTGCCCAGCATGTCCAGCGACACGTTCTCAAGCTTGATGCCCAGGTCTTCGGAGATGACCTGGCCGCCGGTCAGGATGGCCATGTCCTCCAGCATCGCCTTGCGGCGGTCGCCGAAGCCCGGGGCCTTCACCGCGGCGATCTTCAGGCCGCCGCGCAGCTTGTTCACCACCAGCGTGGCCAGCGCCTCACCTTCCACGTCTTCCGACACGATCAGCAGCGGACGGCCGGACTGCACGACGGCTTCCAGCACCGGCAGCAGGGGCTGCAGGCTGCCCAGCTTCTTCTCGTGCAGCAGGATGTACGGGCTTTCCAGCTCAGCCGTCATCTTGTCGGCGTTGGTCACGAAGTAGGGCGACAGGTAGCCGCGGTCGAACTGCATGCCCTCGACGACTTCCAGCTCGGTGTCGAAGCTCTTGGCCTCCTCCACCGTGATGACGCCCTCGTTGCCCACCTTTTCCATGGCGCGGGCGATCATCTCGCCGATCTCGGCCTCGCCGTTGGCGGAGATGGTGCCGACCTGGGCGATCTCGGCGTTGGTCGAGATCTTCTTGGAACGGCTCTTGATGTCGTTGATGACGGTGGTGACGGCCAGGTCGATGCCGCGCTTCACGTCCATCGGGTTCAGGCCGGCGGCCACGGCCTTGGCGCCCTCGCGCACGATGGCCTGGGCCAGCACGGTGGCGGTGGTGGTGCCGTCACCGGCGATGTCGTTGGTCTTCGAGGCCACTTCGCGCACCATCTGGGCGCCCATGTTCTCGAACTTGTCCGACAGCTCGATCTCCTTGGCGACGCTGACGCCGTCCTTGGTGATGCGGGGAGCGCCGAAGCTCTTCTCGATGACGACGTTGCGGCCCTTCGGGCCCAGGGTCACCTTCACGGCGTCGGCCAGGATGTCCACGCCGCGCAGCATGCGGTTACGGGCATCGACGCCAAACTTCACTTCCTTGGCAGCCATAATCTCTCTTCCTTGAATTCCGGGGCCTGATGTAAGGCCCTGATGGCGATGAGGGGAAATCCGGGGCGGCGACCGTCTGGTCAGCCAGCCCGATCATCCAATCAGGCGACGACGCCCAGGATGTCGGATTCCTTCATGATGAGGTAATCGGCCCCATCGATCTTGACCTCGGTGCCGGACCACTTGCCGAACAGCACGCGATCACCAGCCTTCACGTCCAGGGCGATCAGCTTGCCCTGCTCGTCACGGGCGCCGGGGCCGACGGCCACGACTTCGCCCTCCTGGGGCTTTTCCTTGACGGTGTCGGGGATGATGATGCCGCCGGCGGTCTTCTGCTCGCTTTCGACGCGACGCACCACCACGCGGTCGTGCAGCGGACGGAACTTCATAGGGTCTCTCCCTGAAAAGGCAAAAGGTGTGGGCCTGAGCCTGCTGTTAGCACTCAGACCCGGTGAGTGCTAGCGGAGATAATACGAGTCAAAACGGGAATCAAGAGCGCAAGCGGCAACCGGGCGGCCGGTCGCGAAAACGTCACGTCGCTCGGGTGGCGGCCCAGGTGGCAGACCCGCCTGGAACGATGGCATAAGCCGTAAAACTTCCTCCCATGATGACGGCAAGGACGCGACAGAGTGTCCGTCCATGCTATCGTGCCGCGTAATCCCTTTCCCGACAGGCTCCGACGCCGCCGCCCTGATGCTCTACCTGCAAGTCGCCATCCTCGTCCTGCTGATCCTGTTGAACGGCTTTTTCGCCATGTCCGAACTGGCCGTGCTGTCCGCGCGGCGCAGCCGGCTGGTCTCCCTGGCGGAGAAGGGGCAGCGCGGCGCGAAGACGGCGTTGGCCCTGCAGGACAGCCCCTCGCACTTCCTGTCCACGGTGCAGATCGGCATCACCATGATCGCCATCGTGGAGGGCGCCTTCGGCAGCGCCACGCTGTCCGGCCCCCTGGCGGAAAGCCTGGCGGCCGTCCCGTCCCTGGCGCCCCACGCCGAAAGCATCGCCGTCACCCTGGTGGTGGTGTGCATCACGCTGGTGTCGCTGATCGTTGGCGAGCTGGTGCCCAAGCGCCTGGCCCTGTTCGCGACCGAGCGCATCGCCGTGCTGACAGCCCCCTTCCTGCAGGGTCTGTCACGCGTCGCCACGCCCGTGGCCTGGTTCCTGGGCGCCACCACCGAACTGGTGCTGAAGCTGCTGGGCGCCGCCGGCAAGCCGGAGAACGCCGTCACCGAGGAGGAGGTGAAGAGCCTGATCGCCGAGGGCACGGCCGCCGGCGTGTTCGAGCCGGAAGAGAAGCGCATGATCGAAAGCGTGCTGGGCCTGTCCGACCGGCCGGCGCGCGCCATCATGACCCCGCGCCTGGACGTCATGTGGCTGGACCTCAACGACGACGTCGCCCAGCTGACCAAGGAAATCCAGGAAAGCCACCACAGCCGCTTCCCCATCTGCCGCGGCAGCCTGGACGAGGTGGTGGGCGTGCTGCACGCCAAGGCCGTGCTGGACGCCGTGCTGGCGGGCGAGACGCCGGACCTGGCCAAGCTGGCCAACCCCGCCCTGATCGTGCACGACGGCACCCAGGTGATGCGCCTGCTGGAGCTGTTCCGCTCTTCCGGGCAGCAGATGGCCCTGGTGGTGGATGATACGGCAGCGCCGAGGGCATCGTCACCCTGACCGACATCCTGGAATCCATCGCCGGCGACCTGCCCGAGGCCCACGACGTGGATGAGGATGAGTTCGTGCGCCGCGAGGACGGGTCCATGCTGATCGACGGCCGCATGGCCATCGACGAGGCGTCCAACGTCCTGGACCTGCCGGGCCTGCGCGACGGCGGCGACTACCTGACCCTGGCCGGATTCCTGCTGTTCAAGCTGGGCCACCTGCCCCGCGTGGGCGAAGGCATCAGCCACGCCGGATACCGGTTCGAGGTGGTGGACATGGACGGCCGCCGAATCGACAAGATCCTGGTGATTCCGCCAGCGGAGTGAGCGGCCGCCGTACCGGCACCGGGGCGCCCTTATTTGGGGCCCTTAGTCGGGGCCCTTAGTCGGGGCCCTTAGTCGGGGCCCTTAGTCGGGATGGAGCGTCAGTTCGTTCACCGTACCCTCGTCGACCCCCAGGTAGTAGAAGCGGCCATCGAAGCCGGTGGCCACGATGTTGCCGTTGGGCCGGGCATCCAGGCCGGCGATTCGGGCCAGTTCCTCACCCGTGTCGGCGTCGCGCCACAAAACCGCGTCCTGCCCGTCCACGAAATCGGTGCCGATGATGTTGCGCCCCTGTGCCGGTCCCACCACCGCCCAGAAGGACGCCATGGTCTGCGACCGTTGCCAGACGGTCGAGAAGCCCTTGTCCGGCGTGAAGGTCAGCGCGGCCACCCGCGCGGCCTGCTGGTCGTTGGTGTAGACCCGGCTATGGACCGGATCCAGGGCGGGCTTTGAAAATTCCTCGCTGGGAACGCCATCGGGAAAGGGCACGACACTGTGCTGCCTGGCCGCATCCTCCCGATGGAAGGCGGAGATGCGCAAGGGCTTTTCCGCCTTCAGGAAATTGTTCTGGACCACCACCCAGCCATTCAGCATGCCGCAGGCCGTTCCCGGCTGCTCGCCCGGAAAGACATATTGCGGATTCCAGTCGGGATCGAGCGTCAGGCTGTCCGGGCCCAGGCGATAGCGCCACAGATGCGTCAGCCCGGGCAGATAGATGAATTCCGCGTCCCCCTGCTTGTCGACCATGACCCGGCCCAGGATGGGATCGGGTGTCTGGGTCACGGCCCTGACCTCCAGCGTCTCGGCATCGACCGCGACCAGGAAGGCCGGGATGTCGCTTTCCTTCACCGCGTACAGCCCCGGCAGGGAATTCACCAAGGGCCGCCCCCTCTCCAACGACTTGGCGATGATGGCGCCGCTGCGGGAGATGACGAAACCGTTGTAGGCGGCCCCGAAACCGCCAGGATGCCGGGGCAGTTCGATGGTGCGATGCGCGCCCGTGCGCGGATCGATCTTCGCCAGTTTGGCCCCCGTCACGACATAGAGGAAACCGTTGCCGTGGACGCCCAGCACGCCGGGCCAATCGAAATAGTGATCGAACGGCACGTCGAAGTGGACGCGCCACCGCTCCTCCAGGGTGAGCGCGTCGAGACGGGCGACGTACGAGCCTGGGGCGTTCCCGACATAGCCCCCGTAGATGAACAGCTCATCCCGTTCCCGCGTGACGATGTTGTAGGGATTGGGATAGTGCCCGGGCGCGCGCCGCAGGGCCACCCGGGCACGCGGCGTCCCGGCCAATTGGGCCACGTTGCAGCTGTGGGGGAATTGCTGGCTCCGCACCGAATCGAAATGTTCGAAGGGCATCATGGTCCGGTACCAGGGGCCGTCATCCGGCCCCGGCACGAACGTGCCGGACGCAAGGCAAGGATCGGGCTGCGATGGCATGGGAACACCTTCCTGCGCGGGCGGGGACTGCCTTATGGCAAACGGGGCCACGGTGGCGACCGGATACCCTTATGGATTGCATAAGCATCTTTATAATGGACTAGAGATTTTATATCAAATATTACTATCGCGTTCGTATACATAAATCATACGCCAGGCGCGTTATGATTGCAGATTTCCCACGGGCCGCGATAGAGGGCCCGCCGATCCGCCATATGGAGGGCCAACCCATGTCCGTTGAAATCGCCACGGTCGTCGTCCCGCGTGTCGAGCCCAAGCCCATCGCCACGGAACCTGTTCCCCAGAACCCCCATATGGCACCCAACGGCCGCAGCAACATGCATTGCGACGCCTTCATGACCGACACCTACGGCTGGGCCGGACCGCTGGGCGGGACGCTGGAGGTTTCCTACAAGGAATTGGGCGGCGAAGGGGCGTCGATCACCTATGACCCGGAAGGGCGTCTGGTCACCGTCGCCATAGGCCCGAAAGGCCGGCGCCTGCTGCTTCTGGAACCGCGGACCCTGGATATTTTGGCGGAAATGGATCTGCCGGCGGGCGCGGGGGGCAGCACCGGTTTCGGCGCGGGCGGCTACATTTATTTGAGCGATGCCAACCAGGCTGTCCTGCCGACGGCAAACCAGCAAATCTGGGTGGTGGACGTTCCCACGAAAGCCAGTGGCGACGACAGCAGCTTCCGCGTCGCCCGCATCTACGACCTGGCCGGCAGCATCGGCGACGCCGACGCCAGCATCCTCTCCACCTTGCCGGACTGGAGCGGCCGGTTGTGGTGGGTCACCGACACCGGCACCGTGGGCTATGTCGACCGGTCGTCGGGCGCCTGCTGGACCACCGTGCTGGACGCCCCGCAACGCATCGGCAACTCCTTCGCCGTGGATCAGACGGGCGGTGTGTTCATCGCCAGCGACTATGCCCTCTACCGTTTCGACGTGCCGACCACCGGCATCAACCCGCAGGTGAGCTGGTGCTACAGTTATGACCGGGGCCTGGGCCAGAAGCCCGGGCAGCAGAGCGGCGGGACGGGGACCACCCCCACCCTGGTCGGCACCGGCACGGGGCAGAGCTTCTGCGGCATCACCGACAACGCCTATCCCCAGATGCACGTCGTCGTCTATCGACGGGAGAAGGAGGTGCCGGGCAACCGCGTGGTGGCACAAGTGCCCGTTTTCCCCAAAGGCCACAGCGACACGGAAAACTCCCTGATCGGCTGCGATGGCAGCTTCTTCGTCGAGAACAACTACGGCTACAGCAACGGCCTATCCACCCGGCCCGTGGTCCCCGGCATGGCGCGCGTGCGCTATGACAACCTGCCGTGTCCGGGCACGGTGGCGTGGGAGAACCCGCACGTGACCGTTCCATCGGTCGTGTCCAAGTTGTCCCTGGCGACAGGTCTGGTCTACACCTACAGCCTGAAGATCGAGGATGGCCGTCACGACTGGTTCCTGACGGCGGTGGATGCCGCGACCGGTTCGGTGGCGTGGAGCGCCAAGGTCGGTAGCGGCCCCCTGTTCGACAACCATTACTCCGCCCTGTCCATCAGCCCGGCGGGCGTGGTCTACGTCCCCACCGCCCTGGGCATGGTCATGGTGCGGCCGGCGTAAGAGGTTGGGCGGCCGATACCCGGAACCGTCCCCTTACTTCGTGCCAAACAGGCGGTCGCCGGCGTCGCCCAGGCCGGGGACGATGTAGGCGTCGTCGGTCAGGTGGCTGTCCAGCGCCGCCGTGTAGACGGCCACGCCGGGGTGGGCGGCGTGGAAGACGCGCACCCCTTCCGGCGCCGACACCAGGGCCATGAAGCGGATCTGATCGTCGGCCACGCCGTGGCGGTTCAGCACGTCCACGGCGTGGACGGCGGAGTTGCCGGTGGCCAGCATGGGATCGACCAAGATGAAGGTGCGGCCGGCCGCGGCCGGCAGCTTCACCAGATATTTCCACCGGCTGCTGGTCTCATGGTCGCGATAGAGGCCGATGTGGCCTCACGCGCGCCGGGCATCAGCTCCAGCAGCCCCTCGGCCATCACCAGGCCCGCCCGCAGGATGGGCACGACGGCGACCTTCTTTGCCCTCGATGACGGGTGCGTCCATCGCCACCAGCGGCGTCTCGATCCGTTCCGTGGTCAACGGCAGGTCGCGCGTCAGCTCATATCCCATCAGCAGCGCGATCTCGCGCAACAGTTGGCGAAATCCCATGGTGGACCGCCGCTTGTCCCGCATGTGCGACAGCTTGTGCTGGATCAGCGGATGGTCGGCGACGAACAGGTTGGGAAACTCGGAGACGGTGCGCATGGGGCCAAGACCAGGATTGAAAAGGTGGAATTCCATCCAAGCTAGCGGACGCGGCGTCCCAGCGCCACCGTGATAGGCGGCGGGCGCCCGTGAATGTGAAACCGGTTACCCCGGTATGTCCGCGCTGGCCGATCCTGACCACCCGGTCAGCCCGTCCCTCACGCCGGCGGAGTCGCCCGCACCACCTGGTTGCGCCCCTGGCGCTTGGCCGTATAAAGCGCGGCGTCGGCCTCTGCCACCAAATCCTCCGGATCGCAGCCCAGTCGCGCCTCCGCCAAGCCGAAGCTGGCGGTGAAGCGGATGCTGCGCCCGCCGCCAATGGCGACGGACATCGCCTCCATATCCTGGCGCAGGCGTTCCACCACGGCGTAGCCGTCCAGGATGGTGGCGTCCTTCAGCAGGATCAGGATTTCCTCGCCCCCCAGGCGGAAGGCCTCGTCAAAGCTGCGAATGCCCTGGTTGACGGCGCCGGATGCCGCCATCAGCACCCGGTCACCAGCCTCATGCCCATAGGTGTCGTTGACCGCCTTGAACTTGTCCAGGTCGCACAGGGCGACGCAGAAGGGCCGGCCGGTGCGGCGGTAGCGGTTGACCTCGCGCTCCATCTCCTCGCGCAGGCCGGTGCGGTTGCGCAGGCCCGTCAGCGGGTCGATGCCGCTGCCAGCCACGCTGAACGCCCGCTCGATACGGCGCAGCAGCAGCATGAACTCGTCGAACTTCTCGATCACCGCCTCATAGGCGGCCAGGGACGGCGGCTGGCCCTCCACCGCGCGCATGTGCACCAGGCGGGCCATGCGGTGCATCTGGTCATGCAGGGAGATCAGGCGATCGATGGCCGGCTGGTCCGCCAGCTCGCTGCCAGACGCCCCGCGCACCCAGGCAGGGAAAGCCATCGGCACCGGAAGGGCGGCGGCGTCACCCTGGCTGAAGAACGCCACGCGGTGCCACTGGCCGATCCACCGGATATGCTCGTCCACCACGCCGGCCAGACCGGCGGCGGAGGGCAAAGGGGACTCATTCATCGCGGGAAAACGATCCTGATGACAAGACCGGGGTGGCGCGCCCCGAACGGGGCGCCGCCCGGTCGGGCAAGGCAGTCCCCGTACTTTAGGTCATTCACCTATCGTTTGCATCCGCTCTCGGCACCACCCAAGGGATAGGGTGCGGCATGGCGCCGCCCTTCCCGGTTAGTCCCGTGGAATCAGCGGGATGCGGCGATCACCGCCCCAGCGCCTTCAGCCTATCCTCCAACTCCTTGCGGTCATCGCCTTCCGGCAGCAGCGGTAATAGCCGCCCCCACAGCTCGCGCGCTTCCGCCTTGCGGCCGGCCTCGGCGGCGTCCAGGCCCAGGTACCAGAGGGCCTGCGGGTTGCCGGGGTTGGCCTTCAGCACCACGCGCAGGGCGGTGAAAAAGGCCGGCGGCGGATGCCCGCCATCGGCCGGCAGCAGCACCCGGGCATACCCCAGGTTGGTATCGGCATCGTCAGGCGCTGCCGCGACGGCACGGGCCCAGGCGTCGCGCGCCTTGGTCACGTCACCCGTCACCTCATAGGCGCCGGCCAGGCGGCGCCAGCCCTCGGGGTTCGCCGGCTCCTTCTCCGCCGCCGCCTGCAGTTGGGCCAGCAACGACTTCACCGTGGCCGACTTCTGTTCCGGCGTCATCGTGGCGGGGTCGGGCAGGCCCGGTGGCACGCCCGGCACGGCGCTGGCCCCAGGGCTGGCCGCGGCACTGGTCGCGGCGCCGCCATACCGCTTGGCATTGGCCTCCGCCTCCGCCGCCTTGTCGTTCTCTCCCAGCACACGGTAGGCCCGCGCCAGACGGCTCCAGCCCTCGGCGTCGTTGGGCTGGTCCTTCAGGCGGTTGGCCAGGCGGTCGACCATGCCCCGGATCATGGCGGCGCGGTCACCGCCGGACATGCCGGCGGCGGCGGCCATGTCGGCGGCCGTCGGCCCCGGCGCGGCGCCGGGCGCCGGTGTCGGCGGCCCGGCGGGGGGGCCGGTGGGAGGTAGCGGCTGCGGCGTCACGGCCGCCGGGTCCATCCCGGCCTCCGTCGCCGCCTCACCCAGCTGGCCACGCAGGAAGGGCACCCAGGAGGCGTCGGCCGGGCTTTCGGCCAGCAGGGCGGACCAGCGGCTGACGGCGCCCTTCAGGTCGCCCGCCTGACGCACGGCCAAGCCGTCGTAATAGCGGGCGCGCGGCTCCTTGGGGTTCAGGGCCAGGGCCTTGGCCAGGGCCTCCTTCGCCTCCGGCCCCACCACGCCATCAGCCGCCAGCACCAGGGCCTCGGCGCGGGAAGCCTGGATCACGCCGTCATCCGGCGCCAGCGCCACGGCCTTGGCCCAGGCGGCGGCGGCCTTGTCGTTCTGGCCCATCATGCCCTGGGCGGTGGCCAGGGCCTTCCACGCCTCCAGGTCTTTCGGATCAGCCGCCACGCGGCCCTGCAGCACCTTCAGCACCGCCTGGGCCTTGGCCGAAGTGCCCTGGTCCGTACGTCCGCCCGCCGGTTGGCCGGGCAGGTCGGGATTGCCCAGGCGCAGGTATATCGCCATGGCCAGCAGCGGCACCACGGCCATCAGGGCGGTGGCGAGCTTGCGCGACGGCCTGGCCGGCACCAGCGCCGCGGTCTTGGAGCGGGCGGCCTCGACACGCCCATGGGCCGCCAGCAACCGCCGGCTGACCTCCGTGCGGGCGGCGGCGGCCTGGTCGTCGTTGAGCAGGCCGCGCGCCACGTCGCGGTCGATCTCCGCCAACTGGTCCTTGTAGATGTCGACCTCGGGCGTGCCCTCGGCCTCCGCCGGACGCGACACCATCAACGGGCGCAGCAACAGCAGCAGCACGCCGGCCGTCAGCAGGGCGGCGGCGATCCAGAACGCCATCATGGCCGCCCCTTCCCCTCATCCTCATCACGCAGCAGCAGGGCCACCTGCGCCTTCTCCTCCGCCGTCAAGGGCGGGGCCACGGCCTCCGCCCGCCCCTTGCCCCCCTGGCGGCCCCGCCACAGCAGCAGGCCGCCGCCCGCCAGCAGCAGGGCGAAGGGGCCGAACCACAGCAGGTACGTCGCCGGCTTCACCGGCGGGCGCAGCAGGACATAGTCACCATAGCGGTCGGTCAGGAAGGCCACGGCCTGGGCGTCCGTGTCCCCCTTGACCAGCCGCTCGCGCAGCAGCAGGCGCAGGTCGCGGGCCAGCGGCGCGTCGCTGTCGTCGATGGACTGGTTCTGGCAGACCAGGCAACGCAGATCCTTGGAGATGGCGCGCGCCCGCGCTTCCATGGCCGGGTCGGGCAGCATCTCGTCCGGCTGCACGGCGCGCGCCAAGGGGCCGGACAGCAGCGTGGCCGCCAGGACTAGAGTGAAAAGCACCCGCCTCACTTCGACAGCTCATTGATCAGCGGCAGGATGCGGTTCTGCAAATCCTGCGGGGTGATGGGCCCCACCTGGCGGTAGCGGATGCGGCCCTGGCGGTCGATGACATAAGTTTCCGGCACGCCGTAGACGCCGAAGTCGATGGCGGTGCGGCCGCTCTCATCCCGCGCGACGGCGGCGTAGGGGTTGCCGTCGCGGGCCAGGATGGCCTGGCCGTCCGCCGCCTTGTCCTTGTAGTCGATGCCCCGGATGTCCACGCCCTGCCCCGCCAGGCGCATGAGGATGGGGTGTTCCGAGCGGCAGGGCGCGCACCAGCTGGCCCAGAAGTTCACCAGACGGACTTTTCCGTCGGCCAACCCGGTGGACGCCACGCCCGGCTGCCCGTCCACCAGGGGCGGCAGGTCGAAGGCCGGCACCGGCTTGTCGATCATGACGGAGGGCAGGCGGTCGGGCGTGTCACCCCGGTCGATCTGCTTCAGGCGCACGCCGAACCAGCCGGCCAGGCCCAGGAACAGCACCAGGGGGATCAGGAACATCAGGCGGCGCATGCGGGGAACCTTATTCGGCGGGGGCCGGCGGCAGGGCGGCCGCGCGGGGCACGGCGCGCTTCAGCGGCACGCCCACGCGCAGGCGGCGGTCGGACAGGCTGACCAGCCCGCCGGCCATCATCAGGATGGAGCCCACCCAGATCCACGGCACCAGCGGGTGGCGATAGAAACGGGTATTGTAGCCGGTGCCATCCGGCGCCGGCTCCCCCACCACGGCGTAAAGGTCGCTAAAGAAATTGGTGTGGATGGCGGCGCCCGTCGTGGTCATGCGGGTGACCGGGTAGAAGCGCTGCTCCGGCGCCAGGGTGGCCACGAAGTCGCCATGGCGGGTGACGGTCAACACGGCGCGGCGCGCGGTGTAGTTGGGGCCGGGCGCCTCGCCCACGCTGTCCAGGCGGAAGCTGTAGCCCGCCACATCCACCGACTGGCCGATGTGCAGCACCTGGATGGCCTCGGTCGTCCAGGCGGAGGTGCCGACCATGCCGGCCACGGCCACGCCCAGCCCGGCATGGGCCAGGGCCGTGCCCCAGGCGCCGCGCGGCAGATGGCGGGCGCGGGCCAGGCTGTCGCCCAGGGGGATGCGGAACAGGCGGACACGCTCGGCCACGTCCACGATGGCACCCATGACCGCCCAGCCGGCCAAGCCCAGGGCCAGCAGCGCCAGCACGGGCTTGGTGCCCGCCAGCCAGACCCCAGCCAGCGCGGCGGCGACACCCACCAGGGCCGCGATCTTCAGCCGGCCCAGCACCCCGGCCAGGTCCGCCCGTTTCCACGACAGCAGGGGCCCCATGGCCATGACCGCCACCACCGGCACCATCAGGGGCACGAAGGTGGCGTTGAAGAAGGGTGGACCGATGGAGATCTTGCCGCCGCCGATGGCGTCGAGGAACAGGGGATAGAGGGTACCCAGGAAGACGGTGGCGCAGGCGGTGGACAGCAGCAGGTTGTTCAGCACCAGCCCGCCCTCGCGGCTGATGGGGGCGAACAGGCCGCCGGCCTTCAGGATGGGCGCGCGCAGGGCGTAAAGCAGCAGGCCGCCGCCGGTGGCCACCACCAGCAGTGCCAGGATGAAGACGCCGCGCGCCGGGTCCGACGCGAAGGCATGGACGGAGGTCAGCACGCCGGAGCGCACCAGGAAGGTGCCCATCAGCGACAGGGTGAAGGTGACGATGGCCAGCAGGATGGTCCAGCTTTTCAGCGTGTCGCGCTTTTCCACCACGATGGCGGAATGCAGCAGCGCCGTGCCCGCCAGCCAGGGCATCAGGCTGGCGTTTTCCACCGGATCCCAGAACCACCAGCCGCCCCAGCCCAGGGTGTAGTAGGACCACCACGAGCCCATGGCGATGCCCAGGGTCAGCGACGACCAGGCGATCAGGGTCCAGGGCCGGACCCAGCGGGCCCAGGCGGCATCCACCCGCCCCTCGATCAGCGCGCCGGCCGCGAAGGAGAAGCAGAGGGAGAAACCGACATAGCCCAGGTAGAGGAAGGGCGGATGGAAGGCCAGGCCCGGGTCCTGCAACAGGGGGTTCAGGTCATGGCCGTTCAGCGGCGCCGGATCCACCCGGGTGAAGGGGTTGCTGGTGGCGACCATGAACCACAGGAAGCCCACGCCGATCATGCCCTGCACCGCCAGCACCCGCGCCCGCAGGGTGGCCGGCAGGTTGCGGCCGAAGCCGGCGACCAGGGCGCCGAACAGCGCCAGGATGAACACCCACAGGACCAGGGAGCCCTCATGGTTGCCCCAGACGCCGGCCACCTTGTAGAGCATGGGCTTGTCGGTGTGGCTGTTCTCCACCACGTTCAGGACGCTGAAGTCCGACACGACATGGGCATAGGTCAGGGCGCCGAAGGCCAGCGCCAGGGCGGCGAACTGGCAGTATGCGGCGGTGCGCCCCACCTCCATCATCGCGCCGTCACGGCGCCACGCCCCCCACAGCGGCACCACCGACTGCACCAGGGCCACGACCAGCGCCAGCACCAACGCGTAGTGTCCAAGCTCGGGGATCATGGGCGTTCCAGTCCGAAGGGCGTCAGGGATTCGTGCGCAGGGTGGATGTCTGGTGTTCCTCCCCCGCAGCCACCGGTGCGCCGCTGGCGGGCACGTCACCCGGCTTGCCGGGGTGGCCGGCGCGCTTCAGGGCGTCGGCCACGTCCGGCGGCATGTACTTCTCATCATGCTTGGCCAGCAGTTCCGTGGCCGCGAACACGCCGTCGGGGCCCAGCTTGCCCTCCGCCACCACGCCCTGCCCCTCGCGGAACAGGTCGGGCAGGATGCCGGTGTAGGTGACGGGCAGCGACTTGGCGGTGTCGGTCACCTGGAAGGTGACGGTCAGTCCGCCGGCATCGCGCTTCAGGCTGCCGGTTTCCACCAGGCCGCCGATGCGCACGGTGCGCCCGCCCGGCGGCTTGGCCGCCAGGTCGGACGGGCTGTAGAAGAAGACGATGTTGTCGCGGAAGGCCGACAGGGTCAGCGCGGTGGCGGTGCCCAGGCCCAGCAGGGCCAGCGCCAGGATCATCATGCGGCGGCGTTTGCGGGTCATGGCGCGGTCTCCGTCGCCGGGGACGCCGTGGGGACGGGACCGACCTTCGGCTCCCGCTTGCGGCGGGGCTTGGCCGCTTCCAGCGTCGCCAGGGTGCGTTCCACCCGGCGCAGGCCGGTCAGGCTCAGCACCAGCAGGCCGACCAGCACCAGCGCCGCCGCCCCGTAGGATGACCAGACATAGGCGGCATATCCGCCCATCGACAGGAACCCGTCCATCATACTCTCAACCACAGCCTGGCAACCCGGAAGGGCCGCGAAGTTGGCGCAACCATTAGCTTATCACGTCGCCGAAACGACCGCCGTTGGTCTTCTTGTCCCATCGGCCGGCCGGATCATCCCGCCTGGCCCAGGCGCAGGGTCTGCACCCGGCGGGCGGCCAGGCCGGCGCGGATGCGCAGGATGACCACGGCGAAGAAATAGCTCTGGAACGCCACGGCCATCAGCAGCAGCGGCCACAGCATGCTGGCGGCGATGGTGGGCCCGCCCAGGCGGAAGACGCTGGCCGGCTGGTGCAGGGTGTTCCACCATTCCACCGAGAACTTGATGATGGGCACGTTCACCGCCCCCACCAGCAACAGGATGTTGCCGGCCTTGTTCCCCCGCGCCGGGTCGTCGAAGGCGTCCACCAGGGCCATGTAGCCCAGGTACAGGAAGAACAGCACCAGCACGCTGGTCAGCCGGGCGTCCCACACCCACCAGGTGCCCCACATCGGCGCGCCCCACAGCGATCCGGTCAGCAGGCACAGGGCGGTGAAACCGGCACCCAGGGGGGCGGCCGCCTTGGCGTAGACCTCGGCCAGCGGATGCTTCCACACCAACGCGGCGGCGGCGGCCACCGCCATGGTGCTGTAGGTGAACATGCTCATCCACGCGGCGGGCACGTGGATGTACATGATCCGCACGGTGTCGCCCTGCTGGTAGTCCGGCGGCGAGGCGACCAGGCCCAGGTACAGCCCGGCCACGAAACAGACCGCCGACAGGCCGGCCGCCCACGGCAGCACGGCGTTGGCGATCTTCAGGAAACGGGCGGGATTGGCGAAGCGATGCATGGCCCCCGTTATGTATCACGCCGACCGGCCTTTGCCACCGGGATACACGGTAAATTGATATGGATCAGGCCTAATGGTTTAGGGGGCGAATCGATGGATTGGCCCACCCGCCGCCCGTCACTCATGGGCCGCCCGGAGTGCCGCGGCGATGGCCAGCGGGGCCAGAACCAACGCTCCGCACAGCATGCCGCCCAGCAGCAGCAGGTGGGGCCGGGGCGACAGGCCGGACAGGCCGGCGTCCAGCCCGGCGGCGGCGAAGATCAACACGGGGATGTAGAGGGGCAGCACCAGCAGGGGCAGCAGCACGCCGCTGCGCCGGGCCCCCAGGGTCAGCGCCGCCCCCACGGCCCCGATGAGGCTGAGCAGCGGCGTGGCCAGCGCCAGCGTGCCCACCAGCAGGCCCAACTGGTCCACGGGCATGCGCAGCAACAAGGCCAGCAGTGGCGCCACGATCATCAGCGGCACGCCCGTCACCAGCCAGTGGGCCGCGACCTTGGCCACCGCCACCCCTTCCGCCGGCAAGGGCGACAGCAGCAGCAGTTCCAGGCTGCCATCCTCGAAATCCCCCTGGAACAGGCGCTCCATGGACAACAGCGCCGCGAGCAGCGCGGCGATCAGCAACACGCCAGGGGCGATGCGCATCAGGACGTTGGGCTCCGGCCCGACACCGAAGGGGAACAGCACCACGCACAGCACGAAGAACATCAGGGCGGCGGTGGCGTCGCTGCCCTGGCGCAGCACCAGGCGCAGGTCACGCAGGATAAGGCGCAGCATCAGGCGGCGTCCTCCGCCCCGTCTTCGTCATCCTCGGCCGGCGCGAACGCCGCCAGGTCCAGGACGGCGCCGCCGGGGGTGGCGAGGTCGATGTGGGTGGACAGCACCACCCGCCCACCATCGGCGCGGTGGCGGGCGATGGCGCCTTCCAGCAGGGCGACCGAGGCGCGGTCCAGGCCCACGGTGGGTTCATCCAGCAGCCACAGCGGCGCCGGTGCGGCCACCAGGCGGGCGAGCGACAGGCGCCGGCGCTGGCCGGCCGACAGGAAGCGGCCGGGCACGTCGGCGATGGTATCAATGGCGAATGCGGCCAGCGCCCGGTCGACCGCCGCCCGGTCGGCGACTCCGCGCACCCCCGCCCAGAAGGACAGAATCTCCCGGCAGGTGAAGCTGGCCTTCACCGCATCCAGATGGCCGACATAGTGCAGGCGGGCACGGTGCGCCTCCGGGTCCTGGGCCAGGGCGACACCGTCCCAGGCGATGGTGCCGCGCAACGGCTTCAGCAATCCGGCCATCAGGCGCAGCAAGGTGGACTTGCCACTGCCGTTGGGGCCCACCAGAGTGAGGCAGCCGCCGGCAGCGAGGGTGAAGTCCAGGTCCTGGAACACCAGGCGCCCACCGCGCAGGCACAGCAGGTCGCGGCCGGTGAAGGGAGAGGAAGACGTCATGGGCCCGGGATTCGGAGTCGGCAAGGGAGCCCGACTATAGGCCGCCGCCCCCAGCACCACAAAGCGCTGGATCAATCGCTCGACCGCCAGCTGAAACGCGAAGCGACTAGGCCGCGACTGCGGCCGCCGGAGATTTTTGGGGAGCGTAGCGGACTGAAAATCGAGGACAGCCAAGGGGCGGATGCCCCGCCGGCGCCTGAGGCACCTTGAAAAGAAAACGGCCACCGCGGGGGGCAGGTGCGGTGGCCGTTTGGTAGACCAGCCGGGGCAGGCTGGAGAGGACACCTCCGGTAGGCCGGTCGGGGGAGACCGGGCGGGAGGGGCTTCCGACCCCGGCAGGGGGTCACGTCGCGTCGTCCTCTATGCGCATAAGGCCACCGCGACATGGCCAATTTGGGCCGCAAAAATGGCGAAATTGAGATTTGTGCCTGTACCCCCCGCACCCGGTGGAAACCGCGGGGCGCCGCGCGAAAAACGGGACGGCCGAGCCCGCGGCGGGGTGTTTGCGCCATGGCGCCGCAGGGGCGTTTTCCCCCTGAAAAAAACGCTGGGCAACCCCCGCTTTCCATCTTATATAGCGCTCAGTCGCAGCGCACGTGCCTATGGCCCCGGGCGGAATGGTTCCACCTGAGGGTTATGCAACGACGTAACGCGTATCCTCGTCCGTCCCTTAAGCAAGGCGGCGAATTGGAGGCTACGATGGTTGATGTTGTTGTCGGTGGGCACGCGCCCGCCTTTCCCCGATCCCCCGCCCCCGCTCTGACGCAGAGTTGGATGGGCCATGATCAGGCGGTCTCAAGTCAGACCGGGCCGGTGGTTTGCGCGCAGCTGGCGCCGCCTGGGCATATCTCCAGTATCTGACCCGTTTGGGCCGGCCGCTTTATTGGCACGCCTGAACGGACCCGGGCCATTGCCCGGTTAAGCCCCCATTCCCGATCCATCCCCTGATATGCCTTTTGGCCTCGGAGTCGTCGATGACCGAGAAGATCGCTCGTTTTTTCGCTGAAAACACGCCTGCCACCCCCTGCCTGGTGGTCGACCTGGACGTCGTGGCGAACAATTACGCCAACCTGCACGACGCCCTGCCCGAGGCCCGCATCTTCTACGCCGTGAAGGCCAACCCCGCCGCCGAGATCCTGAAGCTGCTGGCCCAGCGCGGCTCCTGCTTCGACACCGCCAGCGTGCCGGAAATCCAGTACTGCCTGGACGCCGGCGCCACCGCCGACCGCATCAGCTTCGGCAACACCATCAAGAAGGCGTCGGACATCGCCCGCGCCTATGCCCTGGGCATCAGCCTGTTCGCCTTCGACAGCCTGGAAGAGCTGGAGAAGATCGCGGAGCATGCCCCCGGCGCCCGCGTCTTCTGCCGCATCCTGACCTCCGGCGAGGGGGCCGACTGGCCGCTGTCGCGCAAGTTCGGCTGTGAGCCGGAGATGGCGACGGAGCTGCTGCTGGCCGCCTCCACCATGAACGTCGTGCCCTATGGCGTTTCCTTCCATGTCGGTTCGCAGCAGCGCGACCTGACCCAGTGGGACAAGGCCCTGGCCCAGACCGCCGAGATCTTCCGCGCGCTGGAAGAAAAGGGCGTGATGCTGCGCATGGTGAACCTGGGCGGCGGCTTCGCCACCCGCTACCTGAAGGACATCCCCAGCGAAGGCGAATACGGCAACGCCATCGAGGCGTCACTGCGCAAGCACTTCGGCAACCGCCTGCCCGAAACCATCATCGAGCCCGGCCGCAGCATGGTGGGCAACGCCGGCGTCATCCGCTCGGAAGTGGTGCTGATCTCGCGCAAGTCGCACCGCGACGACCGCCGCTGGGTCTACCTGGACATCGGCAAATTCGGCGGCCTGGCCGAAACCATGGACGAGGCCATCAAGTACAAGATCCAGACGCCCCACGACGGTGGTGACGCCGAGCCGGTCATCCTGGCCGGCCCCACCTGCGACAGCGCCGATGTGCTGTACGAGAAGACGGAGTACCGCCTGCCGGTGGACCTGCGCATCGGTGACAAGATCGACATCCTGGCCACCGGCGCCTACACCACCACCTACTCAGCGGTGAACTTCAACGGCTTCTCGCCGCTGGCGTCCTACTACATCTGATACCAACGGCATTTGATCGTGACCGCTCAAATGCCCCTCAATCGCCGGGCGGCCACATCCGTGGCCCCTATGCGTGTCTTGGGGCTTCCTCGCTGCGCCCTGCGGTGCTCGCTCCGGCGGACGCAGTCGCGTCCTACAGCGGCACGAGGCAAAATCTCGTGCCGCTAGTATGAGGTTCACGAGACCTGGTCCGTCGCTTGAAGCGACGGGGAAAAGGCCCGGAAGCCCCACGCTTCCGGGCCTTTTTATTGTCGTCTTCCCTCAGGCCCCGGCCTGATCGCCCAGCGCCGCGGCCAGGGCGCCAGGGGGCAGGCCTGGGCGGGCGTCGTCACTCAAGCCGCCAGTCAGCAGGCGCTGGCTGGGCAGGACCAGGGAAACGGTGGTTCCCTGGCCCAGTTGCGAGACGATGTCCAACCGGCCGCCGTGCAGTTCGGCCAAGCCCTTGGACAGCGACAGCCCCAGGCCGGTGCCCTGCGTGGTGCGGGCGTAGACATTGTCGATCTGCTGGAACGGCACGAAGACCTTGGGCAGATCCTCCGCCGCGATGCCAATGCCGGTGTCGGTGACGGCGATGACCAGCTGCGCCTCGGGGTTGATGGTGGCGGTCAGCGAGACGGTGCCACCGCTGTCGGTGAACTTCACGGCGTTGGACAGCAGGTTCAGCAGGATCTGCTTGATCTTCACATCGTCGGCCAGCAGGGGCGGCAGGCCGGGCGCCATGGCGATGACCAGGTCGATGCGCTTTTCCATGGCGCGCGCCCGGGCGATACGCTCGCACCCCGCCACCAGCGCCGCCACGTCACACACCCGTTCACGCAACTCAACCTTGCCCGCCTCCATCTTCGAGACATCCAGGATGTCGTTGATGATGGCCAACAGGTGGCGACCGCTGGCCACGATGTCGGCGGCGTAGCCGGTATTGGTCGCCTGCTCCGGCACGCGCCGCAGGTCATTCTCCAGCACCTCGGCGAAGCCGATGATGGCGTTCAAGGGCGTGCGCAGCTCATGGCTCATATTGGCCAGGAACTCGGTCTTGGTGCGGTTGCCCAGCTCGGCCGCGGCCTTCGCCCGTTCCACCTCCTCCGCCGCGCGTTCGGCGGAGATGGCGACCGTGGCGAGACGGCTGGCGCGGCGCGCCAGATCCAGCATCCAGCCTTCCGGCGAGCGGGGGGTGCGGAAATAGACGGCGAAGGCACCCAGCGGGTTGCCGTCGCCGGCCATGATGGGCAGGGACCAGCAAGCCGCCAGCCCCGCCGCCGCCGCGACCTCACGATAGTCGTGCCACAGCGGATCCTTGGCGATGTCGGTCACGATCACCGGCTCGCGCCGCAGGATGGCCGTGCCGCAGGATCCGGAGGCCGGCCCCACGGGCACCCCGTCGATGGCCCGGACGTATGCCATGGGCAGGCTGGGGGCGGCACCGGCGCGGATGTGACCGCCCTCCGCACCCAACAGCACGATGGAGCAAAGGCCGCCCTCCAGCTCCGCCTCCATGCCGGAGCAGAGGGCCGACAGCACGGCCGACAAGGGCGCGCGGCCGGCGGTCATGCCCAGCACCTTGCGCTCGACCGTCAGCAGGCGTTCCGCCCGTTCCCGCCGTTGCGTCTCCCGCTCGATCCGCCGGGCATGAGACCAGTAGAGCGCAAGGGCCGCATGGAGCTCCGCCACCACCCGGTCGCCCCCCAGGCTGGGCGTCAGGGTCGGCGCCTGGGTCACCTGCCCCTCCGCCAAGTCGCGCATCATCCGGGCGGTGCGCGATACCGCGCGAAACACCCCTTGGCGCAGGCTGAACAGGATGGCCAGGGTGACGAGGGCCGCCATCCCCAACGGCGCACCGGCCCGCAGCGCCGCCCATCCCGGGGAAGGAACCGGCGTCTGCGCCCAGCGGGCCAGCGCCCGGTCAGCCACGCCGCCGATGGCGGCCAGCGCGGCCAAGCCCTGGGCCGCCCGCCCGGGTGCGGACAAGGCATCCGGGGATGACAGGACGGCACCGAAGTCGGCCGCCGCCCCCGCCAGACCGTCATCCTGCCGGGGCGCGCCGGTGGGCCAGTCCGCCAGGAACGGCGCCATGCCGCCGGGCGCACGGCCGGGCGCCGCATCCCGCCGGGCGAGATCGGCCCAGGCGATGTCGGCATCGCGGCGCACGGCCAGCGCGTCCGCCGCCAGGGTGGCGTCCTCATGGGGCAGGGCCGCAGCAGCAACAGCCGTGATGGTGCGCGCCAGGCGGCCTTCCGCCGTGGCCAGCGCCCGTTCCCCCGCCAGCCAATTGGCCAGCAGGATGGGGTCGCGCCCATCCTGGGCCTGGTGCAGGGCCTGGTCCACGGCCCGGCGCAAACCCGCCAACTCCTGCCGCACCCCAGCCAGTCGCTGCGCGTCGCCAGCCAAGCCGGAAGCCACGGCACCCGGCATGCCGGACAAGCCTTCCAACGCGGCATCCAGCGACAAATCCGCCTGCCGCCGCTGGTGCGCCAGCGCCTCCGCCGTCGCCGCGTCCGGCACGCCCGGCGCCTCCAGCGCCAGAACCGATGCCGTCCATTGCGCCGATTGGGCGTCCAGGGCCGTCACCAGTCCCCGGGCGGCGCCCAGCAGGGCGCGCCCCGCCTGCGCGTCATGAGCGCGGGTCCAGGCCACCCGCATGTCCAGGGCGGCCATGCCCAGCTGCAGAACAGCCAGGAAGAAAAGGGCGCCGATCACCGACTGGCGCATGGTCCCCACCCGACCCGTCTGTGCCGCGAGCAGCTCATTGGCGAAATGACCCCTAGGCGCACATCTTGTGCCTGTATGACACTTTATGCGACCCCGAGGGGGCGGCGCAAATATCCTGGGGGGTGGGGTATCGCCCTTCAGGCGGCAGAACGCCCGGGAAATCCGCCATGCCCGCGTAATAGTTAAATCCTCAAGAGGGCGCCCTTGACCATGCTCTCCATCGTCTATACCTGACGCAGGGCTGGGGCGGCCGCCGGGAAGCGCCGCCACCGAAGTTCTTTTGCCGTCTGGATCGCCCCTTGACGTCCATGCCCGCCCCTGCCGACAGTGAGATCGCCACCGACGACGTCCCGTCCGGGGTCGCCGCGGCGCTGGCCGATGAAGTACTGTTCGACGACGCCGACCGCGACGCGCTGCATATCCTGCCGCTGGGCATGATCCCCGTCCAGACGCCAGGCCTGAAACGGGCCCGCCTGATCAAGAACGCCCGGCTGGAAACGGTGGTGGAGGTGTTCCAGGACCGCGCGGCCGGCAGCGGCCAGGTCAACCCGGAACACCTGGCCACCCTGTACCCGTCACACGGCAAGGAGATGCGCAGCGACATGGCGCAGATCCACCGCCTGACGCAGCTGAACAGCTACGACGTCTACAGTCTGCGCATCGAGCTGCGCCGCCTGGGCATTCCGGTCGAGGACGTGAACTACCTGCGCCTGTCAGCCGGCAAGCGGCTGGAGCTGACGACCTATATGCGGGATTTCACCCTGCCCCTGATCCAGCAGGTCTACGGATCGGAGCAGCGGCCCATCAACGACATCGCCGACCTGTTCGCCCTGCTGGCCAACCCCGACCGGGAAGAGGCGCTGCGCAACCTGACGCTGCTGTCGCAGAAGCTGAACGTGCAGCTTCAGGACATCCCCAACTTCCTGGAGGAGTATGGCGACGTCTTCCTGTCGCTGGCCTATTTCCGCAGCTGCCTGGATGGCCTGGTGCCGGAGGTGCAGCGCTTCATGGCCTGGGTGAGTGAGGCGACTAAGAGCGAGATGGTCACCCGCGACCGCCTGCTGATGAAGATGATCGGCGAGGTCATGCGCATGCTGACGGGCATCACCACCTCCATCACCGGGCGGTTCGAGGCTTTCGATCGCCGCAGCAAGGATTTCTGGCACGACATCAACGCCGACAGCTTCCGCTCCGTCCGCGCCCAGATTTCCGCCCACCATGTCACCATCGGCGGCGTGCTGTGCGGCCTGGCGGTGAAGATGGCCCTATGGAAGGCCCGCTTCCCCCACGGCGGCGGCGGGCCCATGAAGCGGGTGGAATTCGTGCGTTCCGAAATCCTGCCCGGCCTGGACCACATCAACCGCATCGAGAAGTCGGCAGCCGGCACTCATTGACGGCGTCAGATGCCCAACGCGTGTTCCAGCAGGAACAGGCCGCTTTTCAGCAAGGCCAGCAGCACGCCCCAGACGATGGTCACGGCCGCGACCGCCGTGCCCAGGCCCAGCAGCACCCACACGCCATCCCGTTCCAGCACGCCCAGGGCCACCAGGCAGATGGCCAGGGCGGGCAGCATGTTGCCCAGCGGTATGGGCAGGAACAGGATCAGCGCCAGCAGGAAGCAGACCGCCCCCACCGCGTATTCCACCGGCGGACGGGTCAGCACACCCACGCGGGGCTTCAGCATGCGTTCCGCCTTGGCCAGCCAGGGCGCCACCTTGGTCATCAGGGCGGCGAAGTCCTTGCGCGCCAGCGACCGGCCGGCAATGAAGCGGGGCAGCCAGGGCGGGCGGCCCAGCATCAGCTGCGCCGTCAGGAACACCAGCGGCAATCCCAGGACGGCGGAGGTGCCGGGTGGCGTGGGCAGGACGTTGGGCACGGCGAAGACAAAGATCAGCGCCCCCACCGCCCGGTCGCGCAACGCCGCCAGCAGGTCGGCGATGGCGATGCGGTCGCGAGACTGGTCCGCCGCCAGCGCCTGCAGGATGTCGGAGACCTTGTGGGGCCTGTCGGCGGCGGAAGCGGCGGCAGCCTGGGTGTCGGCCTTGGCGTCGGCGCCCGCTGTCATGCTGTTCCTCATCCTTGCCTCAGGCCCCGTCCCTTGATCCATGCCCATGAGGTGGGGTCGCCGAGGGCTGCGGTCCAGCGATTTCTCCCGTCGGCGTTTTTTCCGGGACGCGGGGACGGCCGCCAAACCTCAATAACCCGCGACGGCCTCGCGCATCGCCCGTTCCTCCTGCCGGATGCGGATGGTCAGCGGCACCAGATAGATCGCCAGGCCGGCGACCAAGGTGCAATAGGCGTGCAGCGTCAGGGCGAAACCGACCAGTTCCGGCAGGATGTTCAGGAAGTAATTGGGGTGCCGCACCAGGCGGAACAGCGGGTGGGTCACCAGTTGGTGGTCGCGGGCGATCAGCAGCTTCACCGTCCACAGCCGCCCCAGCAGCCGCACCACCACCAGCAGCATGACGGCGCCGAACAGGTAGATGGCGAAGCCGAAACCGCTGATCGCGTCCACCGGCGCCGCGCGCACCAGCCCCTCCACCACCGCCGAGAGGTAGAAGGCGATGTGGGCGACGGTCAGCGCCAGCGTGTTGCGGGCCCCGACCTCCGTGGCGCCGGCGGTGCGCAGCGCCTTCTCATGACGCACGGACACCGCCAGCATGGCGAAGCGGTAGGCCACAGCGAATAGGATGAACAGATAGACCATGGGGGAAGGCTCCGACAGGCCGGCGGGAAAAGCGGCGGGCGCACCAATAGCATAAGCGCCCGGCGCGCGCGTTCCCCATTCCAAGGCACGCGCCAACCCCCTATCGTCATCGCGAACCATCCCCAGCCCCAGGCCCCCTTCCCATGGACCGTATCGACGCGATGAGGGTGTTCGTCGCCGCCCTGGACGAAGGCAGCCTGGCGGGGGCCGCCCGCAGGATGCGCCGGTCGCCGGCGGCGGTCAGCCGGGCCGTGGCCTTCCTGGAGGATCACGTGGGCGTGCCGCTGCTGCACCGGACCACCCGCTCCCTGCACCTGAGCGAGGCGGGGCAGCGTTACGCCAACGCCTGCCGACGCGTGCTGGCGGAACTGGACGAGGCCGACCTGCTGGCCGCCGGCGAACAGTCGGCGCCGCGTGGCCTGCTGACCCTGACGGCGCCGGTGGCGGCGGGGGAGACCGTGCTGGGCCCCATCATCGCCGGCTTCATGGACGCCTATCCGGAGGTTTCCGTGCGCCTGTCCATGATCGACCATCCCGTCAGCCTGATCGACGAGGGCATGGATCTGGCGCTGCGCATCTCCCACCTGGCGGACTCGGCGCTGGTCGCCACCCGGGTGGGGGAGGTGCGGCGGGTGGTGGTGGCCGCGCCGCGCTACCTGGAAACCCACCCCGCGATTGAACAACCATCGGACCTGGCCCGGCACGCCATCGTGGCCATGACCCATTTCGGGCTGGAAACGTGGAGCTTCCCGCCAGCCCCAGGCTCGGCCGTGCCGCGCACGGTCAGCTTCACGCCCCGGCTGGTGGTCAACACCATCCGCGCGGCGGCCACGGCGGCGGTGGCGGAGCGCGGCGTCACCCGCCTGTTCTCCTACCATATCGCGGCGGAGCTGGCGGCCGGCAGCCTGGCGGTGATCCTGGAGCGGGATGAGCATGAACCGGTGCCGGTGCACCTGATCGCCCCGCCGGGGCGCCTGGCTGTGCCCAAGGTGCGGGCCTTCGTCGACTATGCCGTACCCCGGCTGCGCGCCCATTTCGCGCAGCTGTGCCCGGCCGCCTGCTGATACTGGCGGCCACTCTTGCGCGCGGCGAAAGAATGTCTGCCGTACCCCAGGAATTCACGCTCTCCCCGCCGGGGATCATCTTTCCGGTCATCCACCGGGCGCGACGGCGCGCCCCGAACCGACCGAAAGAGGACATCCCATCATGAGCGCGCATCAGAAAGTCGCCATCGTCACCGGCGCCTCGCAGGGCCTGGGGGCGGCCACCGTCGCCGGCTTGCTCACCCAGGGTTATCGCGTCGTCGCCACCTCCCGCACCATCCCGGTGTCGGACGATCCGAACATCGCCACCGTCGCCGGTGATATCGGCGACCGGGAAACGGCGGAGCGGGTGATGGCCACGGCGCTGGCGCGCTTCGGCCGCGTTGACACCCTGGTGAACAACGCCGGCATCTTCATCGCCAAGCCCTTCACCGACTACACGGAGGAGGATTACGCCCGCGTGCTGGCCACCAACCTGGCGGGCTTCTACCACATCACCCAGCTGGCCATCGCCAGGATGGTGGCGCAGGGCGGCGGCCACGTGGTGCAGATCACCACCAGCCTGGTCGAGCATGCCAATTCCAACGTGCCCTCGGTGCTGGCCTCGTTGACCAAGGGCGGGCTGAACGCCGCCACCCGGTCGCTGGCCATCGAATACGCCAGCCGGGGCGTCCGGGTGAACGCCGTTTCCCCGGGCATCATCAAGACGCCGATGCATGACCCGTCCACCCACGAGTGGCTGGGCAAGCAGCACCCCGTGGGCCATATGGGCGAGGCCGCCGATATCGTGAACGCCATCCTCTACCTGGATAGCGCCCCCTTCGTGACGGGCGAGATCCTGCACGTCGACGGCGGCCAAAGCGCCGGCCACTGACCCTGGAGCGGGAGAGCCATCATGCCCATCGTCACCATCCAGGTAACCCGGGAAGGCACGCGGCCCGGCGCCGACGCCATCACCGCGGCGGAAAAGGCCGCCCTGATCAAGGGCGCCAGCGAGCTTATGCTGACCGTCCTGGGCAAGCCGCTGGACAGCACCTTCGTCGTCATCGAGGAGGTGGCGCTGGAAAACTGGGGCTGGGGCGGCCTGCCGGTGCCGGAGTACCGGGTCGCCAAGGCGGCAGGGCGATAGACCTCGCCGGCTCACGTCCGTCGTTGGTGTTTCAGACCACCTGGTCAGACAATCTGGGCTGGATGCAGGTGCACGACCCGGCCCAGGTCACCGAGCAGGGTCAGCAGGTCTTCCGTCAAGGTGACACCGGACGGAACAACCTCCTGCCCCTGAACGGTGGTCAGGGCCTCCCGCAGGACCATGCCCGGCCGCAGTTCGGCCAGCTGGTAGCCGCTTTCCACCAGCCGGGGAATGACATCCAGGGCGCTGGGGTTGGGGACCGTGATCTCGTTCGGCGGGCCGACATCCACCCTCTCATAGCGGTCGGCGGGCTGGGGCGTGCGGCCGCGCCGGGACAACAGCCGCTTCAGCCGTTCCATCAGGGAGACGCGATCGACGGGTTTGACCAGGAACGCGTCGCAGTCCAGCGCGATGCTGAGCGACACCGTGGTCTCCTCACTGCTGCTGGTGAAGATGCCGACGGGAACGCCGGCGGGCAATTGCGTGGCGCCCATGCGGATCTGCTTCAGCACATAGAGCCCGTGCGCCCACGGCATCATGAAATCCAGGAGCACGATGTCGAAATGCGGCGTGGTGGCGATGATGTCCAGCGCCTGGCGGCCGTCGCCGCACGCGGTCACCGCGGCCCCCATCTTGCGGAGCGTCGTCTCGACGACCGAGCGTGTGAACGGTTCATCGTCCGCAACCAAAATTCGCACGCCGCTCAATATCATAGCGCTGCCGCCGCCGGTTTGTGATTGTCCCTCAAATTCGTAACCGATCCCGGTTATGAATCAGTGACAATAACCAGCACGCGGGACGGATTTCCAGCATGGGGGGGCAAGAGTGGCCTACGAGAGTGACCTGATCGAGGTGCTGGAAGCCTCCCCCATCGGTGCCGCCATCCTGGATGACCAGGATCAGATCCTGTTCTGGAACAGTCCCCTGCTGGACATCCTGGGCGGGCTGCAGGAAGAGGCGTTCGCCCACGCCGCGGCACGCGCCTTCTTCGCCCACGAAAGCGACTATCGCCAAGCCCGCCGCCTGCTGGCGGAGCGAGGCCAGGTCACGGGGTACGAGGTCCGCGTCCTGCGCGCCGACGGGCGGGAGGCCTGGGCCTCCGTCACCGTCCGGGCCATCCGGTTCGAGAACCGCCCGGCGACCCTGGTCTGGTACTACGACATCACCCGGACCCATCAGCGCAAACGGGCCCTGGAAGCCTCGCAGCAGGCCTTGCTGGAGGTGCTGGACAACGCGCCCGTGGGTGCCGCCCTATGCGATGGTCCCGGCCGGGTCAGCTATTGGAACAACGCCCTGCTCGACCTGCTGGGCTCCGACGAGGATGACGTCGACCAACGCACCATGATCACCCTGATCGACAAGGCGGAGGCGGTGCTCGACCATTACGGCCCCGGCCACACTTTTCAGGTGCCGGTGGGGGCGGCCAACCGCTGGCTGGCCGCCTGGCGGGGGGCCGTCAAGTTCGAAGGCCGGCCCAGCACCATCATCTGGCTGCAGGACGTGACCGAGTTGCGCGCGGCGCAGGAGGAGGCGGAACGCGCCACCCGCATGAAATCCTCCTTCCTCGCCACGGTCAGCCATGAAATCCGCACGCCGATGAACGCCGTGCGCACGCTGGCCGAATTGCTCTCCGACACCAGCCTGTCGGCGGAGCAGGCCAAGATGGCGGCCACCATCCGCGACAGCGCGGATGGGCTGGTCGCCGTCATCAACGACATCCTGGACGTTTCCAAGATCGAGGCCGGGCGCCTGGAGGTGGACCCCCGCCTGTTCAATCTCGACCGGCTGATCGATGGTGTCGTCTCCCTGCTGCGTCCCAAGGCGGAGGAGAAGGGGATCAAGTTTCGCGTCACCGTGCAGGCGGAACTGGCGCCCTGGCGTTTCGGCGACGACATGCGTATCCGCCAGATCCTGGTCAATCTGCTGGGCAACGCCATCAAATTCACCGAGCAGGGCACGGTGCGGTTCCAGGTCCGCCAGGGTGAGACGGCCGGCGCCCTGCTGTTCGAGATCGCGGATACCGGCATCGGCATTCCGCCTGAAACCCTGCCCCTCCTGTTCCAGCCTTTCCGCCAGGCGGAGTCGTCCACCGCCCGTCGGTTCGGCGGCACCGGGCTGGGCCTGTCGATCTGCAAGGGGCTGGTCGATCTGATGGGCGGCGACATCCAGGTGCAGAGCGTCGTGGGGCGCGGCTCCCAATTCTCCATGGCCCTGCCGCTGCCCGAGCGGGGCGCGCCGGCGGATGCGCAGGCGCGGACCCAAACCACCCGCGCCGGCCGCTGGTCCGCTCCCACCCTGGACCAGGCGGCGGAGCGGCGGGCGGTGGTCCTCTGCGCGGAGGACAACGCCACCAACCGCGATGTGCTGGCGCATGTGCTGGACCGGCTGGGGGTCGCGCACCAGTTCGCGGAGGATGGCCTGGCCGCCCTGCGCCTGCTGGACCGCAACCGCCATGGGCTGCTGCTGACGGATGGCCACATGCCCGGCCTGGACGGGTGGGAATTGTCCACAGCCATCCGGGACCGGGAAAAGGATGGGGGATTGCCGCGCCTGCCCATCATCGCGCTCACCGCCGACGCCGTACGGGGGGTGGAAGAGCGTTGCCAGGCCGCCGGCATGGATGGCCACCTGACCAAACCCCTATCGGTGGAGGCGCTGGAGACGACGCTGCTGCGGCTGCTGCCGGCCCTGGCCGACCTGCGCAGCCCGACCGAGGCGCGGACGGGCGACCTCGGCCCCGGCACCGTCTTCGATGTGGAGGCGCACGTGCTGGACCTGTCCGGCCTCATCGACATGGTGGGGTCGGAGTTCGAGATCATCGACGGCATGCTGGATTCGTTCATGTCCAGCGCCGACAACCTGATCGCCGACCTGGTGGCCGCCGTCGACCTGGGCGACACCAAGGCCATCCGCCAGGGCGGGCATGCGCTGAAGGGGGCCGCCCGCTATGTCGGCGCCCGCAAGCTGGCCGACGCGGCGGCGGCGGTGGAGGAGGCGGGACAGCAGGAACGCCTGGGCGAGGCCCGCCGCTGGGCGCCGGCCTTCCGCCCGATCATGGATGAGCTGTCGCGCGCCATCGAGAAGATCCGGGTGGAGGAACAATTGCGCCGCATCCGCCAGGAGATCGGCGAACTGGCCACCTCCCGGCGCGGTGTCGGCGCCGGACTGGAACTGGAGGCGGTGGTGGACATCACCGAGGTGGCGGCGGACCGCATCCTGGCGGCGGCCGAAACCATCCTGCAGCAGGTCGATCGCATCGCCAGCCCCAGCGACGCGGAAGCGGTGCAAGGGGCGGTGATGGCCATCTTCGAAGCGTGCAGCTTCCAGGACCTGACATCCCAGCGGGTGCGCAAGGCCGTGGCCCGCCTGGCGGAAATCGAGGAAAAGCTGGACGCCGTCGTCCGTGGCGATGCCGGGATCGCGGCGATGTCGGACGAGGAGGAGCCGGAAACGGCGCAGGACGACATCGACAAACTGTTCGCCTGATCGATGCCATCCGGCGCGTTTATAAGCCCCCATGACATGAACAGGGCTGCCGACACTCACGTATGCGGCAGTCCTTCCCATCTCATGCGGCAGTGGTAGAAAACACCACAACCATTCCCAATCACACGTCCAGGTTGGCCACCTTCAGGGCGTTTTCCTGGATGAAGTCGCGGCGGGGTTCGACGATGTCGCCCATGAGGGTGGAGAACACCTCCTCCGCCTCGTCCACGTGGTTGACCTTGACCTGCAGCAGCGAGCGGATCTTGGGGTCCAGCGTGGTTTCCCACAGCTGGTCCGGGTTCATCTCGCCCAGGCCCTTGTAGCGCTGGATGGACAGGCCCTGGCGGCCCTGCTCCAGCACCGCCTCCATCAGGCCCACGGGACCGACGATGGTGCGGGTGACGCGGCCGCGATAGGTCAGGGTGGCCGTGTCGCTGAACACCGTCTTCAGGAAGTCGGCCTGCGCGTCCAGGCGCCGCGCCTCCACACTTTTCAGCACGTCGGCGTCCAGGATGTGGCGGTGGGTGACGCCCCGGCTGGTGCGGAACAGCATCAGGCCGCCTTCGCGTGCCCGTTCACCCTGCCAGGCGCCCACGCCCACGGCGGCGCCTTCGCCAACGCCACCGGCCTGGGCCGCCTCGGTCTCGATGCGGTTCAGGCGCGCGGCCACGGCGCGGGCCACCTCATCGGCGCGGGCGTCGTCGGTCAGCAGACCCATGGACAGGCCGCCGGCCACGGCCGCCTGTTCCACCACGGCGGCGTTGCCCACCTTGCGGGTCAGGGCCTGCAGCTGGTGGCGCGCGGCGCGCGCCTGCTCCACCACGCCGCGCAGCTCCTCCCCGGTGCGCTGGGTTCCATCCAGGGCCACCAGCGCCACGTCCTCCAGGCCCTGGCCGATCAGGTAATCGTCCATCGCCCGGTCGTCCTTCAGGTACCGTTCCTTGGCCGTGCCGCGCTTCACGCGGTAGAGCGGCGGCTGGGCGATGTAGAGGTAGCCGCGCTCGATCAGTTCGGGCATCTGGCGGTAGAAGAAGGTCAGCAGCAGGGTGCGGATGTGGGCGCCGTCCACGTCGGCGTCGGTCATGATGATGACCTTGTGATAGCGCGCCTTCTCCGCGTTGAACTCCTCCCGCCCGATGCCGGTGCCCAACGCCGCGATCAGCGTGCCGATCTCGGCCGAGGACAGCATCTTGTCGAAGCGCGCGCGCTCCACGTTCAGGATCTTGCCACGCAGGGGCAGGATGGCCTGGAACTGGCGCGAGCGGCCCTGCTTGGCGGAGCCGCCGGCCGAGTCACCCTCCACCAGGAACAGTTCGCTCAAGGCCGGGTCCCGTTCCTGGCAATCCGCCAGCTTCCCAGGCAGCGAGGCCATGTCCAAGGCGCCCTTGCGCCGCGTCAGTTCACGCGCCTTGCGCGCGGCCTCACGCGCCGCGGCGGCTTCCACCACCTTGCCGATGATGCGCTTGGCATCGCCCGGATGCTCCTCCAGCCACGTCGCCAGCGCCTCGGCCACCACCGCCTCCACCACCGGGCGAACCTCGGACGAGACCAGCTTATCCTTGGTCTGGCTGGAGAATTTCGGATCCGGAACCTTCACCGACAGCACGCAGGTAAGCCCCTCGCGCATGTCGTCGCCGGAGAGGTTCACCTTCTCCTTCTTCGCGATGCCGGACTCGTTGGCATAGTTGTTCAGCGTGCGGGTCAGCGCGGCGCGGAAGCCGGCCAGATGGGTGCCGCCGTCACGCTGCGGGATGTTGTTGGTGAAGCACAGCGTGCTCTCGTGATAGCTGTCGTTCCACTGCAGCGCCACTTCCACGCCGATGGTGCCGCCCAGGTCGCTGGGGCGTTCCGCCTTCAGCGCGATGGTGGGCTTGTGCAGCGGCGTCTTGGATCGGTCCAGCCACTGCACGAAGGCCTCCAGCCCGCCCTCGTAATGCAGCTCGCAGGACTTGGGCTCCACACCCCGGGCGTCGGTCAGGAACAGGGTGACGCCGGAGTTCAGAAAGGCCAGTTCCCGCAGGCGGTGTTCCAGCGTCTGATAGTCGAATTCGGTCTTGGTGAAGGTGGCCTTGGAGGGCAGGAAGGTGACCTCCGTCCCCGACAGGGGGCGGCCATCGGCCTTCAGCGGCGCGGCGCCGGTGTTGGCCAGCGGCGCCTGGGCCTCGCCATGGGCGAAGCGCATCTCCCACACCCGGCCCTGCCGCCAGATGCGCAGGTCCAGGATTTCCGACAGGGCGTTCACGACCGACACGCCCACGCCGTGCAGGCCGCCCGACACCTTGTAGCTGTTCTGATCGAACTTACCGCCGGCGTGCAGCTGGGTCATGATGACCTCCGCCGCCGACACCCCCTCCTCCTTATGGAGGTCCACGGGGATGCCGCGACCATCGTCGCGCACGGTGCACGAGCCGTCCGGATTCAGGATCACGTCCACGCGCGTGCAATAGCCGGCCAGCGCCTCGTCGATGGCATTGTCCACGACCTCGTACACCATGTGGTGCAGGCCGGAACCATCGTCGGTATCGCCGATGTACATGCCGGGACGCTTACGCACCGCATCAAGGCCCTTCAGCACTTTGATGGAGCTGGCGCCGTAATCCTCGGCGGCGGAGTCGGGGGTCGTCAGAGCTTCTTGTGCCATGGATACACTCTACCAGATATCGCGTCGCCCAGGGGCAAAACCGTCATTACCAAGGGGGATCACAGCCCCCCGCTCCACTGAAACCGTCAGGCGCAGGTGGGGCTAATCGGCCCCGGTCACCAGGGCGCCTCCCGTCTCGTTCGGGGCCACCCGCACATGGTTGGCGGCCCCGCCCAGCTCGGCGAAAATGGCGGCGTCGGTGCCGGTCATCCACGCCTGAGACCCGGTGGCCAGCACCTCCTGAACAGGGCCGTTCGCCGCTCCGCGTCCAGGTGGGCCGGCACCTCGTCCAGCAGCAGCAGGGGCGGCGCGCCGCCGTCCGCCGCCATCAGCCGGGCGTTGGCCAGCACGATGGCGATGAGCAGTGCCTTCTGCTCGCCCGTCGAGCCCAGCTCCGCCGGCATGTCCTTGGCCAGATAGGTCACGGCCAGGTCGCTGCGGTGCGGGCCCACCGTGGTGGTGCCGGCGTGCGCGTCGATCCGCCGCGCCTCCAGCAAGGTGCGGCGCAGGGTGTCCTCCGCCTCCACGGCCGGCCGGTCGGCCAGCCAGGCGTCCACCGTGCCCGACAGCGCCAGGCCCGGGGCCGGGAAGGGACCCACGCCCCGCCGGCAGGCGGCGGCCAGGCGGGCCGTCACCTCGCGCCGGGCGGCGGCCACGGCGACGCCGCTGGTGGCCATCTGGTCCTCCAGTACCGTCAGCCAGGAGGGATCGCCCCCCTCGCGCAACAGCCGGATCCGTTCGCGCATGGCCTGTTCGAAGCGGCTGAGCCGGCCCGCGTGCTCCGGATCGAAGCCGAACACCAGGCGGTCCAGGAAGCGGCGGCGGCCCGCCGCCCCTTCCACGAACAGCCGGTCCATCTGCGGGGTCAGCCAGACGCAGGAGACGTATTGCGCCAAGGCCATCTGGCTCTTGGCCGGGCGGCCGTCGATATGCACCACGCGGCGGTCGCTGCCGGGCACGCCGGCGGGGTCGCGGCCGGTGCCGATCTCCACCGCGCCCATGGGCGTCTGCACATCGGCGGCCACGGCCCAGCCCGGCGTCTCCCACACCTCGCCCGGGGCCTGCAGCCGCTCCACCTCCGACAGTTTGGCGCGGCGCAGGCCGCGGCCGGGGGCGAGGAAGCTGACAGCCTCCAGCAGGTTGGTCTTGCCGGCACCATTGGGGCCGGTCAGGGCCACCGGCCGCCGGTCCAGCACCAGGCGCGCCTGGGCGTAGGAGCGGAAGCGGGTGACCGTCAACCGGGTGACGGCGAGCGTCGCCGCCGGGGTTGCCACCGGCCGGGCAACGTCCACGGCCTCCGGCTCCCCCGTCAGGGACGGCTCATCTGTGGACATGGCGCCCATCTGGTCCAGCCAAGCGCTTCCGCCGTCCCGGGATCACCCCAGCCTCAGACGCGCATCGGCATCAGGACGTAAAGGGCCGAGCCGTCGGCCACGTCGCGCACCACGGTGGGCGAACCGGCATCGGCCAGGGTGAAGCGCACGCCGTCCCCCTCGATCTGCTGGGTGATGTCCAGCAGGTAGCGGCTGTTGAAGCCGATCTCCAGCGCGGTGTTGTCGTAGCTGACCTCAATCTCCTCCGTGGCGGATCCCGCCTCCGGGCTGGAGGCTGACAGGGTCAGGATGCCGCGGTCCAGGCTGAGTTTCACCGCCCGGCTCTTCTCCGTGGAGATGGTGGCGACGCGGTCGACGGCGGCGGCGAACTGGCCGGCGTTGACCTCCATCACCTTGTCGTTGCCCGTGGGGATGACGCGCTCATAATCCGGGAAGGTGCCGTCGATCAGCTTGCTGGTCAGCACGATGCTGTCGAAGGCGAAGCGCACCTTGGTGTCGGACAGCTGCACCTCGATGCGGTCCGCCGCCTCGTCCAGCAGCTTGCGCACCTCGATCACCGTCTTGCGGGGGATGATGACGCCGGGGATGCCGCTGGCGCCGTCCGGCAGGGCCATCTCCACCCGGGCCAGGCGGTGGCCGTCGGTGGCCACGGCGCGCAGCACCGGGATTTCGGCGGCGCCGGTCTTGGCCTTGGAGGCGTGCAGGTAGATGCCGTTCAGGTAGTAGCGCGTCTCCTCGGTGGAGATGGCGAACTTGGTGCGGTCCACCAGCATCTTCAGGTCGGCGGCCGACAGGCTGAAACGGTGGCCCGTGTCGCCGCCGGCCATGACGGGGAAATCCTCCACCGGCAGGGCGCCCAGGCGGAACTGCGACCGGCCGGAGCGCAGGGTCAGCGTGTCGGCGGTGAAGTCCAGTTCCACCTGGCTGCCATCGGGCAGCTTGCGGGCGATGTCGTACAGGGTATGGGCGGGGGCCGTGGCGGAACCGGGGCGCGCGATATCGGCCGGCACGGATTCCACAATCTCCAGGTCCATGTCGGTGGCGGTCAGCGCCAGCTCACCATTTTCGGCCTTCAGCAGGACATTGGACAGGATCGGAATGGTGTTCCGACGTTCCACCACGCTCTGAACATGACCGAGAGACCGGAGCAAAGCCGCGCGTTCGATGGTGATCTTCATGCCGTTCCGCTTGTGCTGACCCGCAGCCCCCTGGGGCGCGGCTGATTGTTTGCCTTAATTCCCCCGAAGCCCCCCCACAGGGCCTGGAAAAAGGGGTGGTCACCATAGCACAAGCCCGGCACCGCGACAGCGTTTTCGACCGATTCCAGGAGCTGTCGGATGGCCGAGTCGCCCCCTGTCCGAAAGGGGGGGGCCGGGGGACA
>NZ_BACU01000487.1 GCF_000333275.1 Azospirillum sp. B4 | reverse complement strand
AAATACTTCTCAATGCCGAAATCACCCTCCAGCATGCCTTCGATGATGGATTGGTAGTGGGTGACGCCGGTGGTGATGAACTTCAGCAGGTAGTCGTAGCCGCCGCTGACCAGATGGCATTCCACGATCTCGTCAATCTTGCGGATCTTGGTGGACCATCTGCTGGACATCGTGAAGCGTGATCGTGAATGGAACGAGCAGGCGGCCCGCAAGCAGCTGGTGAAGTTCTTCGAGGCCCTGGGCTTCAAGCATCCGCTGGCCATCGGCGGCCGGCGCAAGCTGTCGTCCATCCTGTTCGCCTGACGCGACCGGCGTGATGAGCCCCTTCGCCCCCACCTTCGACCGGCTGCCGACCAGCATCCCCGTCTTTCCCCTGACGGGGGCGCTGGTCCTGCCCCGGGCCCGCCTGCCGCTCAACATCTTCGAGCCGCGGTACCTGGCCATGGTGCAGGACAGCCTGGGCGCCGACCGGCTGATCGGCATGATCCAGCCCATGGAGCCGGGGGCGGAGGCGGAAGCCGGCGCGGAACCGCCGCTGGCCGGCGTCGGCTGCTGCGGCCGGCTGACGGCCTTCGCGGAGACGGACGATGGCCGCTATCTCATCACCCTGACCGGCCTGTGCCGCTTCCGCATCCGGCAAGAGGTGTCGACCATGCGGGGCTATCGCCGCGTCGTGGCCGACTGGTCGCCCTTCGCGGACGACTACACGGTGCCGGCCAACGGCGCCTTCGACCGCACCGGCCTGATGGCGACGCTCAAGCCCTATTTCACCCGCCGCGATCTGACGGTGAACTGGCAGGCGCTGGAGGCGGCGCCCGACGAACAGCTGATCTCCTCCCTCGCCATGCTGTGCCCCTTCACCCCGGCGGAGAAGCAGGCCCTGCTGGAGGCGCCGGATTTCGGGGCCCGGGCGTCGATGCTGCTGGCGTTGGTGCAGATGGCGGTGCATGAATCGGCGGACGGCGACGCCGCGCGGCATTGACGCCCATCGCACTCAATCGCCGGGCGCGGCCATCCGGCCGCTTGGGCTTCCTTGCTGCGCCCTGCGGTGCTTACTCCGGCGGCCCCGGTCGGGGCCTACAGCGGCATGAGTCAAAGTCTCATGCCGCTGCTATGATCTCTACTTCTCGCTTAAGGTTTCCTTGCCATGTCCGATACCGCCAAGGTCGATCCCAAGCTGCTGGAGATCCTGGTCTGCCCCCTGACCAAGGGACCGCTCAGCTATGACGCCCAGCGCCAGGAACTGGTCAGCCAGCAGGCGCGCCTGGCCTATCCCATCCGCGACGGCATCCCCATCATGTTGGTGGACGAGGCCCGGTCGCTTGACGATTGAGGTCGACCATGGCCCAGGAGACCTTCGCCACCGACGCCCACGGGACGCGGCATTGGCCGACCGAGGTCCGCTATGTCCGGGCGGACCGCGCGCTGGTCATCAGCTTCGACGACGGCGCCCGCGCCACCCTGCCGGCGGAATACCTGCGGGTGGAAAGCCCCTCCGCCGAAGTCCAGGGCCACAGCCCCGACCAGAAGCAGACCGTGCCGGGCAAGCGCACCGTCGCCATCGCGGAGCTTGAGCCCATTGGCAACTACGCCGTGCGCCTGATCTTCGACGACGGCCACGACACCGGCATCTTCTCCTGGAAGTACCTGTACGAGCTGGGCGTGGAATACGACCAGCGCTGGGCCCGCTATCTGGCGGATCTGGAGGCCAAGGGCCTCGACCGCGACACCGCCCCCCACCGCCATGGCCCCAGCTGCGGCTCGGGTGGCGGCGGGTGCGGGTGATTGGCGTATAGAGAGCGGATTGTGCTACAAAACCCGTAGCCGACGTGACGGAATTGGTAGACGTATCGCCACAGCGATCCCAGGCTTCAAGCCTAGGTGCGGGTTCGAGCCCCAGCCGTTGGCTTTAATCTCCGTGAATAATCAATCCACTCGCCAAAATTCCGTCAATCACGAACTGGCAGGCCAGGGCTGACAGCAAAATACCCAGCACCCGGTTCAGCACCGTGATGCCGGTGCGGCCCAGGATGCGGCTGACCTTGGTGGCGAACAGCAGCACGAACAGGGTCAGGGCCAGGATGCCGGCCAGCACGCCTAGGACCACGGCCTGCCGGGCCGGGTCGCCGTGGGCGCGGCCCATGAACAGCACGATGGTAGTCATGGTGCCGGGGCCGCTGATCAGCGGGATGGCCAGGGGGAAGACGGAGATGTCGGCGCGGTGGCGCGCTTCCTCCCGCTCATCCGCCGTGGCGGTGCGCACGCCGCTCTCACGGGCGAACACCATGTCGATGGCCACCAGCATCAGCAGCACGCCGCCGGCGATGCGGAAGGCGGCGAAGCCGATGCCCAGCGCCCGCAGCAGCAGGTCGCCGGCGAAGGCGAAGAAGAACAGGATCAGGGCGGCGATCACCGTGCCCTTGATGGCCATGCGCCGGCGATAGCGCTCCTCCATGCCGACCGTCAGGCCCACGAACATGGGCCCCAGCCCCACCGGATCGATGGTGACGAACAGGGCGACGGCGGTGGTGAGGATGAGGTCCAGCACGGGGGATGGGGCCCGGAAAAAGGGGTAGGCCGTGAGGGCGGACCGGGCGGACCGGCAGACCCCTCAGGGTCTAGCGCGTTGGGGCGCCTGCTGCAAGCGTCGGCGGGCGGGGGGCAGGGGTGCCGAAGTTGAAGAGTCGTTCAAGTTGACTTCACCCCCAACGGGGCCGTAAGCAATGCTGCGGTGCATCCGTGCCCGGGAGAGGGGCGGCACCATAATCCAAACATCCTAGGGGGCCGTCCGGAAGAACGATGAGCAAGAAGGTCTACCCCGACGCCGTAACCGCCCTGGCCGGGCTGTTGCGCAACGACATCACCGTCATGGCCGGCGGCTTCGGCCTGTGCGGCATCCCGGAAAACCTGATCGAAGCCATCCGCCTCTCGGGCGTGACCGGGCTGACGGTTGTTTCCAACAACGCCGGCGTGGACGGCTTCGGCCTGGGCGTGCTGCTGGAAACCAAGCAGATCAAGAAGATGATCAGCAGCTACGTGGGTGAGAACAAGCTGTTCGCCCAGCAGTACCTGTCCGGTGAGCTTGAGCTGGAATTCAACCCGCAGGGCACCCTGGCCGAGCGCATCCGCGCCGGTGGCGCCGGCATCCCCGCCTTCTTCACCAAGACGGGCGTGGGCACGCTGGTGGCCGAGGGCAAGGAACTGCGCGAGTTCGACGGCGAGACCTATGTGATGGAGCGCGGCATCGTCGCCGATCTCTCCATCGTCAAGGCCTGGAAGGGTGACACCGAGGGCAACCTCGTCTATCGCAAGACGGCGCGGAACTTCAACCCGATGATGGCCACCGCCGGCAAGGTCACGGTGGTGGAGGTCGAGGAACTGGGGAACCGGGCAGCTCGACCCCGACC
>NZ_BACU01000488.1 GCF_000333275.1 Azospirillum sp. B4 | reverse complement strand
CCCAATGCGTCTTGGGCGGCGTGATGCCGTCGGTCCGGCAATCGTCGAGCGTCGTGGTGTCGAACGTGCCGGACCGGACCGCCGCGTTGTACTCGTTCACCGTGCGCTCCAGCGCCGCCGGATCGAGGGTCAGC
>NZ_BACU01000489.1 GCF_000333275.1 Azospirillum sp. B4 | reverse complement strand
ATAAAGAGCGTGTTCTTCATTAATATCCGGAGTTGATGACGGTTATGTGATGCCGCGTCCAGTGCGAACGCGCTGGGCTCGCATGGCTGAACGCCGCCGCCCATCGCACCCGCCAACGCCGTTTTGTAGATTCCGGCGGCAATCGTCCTATGACAACGGCTTAGGCCATGGGCGGGGCTTTCGGCGGCGCACACATGGCCTTATATCAGGATCGGCGGCGGCTGACCTGACCGGCCGCCCGACGCCAACGGACACGAGATCAACCGCCATACGTGCTCAACCGAAGAGGTAGTCATGCTGAAGGGTAAAGCCGCCGTCGTCACCGGATCCACCAGCGGGATCGGCCTGGGCATCGCCCGCGTCCTGGCGTCCAAGGGCGCCAACATCATGCTGAACGGCTTCGGCGACGCCGCGGAGATCGAGAAGGTCCGCAGCGGGCTGGAGAGCGAGTTCGGCGTGCGTGCCGCCTACAACGCCGCCGACATCTCCAAGCCGTCCTCCATCAAGGAGATGATCGACACCGCGGTCGAGACCTTTGGGTCCATCGACGTGCTGGTCAGCAACGCCGGCATCCAGTACACGGCGGCCATCGAGGATTTCCCCGAGGACAAGTGGAACGCCATCATCGCCATTAATCTGTCCGGCGTGTTCTGGGGCATGCACTACGCCCTGCCCTATATGAAGAAGCAGGGCTGGGGCCGGCTGATCAACATCGCCTCCGCCCACGGCCTGGTGGCCAGCCCCCACAAGTCGGCCTATGTGGCGGCCAAGCATGGCGTGGTCGGCCTGACCAAGGTGGCCGCCCTGGAGACGGCGGAACTGGACATCACCGCCAACGCCATCTGCCCCGGCTGGGTGCTGACCCCGCTGGTGCAGAAGCAGATCAATGACATGGCCCAACGCGAGGGCATCTCGGTCAAGGACGCCGAGCTGAAGCTGCTGTCCGAAAAGCAGCCGTCCAAGAAGTTCACCACGCCAGAGGAACTGGGCGAGCTGGCCGCCTTCCTCTGCACCGACGCCGCGGCGCAGATGACCGGCGTCCCCCTGCCCATGGATGGCGGCTGGACGGCGCAGTGATCCTGCCCCCTCAAACGCCGGGCGCCGGCTTCCGCCGGCTTGGCTTTCCTCGCTTTCCAGTCCGCTTCGCTCCCCGGAAAGCTCCGGCGCCCGCGGTCGCGGGCTAGGAACAAAAGAAAACGGGGCGCGCTTGGCATCCAGGCGCGCCCCTTGTCGTTGGTACCGCTCAATTGAACAGCGGCGCCGCCTTTTGCAGGGTGGTCCACACGCCCCACAGGATGGGCAGGCCCACCGCCAGCCAGGCCAGGATGGCGGTGCCGTCCAGCCCGCCCCGGCCGATGCCGAAGGAACCGCCGGCGGCGTTGGCGCTGGCCGTCTTGGCCTGCAGGGCCGCCACCTCGGTATCGCTCATGAACCACTTGGCCGACAGTTGCTTGATGGCGAAGTTGCAGAGCATTCCCAGGATCAGGAACACCGCCAGGACGTAGAAGGTGACGTCGTAGACGTGATCCTTGGGCACCTTCAGCGCCAGTTCGGCCTCACGGATGTAACCGACCAGGATGGGGCCGACGATGCCCGCCACCGACCAGGCCGTCAGCAGCCGGCCGTGGATGGCGCCGACGAACTGGGTGCCGAAGATGTCGGCCAGATAGGCCGGCACGGTGGCGAAGCCGCCGCCGTACATGGACAGGATGACCCCGATGGCCAGCACGAACAGCGCGACGCTGCCCGAGCGCGCCAGGGTGGGGGCGGCGGCGTACAGCACCAGGCCCAGGGCGAAGAAGATGAAGTAGGTCGCCTTGCGGCCCAGCTTGTCCGACATGGAGGCCCAGAAGAGGCGCCGCCCGATGTTGAACAGCGAGATCAGCCCGGCAAAGGCGGCGCCGATGGTGGCGATGGCCGTCTTCTGGCCCGGATCCAACTGGTCGAAGCCCAGCTCCGGATGGCCGATCAGCTTGCCGGCGAAGATCTCCTGCAACATGGGGGAGGCCATGCCGATGACACCGATGCCGGCGCTGACGTTCAGGCAGAGGACCGCCCAGATCAGCCAGAACTGGGGCGTCCGGTGCGCGTTCTTCAGGTGCACGTGGCCGTGGGTGATCATGGCGCGCTGCGCCGCCGCCGGCGGGGTCCACCCCTCCGGACGCCAGCCGGCGGGCGGGATGCGGTAGCCGAAGGCGCCGGCCAGCATGAAAACGAAGTAGATCGCGGCCAAGACCAGGAAGGTCTGCCACACGCCGACATCGTTGGGGCCCTTGAACTGGTTGATCAGGATGTTGGCCAGGGGGGAGCCGATCATGGCGCCGCCACCGAAGCCCATGATGGCCATGCCGGTGGCCATGCCGCGCCGGTCGGGGAACCATTTGATGAGGGTGGAGACGGGCGAGATGTAGCCCAGGCCCAGGCCCACGCCGCCGATGATGCCGCCCAGCCACAACAGCCACATCTGGTGGACCATGATGCCGATGGCCGATACCACCATGCCGCCGCACCAGCAGAAGGCGGCGACGACACCGGCGCGCCGGGGGCCCACCCGTTCCAGCCAGCCGCCCCACAGCGCCGCGGACGAGCCCAGGACGACGAAGAACAAGGTGTACATGATCTGGATGTCGGCCACCCGCCAGTTGCAGGTGGTGGTGGTCAGGGCCGCCATCAGCGAAATGGACTTGCACGCCGCCTCGTCCGTGCCCGTCAGGGCCTTGGACAGGGGCAGCCAGAACACGCTGAAGCCATAGGCCATGCCGATGCACAAATGGATGGCGAGCGCCGCCGGCGGCACCAGCCACCGGTTAAAACCCGCCTTCGCGACTATTCTTTCCCGGTCGAGGATGGAGCCCGTCGAGCCCCCGGTGGTGGAATCCGCAGTCCCCACACTCATTGGCGCCTCCAGTTTTCTTATATTGGCAGTCGAAAACAGATGGCTGCCCGCCCGGATCGCCACCGTACCCCTCTCAGTATTGTTCTTTTGTACTAGAGATATCCTAGTTTACTTTGGGTAAACTTTCCACTGCCTTAACGACCTCCGGATCCAATCCGGCGGCGCCCTGGGCCACATGGTCCTGGATCGCCCGCCTCATCCGGGGTTCCCAGAACTTGGCGATATGGTTGGCGATGCCGGCCGCCGCCTTGTCACCCGGCTGGCTGATGAAGAACTTGCCGATTTGGTTGGCCATGTAGACCAGCTTGTCAGGCGACATGCCGCACGTTCCCTTGCTTCGCTTCCACACCCGTCCTGTCGCCCGGAATGATCCGGTCGGCGTGGGTGAACACCTCAAAACCGTCGCGGCGCGCCACCGCCACCAGGGTGATGCCGGCGGCCTCCGCCGTGCGGATGGCCAGGGCGGAGGGGGCGGACACCGCCACCAGCACCGGCACGCCCATGGCCGCCGCCTTCTGCACCAGTTCCACCGACACCCGGCTGCTCATCACCACCATGCCGGCGGCGGCCTCGACACCGGCGCGGATCAGGGCGCCGGCCAGCTTGTCTAGGGCGTTGTGGCGGCCGACATCCTCGCGCACCGCCACCATGCGGCCGGGCGCCCCGTCCGTGCCGGCCAGCCAGAAGCCCGCGGCGTGCACGGCCCGCGTCTCTTCAAACAAGGGCTGGTGGCGGGCCAGGTCATCGCGCGCCGCCCCCACCTGGGCCGCATCGACGGTGAAGCCCGGCGGCACCACCGGCAGGGCGCGCGTCGCCTCCGCCAGGCTTTCCAGGCCGCACAGGCCGCACCCCATGGGCCCGGCCAGGCGGCGGCGGCGGCGTTCCAACGCCTCCCCCGGCGTCTTGGCCAGCCACAGGCGGACGTTCACGCCCTCGGGCACCACCACCATGTCCAGGTCGGCGATGTCAGCGCGGCCGGTGATGATGCCCTCGGTCACGCTGAAGCCCAGGGCGAAATCCTCCAGGTCGCGCGGCGTGGCCATCAGCACGGCATAGGCGGCGCTGTCATAGCTGACGGCCACCGCCGTCTCCTCCGCCACCACCCGTTCCCCTTCCTCGGGCGTGCCGTCCCGCCAGGCGACCCGGGTGACGGGCAGGCTGGCGTTGGGCAGGTCACCGACAGGCAGGTCATGGGGGGGCACGCGTTCCGTCATTCAGCGGCGTCCGTGCCGACGATGCGGCGGCTGAGGTCGCTATGGGTCTTGTACTTCTCCTGCCAATCCGACGGGCCGTTGCTGGGGCTGACCTGCACCGCCGTCACCTTGTATTCCGGGCAGTTGGTGGCCCAGTCGGAGTAGTCGGTGGTGATCACGTTGGCCTGCGTCATGGGATGGTGGAAGGTGGTGTAGACCACGCCGGGCGATACCCGGTCGGTGATCAGGACGCGCAACGTCGTCTCGCCCGCCCGGCTTTGCAGCTTTACCCAGTCGCCATCGCGCACGCCACGATTCTCCGCATCGTGGGGATGCATCTCCAGCCGGTCTTCCTTGTGCCATTCGCTGTTGGCCGTGCGCCGGGTCTGGGCGCCGACGTTGTATTGGCTGAGGATGCGGCCGGTGGTGAGCAGCAGGGGGAAGCGCGGCCCGGTCCGCTCATCCGTGGGGATGTATTCGGTCAGCACCAGCTTGCCCTTGCCCCGGGCGAAGCCGCCGATGTGCATGATGGGCGTGCCTTCCGGCGCCTGGTCGTTGCAGGGCCACTGCACGGACCCCCTGTCATCCAGCAACTGATAGGTGACGTTGCGGAAACCGGGGGTGGTGGCCGCGATCTCCGCCATGATCTCCGAGGGGTGGCCGTACTTCATGGGATAGCCCAGGGCGTTGGACAGCAGCTGGGTGATTTCCCAGTCGGCATAGCCGTTGCGGGGCGGCATGACCCGGCGCACGCGATTGATGCGCCGTTCGGCGTTGGTGAAGGTGCCGTCCTTCTCCAGGAAGGTGGAGCCCGGCAGGAAGACGTGGGCGTAGTTCGCCGTCTCGTTCAGGAACAGGTCCTGCACCACCACGCATTCCATGGATTCCAGGCCATGGGTGACATGGTGGGTGTCGGGGTCGGACTGCACGATGTCCTCGCCCTGGACGTACAGGCCCTTGAAGGTGCCGTCGACCGCCGCGTCCAGCATGTTGGGGATGCGCAGGCCCGGCTCCCTCTCCAGCGTCACGCCCCACATGTCCTCGAAGATGGCCCGGGTGGCGTCGTCATGGACATGGCGATAGCCCGGCAGCTCATGGGGGAAGGAACCCATGTCGCAGCTGCCCTGCACGTTGTTCTGGCCGCGCAGCGGGTTCACGCCCACGCCCCGCCGGCCAAGGTTGCCGGTCACCATGGCCAGGTTGGCGATGGCCATGACGGTGGTGGAGCCCTGGCTGTGTTCCGTCACGCCCAGGCCGTAGTAGATGGCGGCGTTGCCGCCGGTGGCATACAGGCGGGCGGCGGCGCGCAGCTCGGCCGCCGGCACGCCGGTGTACTCCGCCACCGCCTCGGGGCTGTGGCGATCCTCGGCCACGAAGGCCGCCCAGTCCTGGAACTCGTCCCACTCGCAGCGCTCGCGCACGAAGGCCTCGTTGACCAGGCCCTCGGTGACGATGACATGGGCGATGGCGGTCATGACGGCGACGTTGGTGCCGGGGCGCAACGCCAGGTGATGGGCCGCCCGCACGTGCGGCGTCTTCACCAGATCGATGCGGCGCGGATCGACCACGATCAGCTTGGCGCCCTGGCGCAGCCGCTTCTTCAGGCGGGAGCCGAAGACGGGATGGCCATCGGTGGGGTTGGCGCCCACCACCATGACCACGTCGGTATCCTCCACGCTGTCGAAGTCCTGCGTGCCGGCGGACGTGCCGTAGGCGGTGCCCAGACCGTAACCGGTGGGGGAATGGCAGACACGGGCGCAGGTGTCGACGTTGTTGTTGCCGAAGCCGGCGCGCACCAGCTTCTGCACCAGGTAGGTTTCCTCGTTGGTGCAGCGGGAGGAGGTGATGCCGCCGACGGAATGACGTCCGTATTTCTCCTGGATGCGCTTGAACTCGCCGGCGGTATGGCGGATGGCCTCCTCCCACGAGACCTCCCGCCACGGGTCGGTGATCTTGGCCCGGATCATGGGCTTCAGGATACGCTCGCGGTGGGTGGCGTAGCCCCAGGCGAAGCGGCCCTTCACGCAGGAATGGCCCCGGTTGGCGGCACCATCCTTGTAGGGGACCATGCGCACCAGCTCGGTCCCGCGCATCTCCGCCTTGAAGCTGCAGCCCACGCCGCAATAGGCGCAGGTGGGACGACGGA
>NZ_BACU01000490.1 GCF_000333275.1 Azospirillum sp. B4 | reverse complement strand
CGCTCTCTGCCTCCGCATCGCCCATGATCTGCAGGATACCGAAGGCCTGCTCGTAGACGCGCCCGACGAAGGCGAGCACGCGATCGGGAGTCAGCGCCGCGGCGGCCGCTCGGGCCGTCGTGAGCGCGTCGGCAACGCCTCGCCTGATGAAGTCGTTGAGCTGCGCCTGCACCCGTGCGGCCTCACGACTGTCGGTGGGCAGGGTCACCGTTCTCGCCCCGATGTCGTTGCACAGCCGGGCTTCGATGGCATTCGTTGCGTAAAGTTCGAAGACGGTCTGCATCTGCTCGGGGGTCAGGCCGTCCATATCCGTGATCCCA
>NZ_BACU01000491.1 GCF_000333275.1 Azospirillum sp. B4 | reverse complement strand
GCACGTCGCCGTTGCTGCCCGTCATTGTGTTGTGACCAGCGCCCCCGACGAACGTGGTTGTCCCATTGCTCCCAAACAAATCATCATCGCCAGCACCACCGTCCAAGTAATCGTTGCGACCGTTGGCGAATAGAATGTCATCGCCATCGCCCCCATAAACGGTTGCACTGTCGGCATTGGCATAAAGTGTATCGTCGCCTGCGCCACCATCAATATAGGTTTGAGTGGACGTGCCAAAAATAGTATCGCTGCCTGCGGTTCCAATTACAGAGTTCGCCGCGCCAGGAGTATTAGAGGGTGTCGCCATAATGCTTGCTCAGCCCCAACAATTGCGCATTCGCAAGCATGTATCACGAAAGCCGGAATGCAACAACCGGACAGACCACCAGGCACAACGACGCATCGCAGTGGTTGCCGGGGCATCGGCAATTTTCAAGGAAGAGAGGAGTGGTGGGTGTACAAGGACTCGAACCTTGGGCCCGCTGATTAAGAGTCAGCTGCTCTACCAACTGAGCTATACACCCGCCCCTCAGAGCCGCCGCCGTGGCGCCGGCCGCCGGGCGCATCGTCCCGGTGAGGGCCGCTTTTTAGCGCCCCGGCGCGGGCTTGTCGACAGAAAAATGACAGAAAAAACGGAAGGGCGCCAGGGACCGCCGAATAGCACCCATGCAGGGTCGATCCGGCCGAACAAGGCGAAATATTAAGGATTGCGCGGGGCCACAAATGCCAATTGCCCCGGCCTTGAGACCAGGGCGACAACTTGGCGATTTCTGATGAAAGAGGAGTGGTGGGTGTACAAGGACTCGAACCTTGGGCCCGCTGATTAAGAGTCAGCTGCTCTACCAACTGAGCTATACACCCGCCCCTCAAAGCCATCGCTTTCGCGGCGGCCGCCGGGGCTTGCGTCCCGGTGAGGGCGGTTTCATACGGCGATAGGCGGCGCTTGTCGACAGAAAAATGCAGGGCTCCGCCGACATGGCGCCCTTGCAGGAACAATGGGGTCAGAAATCACTCATGCCCCGCCGGGACATGCGTACGTCACGATGGACGTGAACGCAGAGCAGCAGGCCGAAACCGATCATGACCGTCAGGGCCGACGACCCACCGTAGGAAATCAGCGGCAGGGGCACACCCACAACCGGGATTAGGCCCATGACCATCGCGATGTTGATGAACATGTAGAGGAACAGGTTGACGGTCAGCCCCATGGCCACCAGCCGGCCGTACTGGTGCCGGCAGCGCATGGCGATGACATAGCCGTAGACCAACAGCAGGGTATAGAGCACCAGGAAGACCAGGGCGCCCACCATGCCCATTTCCTCCGCCAGCATGGTGAAGATGAAGTCGGTCTGCTTTTCCGGCAGGAAGTTCAGGTGGCTTTGCGAGCCCATGAGGAAACCCTTGCCGAACATGCCGCCGGAGCCCAAGGCGATCTTGGACTGCATGATGTGATAGCCATGGCCAAGGGGGTCGTTCTCAGGGTTCAGGAAAGTGTTCACCCGGTTTTTCTGGTAGTCGTGCATGAAGTGCCAGATGACCGGGATGGCGGCCAGCGCGCTGCCGATGACCAGCGCGAACTTCCACAGGCGCACCCCCACCAGCCAGAAGAGGGCGCCCGATACCATCAGCAGCATCAGCGAAGTACCCAGGTTGGGTTGCAGCAGCACCAGGCAGACGGGCGCCACGATCATGACCAGCGCCGGGATGAGAAAAGTGATGCGGCCCGTATCCTCCAGCGAGGCGCCGTGGAAATAGCGCGCCAGGGCCATGACCAGGGTCACCTTCATCAGCTCCGACGGCTGCAACTGCATGAAGCCCAAGTCGATCCAGCGCTGCGCGCCCATGCCGACATGGCCCATCACCTCCACCACGATCAGCAGGAAAAAGGCGATGCCGTAAAGGAAGTAGGAGAATTTAAGCCAGATGCGGATGTCGATCAGCGCCACCACCAGCATCAGCACCAGCCCCACGGCGAAGCGCATGATCTGGCGGGTGGCCCACGGGTCAAAGTTGCCGTTGGCCGCTGAGTAGAGCATGGAGAAGCCGACACAGGCCACAACGGTGATCAGCAGCACCAGGCTCCAGCTGATCTGCCCCAACTTCTCGCCCAGGCTCATGTTGGACTGGGGGTCGAGCCCCATGTCGAGATTGATCATCTGAGGGCCCCTCCCGCCGGTGGCGCGCCGGGCGCCTGGGCTGTGGTGGTGGATGCCGGCGTGTCCGGCGGCGGGCCGGCGTTGGCCTGCTGGGCGCGCGCCGCTTCCATCAACTGGATTTCCAGCAGCAGGTCACGGGCGATGGGGGCCGCCACCGTGCTGCCACCCACACCATGTTCCACGATGACGGCGCAGGCGTAGCGCGGCGCCTGGACGGGCGCGAAGGCGATGAACAGGGCGTTGTCGCGGTCCTTCCACGGTCGCTCCGCTTTCAACAGGCCGGCGTTGCGCTCCGCCATGGTGATGCGTTTCACCTGGGCGGTGCCGGATTTGCCGCCCATCTCGAAACCCGGCTGGGTGATGCGGGCGGCATAGGCCGTACCACCGGCCGAGGTCACACCCGCCATGCCGGCCAGGATGCGCTGGATGAACTCCGGCTTCACGCCGATGTCGGGCCAGGCGGTCTGCTCGGTGTACTCCTGCTCCACCGCCTTGGTCAGGTGGGGCTTCACCGCCTTGCCGCCGCTGGCCAGCCGCGCGCACATCACCGCCAGCTGGATAGGCGTGGCCGTGACATAGCCCTGGCCAATGGCGACGCTCAACGTTTCGCCATCGTACCAGCTTTCCTTGTAGGTCCGGCGTTTCCACTTGGTGTCGGGAATGATGCCGGCCTTCTCGCCCGGCAGGTCCAGGTCGGTCCGGTCGCCCAGGCCGAAGCGGCGGGCCATATCGGCGATGCGGTCCACACCAATGCGCCGCGCCAGGTCATAGAAATAGACGTCGCAGGACATGCGGATGGCGTCGTGCATGTCGACGGAGCCGTGGCCGCCCTTCTTGTAGCAGTGGAAGGTGTGGCCACCGAAATCGTAATGGCCCGGGCAGAAGACGCGGTGGGTGGGATCCACCCCCGCTTCCAGCCCCGCCAACGCCGTCATGGGCTTGAAGGTGGAGCCGGGCGCATAGTGGCCGGCCACCACCTTGTTGGTCAGGGGCGAGGCCTCATTCTTGATCAGGCTGTCATAAAGGTCCTGGGGAATCCCCATGGCGAACTGGTTGGGGTCGAAACTGGGGTGGGAGGCCAGGGCGAGAATGCCGCCGGTCTGCACGTCCAGCAGCACGGCGGCCGCACTCTCATGCTCCGCCAGGCGCTGCTGGGCGAAGTACTGCAGCTTGGCATCGATGGTCAGGGTCACCTGATGGCCGGGCTGGCCATCGTTGCGCGCCAGTTCCCGCACCACGCGGCCCACGGCGTTGACCTCCAACTGGCTGGTGCCGGCGGTACCGCGCAAGGCCAGGTCATGCTTGCGCTCGATGCCGCTCTTGCCGATACGGAAGCCCGGCAGGGAAAGCAGCGGGTCGCGGGCGTTCTGCAACTCCTGCTCCGACACCACGCCAACATAGCCCAGGATATGGGCCGCCTGCTCGCCGAAGGGGTAGGAGCGCACCTGCCCCACCTCGATGGAGACGCCGGGCAGGTCGGGCAGGTTGACTTCGATGGCCGAGACCTGGTCCCAGGTCAGGTTCTCCCGCAGGGTCACGGGCGCGAACGAGCGCAGCCGGTCCACGTCACGCGAAATCCGGCGACGGTCGGCATCCGTCAACGGCAGCAGCTTGACCACCTTGTCCAGCGTCTCGTCCACGTCATCGGTGCGTTCGGACACCAGCACGGCGCGGAAGTTCTGCTCGTTCACCGCCAGGGGCACGCCGCTGCGGTCGACGATGATGCCACGCGAGGGCGCCAGCAGGCGCAGCGAGATGCGGTTGTCCTCCGCCAGGGTGGTGTAATGATCGCCTTCCAGGACCTGCAGATAATAGAGCCGCGCCACCAGGGCGGACAGCGCACCGGCCTTCAGCCCGCCCAGCACCAGGGTGCGGCGGTTCATGACGCGCTGGCGTTCGGCGTCCCTATCGATCGCGTTGAACATACCGTCGAAAACCTTTCATGCGGGCGCCCTGGAGCGCCGCGACACGCCCTCGGATCAGTTGGTGCTCAACAGGCTGCGATGCAGCTTGCTGAGGCACCAGGCCGGCAACGGGAACAGCACGATGGCCAGCAGCGCCTGGGCCACCACGTTGCCCGGCCCCACCAGATGGGCCGTCATCAGGCTGTAGGCCACCCACTGCACCGCCCCGGCGCCGACAGCCACCAGGGCGAACCCCAGCCACAGGAACCAGAAGGAATTGCCCAGGAAATAGCGCCGCTGCGTCAGCACCAGCCAGTAGGCCAGGACGTATACCAGCGCGCTCATGCCCAGCGGCGATCCACCCAGCAGATCTTGCAGCACCCCGACGCCGAACGCCAGCAGCGGCCGCAACAGGTCGGGGCGATATATCGCCCAGTAGTAGATGGACATCAAGGTCAGCGGTGGCGCCACGAAGGAGTAGTCGGGCAGTTGCAGGGGCATCATGCCGATCAGCATGGCCGCCACCGTGGTGCTGAAGGGGACCAGGTTGCGTCCGGCCTGGTCCAGCCGCTGCCAAACGCCCACCGCCATGGCGGCGTTCACTGCATGGCGCCGGGCTGGGCCGCCTCGGCCGCCAGTCCGCCGGGAATGCCGAAGTCGACCAGTTGCACGTATTCGATGCGCGACAGGTCGACGATGGGGGTTACCCGCGTCTCCCCCTCATGCGTGGTGGCGACGATGCCCACCGGCAGGCCGGCAGGGAACAGACCGCCATGGCCGGAGGTGAAGACCCGCTCACCCACCGTGGGCTCGACCCCGCGCGGGATGTACATGAGGCGCGGCTGGTCGGAGTTGTCGCCCGATAGCATGGCGCGCTGGCGGGTGGTTTCCAGCACCACCGGGATACGGGCGTTCAGATCGGTGACCAACAGGATGCGCGACGACCATTCCCCAACCTGCACCACACGGCCGATGACACCCTGGCCCGCCATGGCGGCCTGGCCGCGGCGCACACCGTCGCGCTGGCCGGCCATCACCACCAGGGTACGGACGAAGGCGCCGCCGGGATCGGCGATGACGCGGGCGGTGATGTAGGAGGCGGCCGGGTCGGGCTTGTAGGCCAGCAGACCGCGCAGGGAGTTGTTCTCAGCCTCCAGCCGTAACGCCGTCTGCTGCCATTGGCGCAGGCGCTCGTTATCCTCGCGCAGGCGCTGGTTCTCGGCATAAAGCGCCGTCAGCTGGCGGCCGGATTCAAGGACGCCGGCCACGGCGCCGGCGGGGCGGGCGATGAAACCCAGGATGGGGGCGAAGGCGTCGGTGACGCGGGCGCGGGCGGCGTCGATGAACACGGGGTCGGCACGCGTCATCATCATCAGCCCAATGGCGGCCAGCACCATGAGCAGAAATGAGAAGCGCTGCAGCAACGCCCGCATGGGTGCTGCGATCCTGAGCGCGGTGCCACCGCTGCGCGTCTTCACAGGCAGTCCCCGTCCCGCTACAGGGGGCCCCGGCGCAACACCCGGCCTGGGTGCGGCGCCGGCCCCTACTCTACACCAAAGCCTGCCGCCCATGTGGGCGACCGACACCCCTTCGTCAATACATGCTGATCAGCACGTTACGCAGGGTCTTCATCTCTTCCAGCGCCCGGCCCGTGCCCAGCGCCACGCAGGACAGCGGATCGTCGGCGATCGACACCGGCAGCCCCGTGGCGTGGCGCAGCACGAAATCCAAGTTGGACAGCAGGGCGCCGCCGCCGGTCAACACGATGCCCTTGTCCACGATGTCCGCGGCCAATTCAGGCGCCGTATGTTCCAGCGCCACCTTCACCGCTTCAATGATCTGGCTCACCGGTTCGGCCAGGCTCTCAGCGATCTGGCGTTCGCTGATGATCAGTTCCTTGGGCACGCCGTTCATCAGATCGCGGCCCTTTATCTCCATCACCCGGCCCTCGCCATCTTCCGGCGGGCAGGCGGAACCGATTTCCTTCTTGATGCGCTCGGCCGAGCCTTCGCCCACCAGAAGGTTATGGTTGCGGCGGATGTAGCCGATGATGGCCTCGTCCATCTTGTCGCCGCCCACGCGGACGGACCGGGAGTAGACGATACCGCCCAGCGACAGGACGGCCACCTCGGTGGTGCCGCCACCGATGTCCACCACCATGCTGCCCGTCGGCTCCGTCACCGGCAGGCCGGCGCCGATGGCCGCGGCCATGGGCTCCTCGATCAGGAAGACGCGGCGGGCGCCAGCGGCCTCGGCCGATTCCTGGATGGCCCGGCGCTCGACGGCGGTCGACCCCGACGGCACGCAGATGATGACCTGCGGGCTGGCGAAGCTGCGGCGGTTATGCACCTTGCGGATGAAATGCTTGATCATCTCTTCCGCAACTTCGAAGTCGGCGATGACACCATCGCGCAACGGACGGATGGCCTGAATGTTGCCCGGCGTGCGGCCAAGCATCAGCTTGGCCTCGTCACCGACGGCCAACACCTGCTTCTTGCCGCGCACGTTCGCAATCGCGACCACGGACGGTTCGTTCAGGACAATACCGCGACCCTTGACGTAGACCAGCGTATTGGCCGTGCCGAGGTCGATCGCCATATCGGCGGAGAAAATGCCAAGCAAGTTCGTAGGACATCGGTTAGTGGGTTGCGGGAAGTGGCCTGCGGACCGCGGCTCCCTGGGAAACCAGCATCGCACCGCCATAGGGGTTGCATAGAACAGAATCGCTAAGCCGCTCAAGCCCTGATGAGGCCCAGGGGCGATTTTATCACGGCGATGCGGGATGCGCCCGGCCCAGCGGCGGTCCACGAAACACAATGGGGCGCTTTCAAGGCGGCGCGCCACCCTCGCCGCTCAACCGGATCACCCCCGCAACCTCCGGGCGTACGGGTAACAGGCCACCCCCGCCCGCCCGCCGGCCGGGGGGCGGGACTCGGGATCAGAGCTTTTCCGTCACGCGCTGAAGCGGCGAAAAAGCTCCACTTTCTTGTTCCATCGCGCGATCGACGCTTCAGACGGTCAACGTCACGCGCTGATGGCGGCAGGCGCCGTCTTCTGCCGCTTCACCAACAGTTTGTTCAGGGCGTGCAGATAGGCGCGGCAGGTGGCGACCAGGGTATCGGCGTCCGCACCTTGGCCGTTGACGGTCTTGCCGCCCTCCTCCAGCCGCACGGTCACCTCCGCCTGGGCGTCGGTGCCGGCGGTCACGGCGTGCACCTGATACAGCTGCAGCCGGGCGTCATGGGGGAAGACCAGCTTGATGGCGTTGAACACGGCATCCACCGGGCCGTTGCCGAAGCTGACCACCGGCGCCACGGGCTGGCCGCCCACCGTCACCTCCAGCACGGCGTGCTGCGGCCCGCGCGAGCCCGCCACCACCTGCAGCGAGACGAACTGGATGTGGTCGTGCTGGCGGCCCACCTCGTCATCGATCAGGGCGATGATGTCCTCGTCGAACACGTCCTTCTTGCGGTCGGCCAGATCCTTGAAGCGGCGGAACGCCTCGTTCACAGCGTTGTCGCCCATGTCCTCGTAGCCCAGCTCCTTCAGCTTGGCGCGGAAGGCGGCGCGGCCGGAATGCTTGCCCATGACCAGGGTGGAGCGATTCAGGCCCACGGACTCCGGCGTCATGATCTCATAGGTGCCAGCGTGCTTCAGCATGCCGTCCTGGTGAATGCCGGACTCATGCGCGAAGGCGTTGGTGCCGACGATGGCCTTGTTGGGCTGCACCACGAAGCCGGTGATGGTGGAGACAAGGCGCGAGGCGCGCGTGATGGCCTCGGTCTTGATGCCCGTCTTGTAGGGCAGATAATCGGCGCGGGTGCGCAGCGCCATCACGATCTCTTCCAGCGCCGCGTTGCCCGCGCGCTCACCCAGGCCGTTGATGGTGCATTCCACCTGGCGGGCGCCCCCGGCCACGCCGGCCAGGGAGTTGGCCACGGCCAAGCCCAGGTCGTTGTGGCAATGGACGGAGAAGATGGCCTGGTCGCTGTTGGGCGTCTTTTCCCGTACCGCGCGGATCAG
>NZ_BACU01000492.1 GCF_000333275.1 Azospirillum sp. B4 | reverse complement strand
CCCGCCCCCACCGGCGGGCGCGCCGCCGTGCTGCCCGTCATGTGGGCGCGGATGGCGGCGCACAGGCTGATGAACAGGGGCAGCAGGGCCAGACCGGCGAAATCGCCCGTCTGTTCCAGATAACGGTTCAGCACCAGGTTGGCGAAGGGCCGCAGCCGCCGGTGCTCCAAATCCATCAGCAGGAAGGCCAGATCATGGAAGACGTCGATGACCACAGGGCCGCCGCTTTCCCCCAGTCCGGCGCCGTCCAGAACGCCGGCGCCATCCAGCACGATGGCGGCGCCAAACAGGGTGGGCTGGCCAGCCCATTGGCAGATGTTGCCCAGTTGCAGGTCGCCGTGGCAGGGCCGGACATAGCCTGAGCGGCGGCGGCGCTCGATCAGCCATTCCTGCCGGGCGGCGGTTGCCATCAGGGCCCGCTCCAGCCTGTCCAGCGCCGGGGTGTCGAACAGGTCCGGATGCTGGCGCAGGGCACCCAGGCAGCCGGACACGGCACCCCGCACCGCGTCCATTCCGCCCGGCGGATGGCCGGCGGAATGCGGCGTCTCATCCTGGGCCAACTCGTGCAGGGCGGCCACGGCGTCGGCCACGGCGCGCATGGCGTCGCGGGTGAGCAGGCCGGCCTCCGCCTGGCGGTCGAACAGGCCGGACTCGGCGAAACGGCGCATGACCACCACCCAGTCCACGGCGCCGGCATCCACGCCCGCGCTGGCTGGGGCCAGCACCAGCCGACCGTGGGGACCCGCCAGCACCGCCAGCACCCCTTCATAGAGGCCGGGCGCGGTGCGCCGGTTGACGGCGACCTCCGCCAGGGCCGCGCGGCGGCGGCGATCGGGCGTGGAAAGGTCGAGGTGGGGGAAATGCACCGCACGGCGCAGCTTGTAGGCGCGATCGCCGGCCAGGAAGATCACGGCGCTGTCGGTATCGATTCGCTCCACCGCCAAACCCTGGTGGGTCGCCGGATCGCCCAGCAGGGCGACCGTGGCGGCCTGGTCCATGAAGGACGGGTTCGCGGGCGCCGGACACACATCCATGTCCTTATTTTAACGGCGTTTTATGACAAGCTGTCGAGCGTCGCGCAGCCCATTTTTTGGGCATCCGGACAAGCGGACAGGCCGTCCCCTGCCTTGCGGCCTATGCCCCTGAAATTGTGCATCCGCGAAACCATATTCGTGCTGGGCAATACGCCCATGCGGCGCCTTTTCATGAAATTGTAACCGGTCCAGCCGCATAAGGCGGCGTTCGGATCTTGCACATGGCCTTGCGCGTGTCACGGCCCCGACCTGGACGCCCGCTTGTCGCATATGCGCAACAGTTGGCGGCTATGCGAGGCAAAAGGTAGCGGGGACCGCTTTGGTCATTGAGTTGCTTGGCCTATTCGGGAATCATCCGGAAAACTCTTAATAAGGATTGCGGTCGTGATGCGGCGTCTTCTCAAGTCCACGGTATTGGCGTTGGGGCTGATGTCAGCCGCAGCTCCGGCCTTCGCCGAGGACACCCCCAGCTTCCTCAGCCTCGGCATCGGCGAGTATGACGTGCTGCGGACGGGCCCGAAGCACAACACGACCGACTACCGCATCGAATACCGCCCCAACACCTCGCTTTTCTCCAGCAGCTGGATACGGATCAGCCCCTGGGTGGGTGGTGAGTTCACCGGCCAAGGCGGCGCCTATGGCGTCGGCGGCATCTTGTTCGATATCCCGCTGGGCAGCTCCTTCGACTTCACGCCCAACTTTGGCGTCGGCGTTTACGGCACCGGCAGCGGCAAGAACCTGGGCAGCTGGGTGGAGTTCCGCTCCACCGCCGAAATCTCGTACAAGTTCGAGAATCAGAGCCGCCTGGGCCTGTCCTTCGGCCACATCTCCAACGCCGGCATCGGCGATGTGAACCCCGGGTCCGAGATCGTGACCCTGTACTACCACATTCCCACGACCTGGCTGTTCGGCGGCTGGTAAGCCGGCCGAAGCCCGCAAGGTTACGGTAACGACAAAGGGCGCCTTCCGGCGCCCTTTTTGCTTTGCGGAACAGTCCGTCTTCAGCCGCTGTAGCTGAGGTAGAGGTAGCTGGCGTCGCCCACCTGTCCCACGCTCTGGGTCACGTGGTTCTTGATGTCGTCCAGGCTGAGGCCCGCAAAGGTGACGGAAGCGTTGACGGCCGTGCCAGCGCCGGCAAGCGCGGAGTGCAACGTGGCCCCCTCGTAGCCGGTCGCGCCTTCGTTATCGATCCAGGAGGTCACGGAATCAGCGGTGTAGCCCCATATGGTGACGGCGTCACCGGCATGGAAATTCACCACCGTCCCCCAGGTGGTCTGCCCGCCGCGCCCATCGATGAAAAAGGTGTCCATGCCGCCATCCTCGCCCAGGCTGCCGACCAGGAAGTTGGACCCCCGGCCACCGTCCAGCACATTGCTGCCGGCCGTAACGGCCAGGGCGTCATCGCCGTCACCACCCTTCACGAAGGCGCTGGCGCTGAGCGCCTTCAGTGACACGCTGTCGTTACCGCTCCAGATCAGCTGCGTTTTAAGATAGTCGACGGGCCCGGAATAGGTGACGTCATTGGTCGAGACATACGACTGTTTGGTCGTGGTGTCAGTCCAGGCGAAGTATGGCTGGTTCACCGTCTGGGTCGGACCTGAGGTATAGGCGTTGGCGACGGTACCGCTGCCATCCTTGACGTCGGTGTTGCCCTTGAGGTCCAGGCGCAGCGTGCCCACCCCGGCGACGCCCGATACCGTGACCGTATAGGTGCTGCCGCTGCCACTGATGGCGCTGATCGTCGCGTTGACCGCCCCACTGGTGGTCAGGCTGAAGTCTGA
>NZ_BACU01000493.1 GCF_000333275.1 Azospirillum sp. B4 | reverse complement strand
CTGCTGGTCGCCAGCACCGGGGTCAAGGACCGTCCCTCCCTGTCCGGCGCCTTGATCGACCATCCCGCCCTGCGCCGCGTGCTGCCCGAAGGGCACCGGCCGCGACTGGCGGAGAACCTGCTGGGCTGCGGTGGCCCCTACACGGTGGAGGCGGTGGAGGCGCTGGCCCGTGCGCGCGGCCAGTGGCTGGCGCGCCACGATGGAGGGCGGCCATGATCCCGTGGTTCCGCCGCCATCCCCTGGCCGTGCTGCTGCCGCTGACGGCGCTGCTTTTCGTCGCCTCCCTTTCGCTGGGTGCCAGCGGGGTGTCGCTGGCGGGGGTGCTCGCCGACTGGCGGGCCCATGGGGAAGCGGGGGATGCCGAATCCGCCACCGGCGATGCCGCCACCTCCATCACCAGCATCGCCAGCACCATCGTCCGCATCAACGAGATCGCCAGCACCATCGCCTCGGCAGTGGAGGAACAGGGTGCGGCCACGCGGGAAATCGCCAGCAACGTTCAGCAGGCCGCCGTCGGCACGACGGAGATCGCCTCCAACATCTCCGGCGTCACCGAGGCCGCAACCCACACCGGCGGCGCCGCGACGCAGATGCTGGGCACCGCTGAACGCCTGTCCACCGACGCCGGCGCCCTGCGCACCCAGGTCAACAGCTTCCTGTCGGTCCTGCGCGCCGCCTGAACCGCCCTGACGCCCAAAGGACGGGCCCGGTCTCCCATGGGGGGCCGGGCCCATTCCCTTTTCAGGGCTGGTTGGCGCCGCCCAAGTTGGTGACGGCCATGTCCAGTTCGTCCAGGTCGACGGGGGCGATATCGATCACCAGATGGGTGGCGGCCGGATAGCGGGCCCCCACCCGGTTGCGGAAATCCTTGGGACCAGAGGCATAGCCGTGGACAGTACGGGTTCCCCCCCTGGCCCCGCCACCGGTCAGCAGGCAGATGTGCGCCTCGAACAGGGTGTCGCCTTGCGCCCAGGCCTGGGAGAACAGGTTCAGGTGGCGGGGAATCACCTGGTGCAGGGTGTCGCGGCGGGCCTGCACCTCGCCAGAGCGGCTGGCGATATCTTCCAGCTCCCCATCCAGTTCCTGCACCGCCTCGCGGATCTGGCCTTCCTGTTGCCGCGCCTGGCGCAGCAGGAAGGCGGCCTGGTTGCGTTCCTCCAAGGCGGCGGCGACCTTGCGCTCCGTCTTGCGGATTTCCTTGATCAGCCGCATCAGCGACCAACCCATGGCCGCTCCCCCCACCGCGATGGCGATGACATGCAACGGATTGGGGTTGGCGTAGGCCTCGGCGAAGGCGTCAGTCAGCCGCATGGTCGCGCCTCAGCCGCTGGGGTTGCGGTTCCTGGTTGGCGGCGCGGGCCTGCGCCCCGGTGGACGGGACCGCCCCCTGCACCGGCCGCAGGTTGGTGACGGTGAAACCGTCGGCCAGGCTGAATTCCTGCTGCAGGGCGGTGCGCGCCTCCATCTCCGTCCGGGCCCAGATGCGGGCGCGGTGGAGATGCCGCCACAGGGGACAGATGGTCGCCATGCCCGCGACCACGCCGTTCTTCAGGGCGCTGTTGCTGATGTCGGCGGAATAGAGCGTCTGGCCGCTGGCGGTGGGGCCGCCCAGGTCGTGCCAGACCTCGATCCGGCGGCTTTCGAACTGCTCGCACTCCGCCTCCAGCCGTTGCAGCGTGCTGGTCTCGCGAAAACGCATGGCAATGCGCTGGTCACGCACGCGGCCGGCCTCCCGGTTGGCGGCCATCACCTTTTCCGCCAGACGCCGGATCTGGTGGATCTCACGCTTCACATTGGCATGGCGGGCGATCCATTCGTAGATGTCGCCGATGATGACGCGCAGCAGTTCCAGCAGGACCAGGCCCGCAAGGGTGCCTCCCACGATGGTCAGGATGACCAGGTCAGGTTTATCGATCTGCACCAAGCCCCCACGACCGATGACAATGCCAAAGAATTCATGGTTTCCGCGTACGGATGTCCATCCTGAGGGTTGTACGGTGAATTAGCTGTTAACGGGCCCCCAAACTCTCATTTTAAATAAAATCTTCCGTATAGGCCCATCATGGGTGGCTCATGCCGCCTCGGCGCGCGCGACTTCGCGGATGTCGGCCACCAGCTGGTCCACCCGCTGCGGCTGGGTATCCCAGGCGAACATGAATCGGGCGCCGCCGCCGATGAAGGTGTAGAAGCGCCAGCCCCGCGCGCGCAGGCCGTCCAGCACCGCCGCTGGCGCCGTGAGGAAGACGGCGTTGGCCTGGACCGGGAATATCGGCGCCACCCCCGGCACCTCCGCCAGCCCCGCCAGCAGCCGCTGGGCGCCGGCATTGGCGTGGGCGGCGTTGCGCAGCCAGGCGCCATTCTCCAGCATGCGCACCCAGGGGGCCGAGAGGAAGCGCATCTTGGACGCCAGCTGGCCGGCCTGCTTGCAGCGATAATCGAAATCCTCGGCCAGGGCCTTGTCGAAGAACAGGATGGCCTCCCCCACCGCCATGCCGTTCTTGGTGCCGCCGAAGCACAGCACGTCCACGCCGGCGCCCCACGTCATCTCGGCCGGCGCGCAGCCCAGGCTGGCGCAGGCGTTGGCGAAGCGGGCGCCGTCCATGTGCAGGCGCAGGCCCAGCTCACGGCAGGTGGCGGAAATGGCGCGGATCTCCTCCAGGCTGTAAACCTGCCCCGTTTCCGTGGGCTGGGTGATGGTCACGGCGCGCGGCTTGGGGAAATGGATGTCCGACCGGCCGGTGGCCAGCGCCCGGATGGCGTCCGGCGTCAGCTTGCCGTCCGCCGTCTGCGCCACCAGCAGCTTGGAGCCGTTGGAAAAGAACTCCGGCGCGCCGCACTCATCCGTCTCCACATGCGCGGAGGCCGAGCAGATGACGCTGTGGTAGGACTGGCAGAGCGATGCCAGGGCCAACGAATTCGCCGCCGTGCCATTGAAGGCGAAGAAGACGTCGCAATCCGTGCCGAACAGCCGGCGGAAGGCGTCCGCCGCCCGTGCCGTCCAGACATCCTCGCCATAGGCGGCGGCGTGGCCGCTGTTGGCCTCATCCATGGCGGCCCAGGCCTCGGGACAGACGCCGGAATAGTTGTCGCTGGCGAATTGTTGGCCCGAAAATTGGGGGGCGGCGGGCTGGAGCGTGTCGGTGGTCATCTGGAAGGCAGCCTTTTCGTCTCAAGTCTCGATCAAGAGCGAAACGGACGTGTGGCTGCTTCCCGTTCATTGCCGGATGGGCCACATCCTTCCCTGGGGGAAGCGCCACCTTGCCGGGTAAGCAGGTTGGCGTTGAGCGTCAGCTCAACTCTTGATGCATGGCCAAGGACATACCGCGCGGGAGGGCTGGGCGCAAGGCCCGGATGCGGGCGGGCGCACATGGGTGGTCTTCAGGCGCCGCCGGACACACCGGAGGCCGGCGAGACGCGGGAGGCCTCAGCCGCCGGCGGGCGACAAGGCCAGGCCTTGGGCCAGGCCGGCGGGCGGGCGGACCGGCAACGGCCGTGGACGAGGGGCCGGTTCAGGGCCGGCGGCATCGCCCAGCAGATCGCCCAGCGCCTCATCCTCGGCCGGGGGCTCCGCCGCGCCTGGCGTCGTCCCGGTGGCGTTGGCCCCGTCCTCCTCGCCCAGCGAGATGGGCAGGATGCTGCTGATGACGTAGCCGCCCTCTTTCGCCAGGCGGTTGGTGACCATGGAGCGGAAGTCGGCCTCGGTCGGGGCGTAGCCGTGAACCACGCCGGCCTCCGCCATGCCGCCCGCGCCAAGGGTGCGGCCCACGTGGCGGGGCGTTACGGTGGTGCGCAGGTGCGCCTCGAACAGATGATCGCCCGGGGCCCATTCCAAGGAGACCAGGTTGATGGGCCGCGCGGTGGCCTGGCGCAGCACGGCCATGCGGTGCTGCACCGCCTCCGTCCGGCGGGCGATCTCGCGCAGCGCCTCCTCCCCCTCCTCCAGGGCCTTGGCCAGCTGCTCCTCCTGCTGGCGGGCGACGCGCAGGTCGGCCGCCGCCTCGTTCTTCTCATCCACCGCCGCGGCGATGCGCCGTTCCGTCTCCCGGATGCGGCGCAGGATGCGGCGGATCGAAAACGCCAGGAAGACGCCGCCGATGGCAAGGATGATGAAGACCATGAAGTTGAGGTTGCTGTAGCCGCCGGTCATCAACGCACCACGCGCCGGTGCGGCCGCACCAGGCGGGCCTGCGCCGCAGACCGGCCGGCGGCCGCGGCCTCCGCCACCGCCTTGAATCCCTGGGCCGCCCGCAGGTTGTTGATGGTGAAGCCGTCTTTGGGGCTGAAGGCCAGCAACAGGCGGGACCGCGCCTGGCGCTCATTGCCGGCCCAAATCCGCGCGCGATGGGTATAGCGCCAGATGGGGCAGATGTCCTCCGCCCCCGCCGCGGCGCGTTCCATCAGGCTGCGGCTGGTCAGATCGGCCAGGTACAGCTGGTCGTCCAGGGTGGCGTCGCCCACCTCATGCCACACCTCCACCCGCCGCCGCTCCAGATCCTCGCACTCCTGCTCCATGCGGTGCAGAATGGTGTTCAGGCGGAAGCGTTCGGAATTGCGCCGGTCGCGCAGGATGGCGCTGGCCCGGTTCTGGGCCCACAGGTTTTCCGTGGTGCGGCGGGTCTGATGGATTTCGTACTTGATGCTGCGGTACTTGGCCGCCCACTCGTAGATGTCAGTGATCACCAGGCGCAACACTTCCAGCAGCGCGATGGCCGCCAGCACGGCGCCCGCGACCGACAAGACCACCAAATCCGACTGCGCGACCTGCACCGGGCCCCCTGCCTTACCTCTCCCGCCTATACCCGTATGATACAGCCTAAGGCCGTATGCGGCCTGTCCAAAGTACCCGCCTAAGTCATCAGAACAGTTCACCTGCCCAACCGGAGAAGGCGGCCGATGCGCCCACCCAGGGGAAACGGTGTTGGCGGGCCGGCCCGGCGTCCCCTATCCTGCCCGCCGAACAGTTCCACCCCCTCCCCGCACACGGAATCCCGCCCATGGACAGCCGCCTGGACACGGCCACCCCCCACGCCATTCACCTGCGCGACTACGCGCCGCCGGCCTGGCTGATCGACACGGTGGACCTGCACGTCGATCTGCGGGAGGACGCGGCCACCGTCCGCGCCACCCTGGCCGTTCGGCGCAACCCGGCCTCGACCGCCGGCGCCGCCGCCTTGGACCTGGATGGCCAGGAGCTGGAGTTGCTGGCCGTGCGGGTGGACAACCGCGCGCTAGGGCCGGACGACTATACCCTGACGCCGGAGCGGCTGACCCTGGCCGGCCTGCCCGAGGCGGCGACGGTGGAGATCATCACCCGCACCCGGCCGCAGGACAACACGGCGCTGGAGGGGCTGTACAAGTCCTCCGGCAACTACTGCACCCAATGCGAGGCGGAAGGCTTCCGCAAGATCACCTATTTCCTGGACCGGCCGGACGTCATGGCCCGGTACACCACCACCATCGAGGCGGAACAGGCCCGTTATCCCGTGCTGCTGTCCAACGGCAACCTGACGGCCAGCGGCCCCAGCGCGACGGAACCCGGCCGCCATTGGGCGCGGTGGGAGGATCCGTGGCCCAAGCCCTGCTATCTCTTCGCCCTGGTGGCCGGCACGCTGGTGCATATCGAGGACCGCTTCGCCACCCGCTCCGGCCGCGACGTGACCTTGCGCATCTATGTGGAGCCGGGCAACGAGGCCAAGTGCGGCCACGCCATGGAGTCGCTGAAGAAGTCCATGAAGTGGGATGAGGACGTCTACGGCCTGGAATACGACCTGGACATCTTCAACATCGTCGCCGTGTCGGACTTCAACATGGGCGCGATGGAGAACAAGAGCCTGAACGTCTTCAACACCAAGTACATCCTGGCGCAGCCGGAAACCGCCACCGACACCGACTTCCTGGGCATCGAGACGGTGGTGGCGCATGAGTACTTCCATAACTGGACGGGCAACCGCGTCACCTGCCGCGACTGGTTCCAGCTGAGCCTGAAGGAGGGCCTGACCGTCTTCCGCGACCAGGAATTCTCCGCCGACATGAACTCGGCGCCGGTGAAGCGCATCCAGGACGTGCAGCGCCTGCGCCAGGTGCAGTTCATCGAGGACGCCGGCCCCACCGCCCATTCCGTGCGGCCGGAAAGCTATATCGAGATCAGCAACTTCTACACGCCCACCGTCTATGAGAAGGGGGCGGAGGTGCTGCGCCTGTACCGCACCCTGTTGGGTGCGGATGGTTATCGCAAGGGCATCGACCTGTACTTCGCCCGCCACGACGGCCAGGCGGTGACGACGGACGACTTCCTGGCCGCCATGGTGGAGGCCAACGGCCAGAAGGCCACCGATCCGCTGTGGGCGCAGTTCCAGCGCTGGTACACCCAGGCCGGCACGCCCACCGTCTCGGGGGAAGGCCGGCACGATGCCGCCACCGCCACCTACGCCCTGACCTTGCGCCAGACGGTTCCGGCCACGCCCGGCCAGGCGGAAAAGCAGCCCATGGTCATCCCCGTGACCCTGGGCCTGCTGGGCCCGGACGGCCGCGACCTGCCGTTGACGCTGGAGGGTGAAACGGAGGCGGGCGCCACCACCCGCACCCTGGCGCTGACGGAGGCGGAGCAAACCTTCATCTTCACCGGTGTGGCCCAGCCGCCCGTGCCCTCGCTGCTGCGCTGCTTCTCCGCCCCCGTCCGCATGGACGTCACGCGCGACGACGCGGCGCTGACCTTCCTGATGGCCCATGACAGCGACCCGTTCAACCGGTGGGAGGCCGGGCAGACCCTGGCCACGCGCCTGATCCTGGCAGACGTCGACGCCCGCGCCCAGGGCGGCGCCGCGCAGGCGCCCCGGGCCTATGTCGACGCCATCGCCCAAACCCTAGCGCGGGCGAGCGAGGACCGGGCGTTCGCGGCCCTGGCGCTGGCCCTGCCGACGGAGGCCTATCTGGGCCAGCAGCGCGCGACGATTGATGTCGACGGCATCCACGCCGCCCGTCTGGACCTGCGCCGCACCCTGGCGCGGGAGCTGAACGGCGCCTTCCTCAAGGCCTATGACGGCAATCGCACGGATGGCGCCTTCACCATCACGCCCGAGGCCATGGGCCGCCGCGCGCTCAAGAACGCGGCGCTGGCCTACCTGATGGCGCTGGACGACGCGCCGGCCCGCGCACTGTGTCTGGCGCAGTACCAGGGTGCCGCCACCATGACCGACGCCATCGCGGCCCTGGCCCTGATCGCCGACAGCGAAATGGGGGAGCGCGCCGACTGCCTGGCCCACTTCGCCGACCGCTGGCGGGACGAGGCGCTGGTGATGGACAAATGGTTCGCCGTGCAGGCGCTGAGCGACCGGCCGGACACGCTGGATCGGGTGCGGGCCCTGCTGGACCACCCCTCCTTCTCCATCCGCAACCCCAACAAGGTCTACGCCCTGGTGGGCAGCTTCGCCGCCAACCCGTCCAAGTTCCACGCGGCCGACGGCAGCGGCTACGCCTTCCTGGCCGACACCGTGCTGACGCTGGACAAGCTGAACCCGCAGGTGGCCAGCCGCATGGTGAAGCCCCTGGCCCGCTGGCGCCCCTACGATTCCGGCCGCCAGACCCACGCCAAAGCGGCGCTGGAGCGTATCGTCGGCACGGCAGGCCTGTCGCGCGATGTCTATGAGATCGCGTCAAAGAGCCTGGCATAAGCAAAGCGATGGCAAGGATGTATCGCGCCGTACCTATCGGCGCGATACTCCGTACTTCTTGAATTCACACACCCCGGTTTCCCGCGACCGCAGCCGCCCAGGGATCTCAATGGGCCAGCAGCACCGGAATGCTGGTGTTGTAGAGCACGTGGCGGGTGACGCCCCCCAGGATCATTTCCCGCAGCCGGCTGTGGCCGTAGCCGCCCAGCACCAGCAGGTCGGCCCCCACCGCTTCCGCCGTGCCCAGCAGGGCGCCGCCCACCGGCTGGCCGGCCGAGGCCACGGGCTGGCGCACCTGGGCGCGGATGCCGTGCCACGCCAGGTAGTTGGCCAGTTCGCCCCCCACCGCGGCCTCCGTCTTGGCGGTTTCCACGGCGATGACGGTGACCTGCTCCGCCGCCTTCAGCAGCGGCAAGGCCTGCGCCACGGCGTGGGTGGATTCGCGGCTGCCGTTCCAGGCGACGGCGACACGGCGGCCCAGACTGACCCCGGCGGCGAAGGTCGTCGGCGCCACCAGCAGGGGCCGGGCACTGTCCAGCAGCACGGCCTCCAGCATCAGCAAGGCCTCGCCGCCCGACGCCTCATCCACCTGGGCCATGACGGCGATGTCCGCCAGGCGGGCCTGGACCACGGCCACATCCTCCTGGCTGCCCACCACCTCGCGGAACTGGGCGGTCAGCCCGCGGGTGCCGGGCTGGTCGGCCGACGCGGCACCCGCAGCCGTCACCGCGGCGTCAAAGGTTTGGCGCGCCCGTGTGCGGTGGTTAGCCGATTCCTGTTCCACCATCGCCATGATCTGTTCGACCAAGGCGCCGGACACGCCCTCGCCCAGCGCCGGCACCGCCTCACGCGGGTCCGGATTAGGCACCAGGCCCAGGACATGCGCGCTGTCGGCTGAGGGTCCCGCAACCGACGTCCCCAGGGCGAAAGCCGCCGCGAGCGCCGCGCGGTCGCCGGCGCCGCCGGTCAGCACCGTCAGGATTTTGCGATAGGACATGGCCTGATTCTCCACTTGGTCCGCCGGCCCGCCAGCACCCCCGACGGGAGCCCCATGGGCCGGAACATGATGGAGAAGCTTCATCGTTCGGGCGGCCGCCCGCATTGACGTGCCTCAAAGCCTGGGCCACCAGTCTGCGCGCGACCGGGTAATACGAGCGGCACGAGATGTAGACTCGTGCCGCTGTCGCCCGCGACTGCGGGCGCCGGAGCTTTCCGGGGAGCGGAGCGGACTGGAAAGCGAGGAAACCAAGCGGACGGATGTCCGCCGCCCCCGCGTGTGAGGGAGCATTTGAGCGATCACGATCAAATGCCGTTCGTATAAAGAGACGGATCAAGCG